>NZ_JAOQKI010000003.1:70743-178188 GCF_025567465.1 Roseburia amylophila
GTATACTAAAATATAACAGTATTTTCGGCAGAAAGCCGGAGAGGAATAAAGAGGATAAAAATATGGAAGCATTAAAAGCGGTAATATTGGCAGCTGGAAAGGGAACCAGAATGCAGTCAGACCTTCCGAAAGTAGTGCATACAATAGACGGAAAGTGTCTGGTAGATTATGTAATTGAAGCGGCAGAAGGAGCAGGAGCGGAGGATATCTGTCTGGTGGTAGGCTATAAGCATGAAGAGGTAGAGAATACCATTTCACATAAAGATGATGTAACATTTGTACTGCAGGAGCAGCAGCTTGGAACTGGTCATGCGGTAAAATGTGCCAAGGATTTTCTGGGAAAAGAAGGACATACACTGATTCTTTTTGGAGATGCGCCACTGATTACATCTGCAACCTTAAAGCAGCTTTTGAAGCATCATATCCAGCATAAAAATGCAGTAACCGTATTGTCAGCAACGATAGATGACCCGACCGGATACGGAAGAATTATCCGCAATGAATCCGGAGAATTTATAAAGAGCGTAGAACATAAGGATGCAAACGAAGAAGAGTTGAAATCCCATGAGATTAATTCCGGAATGTATGTATTTAATACCTGGGAATTATCACAGGCATTGGATAAGATTCAGCCGAATAATGCACAGGGTGAATATTATCTGCCGGATACGCTTGCGATATTAAAGGATAAAGGACTTCGTGTAGATGCATTTGCACTGGAAAGCCCGGAAGACATCAATGGAGTAAATGACCAGAAGCAGTTAGAATCAGCTGCAGAAATCATCAGAAGAAGGAAGAAAGAATGTACATTATAGCGGGACTTGGAAATCCTGGAAAGAAATATGAACATACCAGACATAATGTTGGCTTTGATGTCATGGATGTACTGGCAGAAAAATATAATATAAGGATGGACGAAAAAAAGTATAAAGCAATCTGCGGCAAAGGAATGATCGGAAGTGAAAAAGTTGTTCTGGTGAAGCCACAGACTTTTATGAACTTAAGCGGAGAAAGTATCGCTGAAGCAGTAAATTTCTATAAAGTGGATCCGGCCAGTGAACTGTTAGTGATTTTTGATGATATCAGCCTGGCACCGGGAAGAATACGGATTCGTAAAAAAGGCAGTGCCGGCGGACACAATGGAATTAAAAATATCATTGCGCAGGTGGGAACAGAGCAGTTTGCTAGGATCAAGGTAGGTGTCGGTGAGAAACCACAGGGCTGGGATTTGGCAGACCATGTCCTTGGCCATATGGATAAGGCAGACCGGAAACTGGCAGAGGAAGCATTTTTAGATGCGGTATCTGCGGTAGAACTGATTGTCGATGGAAAAATCGAACAGGCAATGAATGACTATAATTAAAGGAAGAACATTATGAATGTATTTTTGCAGCCCCTTTCGGAACTGGAAGAATTGCAAAATGCCTTAAAGCAGCTAAAGAGCAATCAAGGTATCGTTCAGATATCCGGATGCATGGATGCGCAGAAGGCACATATGGTATTTGCGGCGAACGATGGTTTTAGAAATAAAATCATCGTTACTTTTAACGAACAAAAAGCAAGGGAAATCTTAGAAGATTATCGTTTTTTCGACAGGGAGACTCTCTATTTCCCGGCGAAGGATATTTTATTTTATCAGTCGGATATCAGAAGTAATCAGCTTACCGGAGAGAGGATTGCCCTGTTAAAACGTTTATCCGAAAAGAAGCCGGTTACAGTGGTATTGACTTTTGACGGACTGATGAACCGGATGGCAGGACTTGAAGCCTTTAAAGAAGCGGTGCGTACTTATAAGGTGGAAGACGAATTAGACTTTGAGGCAGAGACAAAGCGGCTTTTGCAGATGGGGTATGTGCGCAATTATCAGGTGGAAATGCCGGGAGAATTTGCGGTGCGTGGAGGAATCCTTGATATATATCCTCTGACGGAAGAAAATCCGCTGCGTATTGAAATGTGGGGAGATACCATTGATTCCCTGCGAAGCTTTGAGGCGGAGAGCCAGCGTTCCATAGAGAATTTGGAAGAAATTACGTTGTATCCTGCAACGGAACTGGTGCTGACGGAAGAACGGAAGCAGGCAGGCTTGAAGAAAATTCGACAGGAAGCGGTAAAAGCAGAAAAGAAGTTCCGCGACCAGATGAAAAATGAAGAAGGCCATCGCATCAAACAGACGGCGGCTGCTTTGGAAGAAGAGATAGAAGAATTAGGTGGTGCAGCTAATTTGGACAGCAGCCTTGCATATTTCTTCCCGGAGGCGGTAAGCCTTTTGGATTATTTTGGCAAAGACGAGACTCTTTTAGTCCTGGATGAACCTGCCCGGCTGATGGAAAAGGGCAGAGTGACAGAGCAGGAATTTGAAGAGAGCATGAAGCAGCGCTTGGAGAAGGGTTATATTCTGCCGGGACAGGCAGAAACGCTCTTTACCGGAAAGGAAATTACTGTGAAGATGCAGAGTTTCCACGGACTTGCACTGGCAGCACTGGATATGAAGGTGCGGGAGTTAGACATTACGAACCGTTACCATATTCAGGTGCAGGGTGTGAATTCCTATAATAACAGCTTTGCAACGCTGGTAAAGGATTTAAAGAATTATAAGAAAAACGGATACCGGGTCGTTGTATTATCCGCATCTAAGACAAGGGCAGAGCATCTGGCGAAGGATTTACAGGAAGAAGAGGTGAGCTGTTATTATGCCAAAGATTTTGAACGGGAATTGCAGCCGGGAGAAATCTTAACTGCCTATGGAAAAGTAAAACGTGGATACGAATACCCGCTGATTAAATTTGCGGTTATCACAGAAAGTGATATATTCGGGCAGGAAAAGAAGAAACGGAAGAAACACCGCCTCTATGAGGGAGAAAAGATACAGAGCTTTCGTGACCTTCATGTAGGTGATTATGTGGTACATGAAAATCACGGCCTTGGCATTTATCGTGGAATCGAGAAAATCGAAGTCGATAAAAAAGTCAAGGATTATATCAAGATTGAATATGCCAAGGGAGGCAATCTTTATATTCTTGCAACCCAGCTGGAACTGATTCAGAAATATGCCGGTTCCGATGCCAAGAAACCGAAGTTAAACCGGCTGGGCAGCCCGGACTGGGATAAGACAAAAACCAGAGTGCGTGGTGCGGTAAAAGAAATTGCCCACGAACTGGTGGAACTCTATGCTATCCGGCAGAACAAAGAAGGCTATGTCTATGGTCCGGATACTGTATGGCAGAAGGAATTTGAAGAGATGTTTCCATTTGAGGAGACAGAAGATCAGGAACTTGCCATTGAAGCAACCAAGAAGGACATGGAAAGCACCAAGATTATGGATCGTCTGATTTGCGGAGACGTAGGATATGGCAAGACGGAGGTGGCAATCCGTGCTGCCTTTAAGGCGGTGCAGGAGGGAAAACAGGTAGTTTATTTAGTACCGACCACAATCCTGGCGCAGCAGCACTATAATACCTTTGCCCAGCGGATGAAAGATTTCCCGGTAAGAGTAGATTTGCTTTGCCGTTTCCGCAGCCCAAAAGAGCAGAAGAAAACCATCGAAGATTTGAAAAAAGGCATGGTGGATATTATTATCGGAACCCACAGAGTGCTTTCTGAGGATGTGAAATTTAAGGATTTGGGACTTCTCATTATCGATGAGGAGCAGCGTTTTGGTGTGGCTCATAAAGAGAAAATCAAGCAGATGAAAAAGGATGTGGATGTGCTGACTTTAACGGCAACACCAATTCCAAGGACATTGCATATGAGCCTTATCGGAATCCGCGATATGAGTGTTTTAGAGGAGCCGCCGATGGATCGTGTGGCAATCCAGACTTATGTCATGGAATATAATGAAGAAATGGTGCGGGAGGCAATCTGCCGGGAATTAGCAAGAGACGGACAGGTTTATTATGTATTTAACCGGGTAAACCAGATTGCAGAAATGGCAGCGAAAATTTCAGAACTGGTGCCGGATGCTAATGTGGCATTTGCCCACGGACAGATGAAGGAACGGGAACTTGAGGATATTATGTATCAGTTTATCAACGGAGAGATTGATGTGCTGGTATCTACAACGATTATCGAGACGGGGCTTGATATTTCCAATGTAAATACCATGATTATTCATGATGCGGATAATATGGGACTGTCACAGCTCTATCAGCTTCGCGGAAGAGTAGGGCGTTCCAATCGGACGGCATATGCGTTCTTAATGTACCGCCGGGATAAAATGTTAAAAGAAATCGCAGAGAAACGTCTGGCTGCAATCAAGGAATATACAGACTTAGGAAGCGGCTTTAAGATTGCCATGCGGGATTTGGAAATCCGTGGAGCCGGAAACCTGCTGGGTGCCCAGCAGAGCGGACACATGGAGGCAGTCGGTTATGACCTTTACTGCAAGATGCTCAATGAGGCTGTCAAACAGGAGAAGGGAATCGGAGTGGAAGAAAGCTTCGATACAACAGTAGATGTGGAAATGGATGCATTTATCCCACCGTCCTATATTCCAAACGAGACACAGAAGCTGGATATTTATAAACGAATTGCAGCCATTGAAAATGATTCAGAAAGTGATGAGATGCTTGATGAGCTGACAGACCGTTTTGGAGACCCGCCAAAATCAGTAACAAACCTTCTTTCCATTGCATTGATAAAAGTGCTGGCGCATCAGGCGTATATGAAGGAAGTGGTAGAGCGTGGCAATACAGTGCGCTTTGTCATGTATGAAAAAGCTGCGGTGAATCCGGCAAAAATACCGGAACTTCTGTCAAAATATGATCATGCGTTGAAATTTATACCAGATCAGAAAGGACCGTATTTTGTGCTGAACCGGGGAACCAACAGCCGGACAGTATCAGGCAGCAGTATCGACTATATCCGCCAGTTTGTGTTGGATGTGCAGACGATTCTGGTAGAAAAAACCATAAAAAAGGATGCTTAACTGCATAAAAATCTTGCGGCATGTACGAAAAAGCACTATAATAGAACGATGATAAATATTTTGGAGGAACGTGATATGAGATTTAAGAAATTCACAGCACTTGCATTGGCGGTTGTTACTGCAGCTTCCGTAGCTATGACAGGATGTGGCAGCAGAATCGATGAAGATGCAGTTGTTGCTACATTAGGAGATAAAGAGATTTCACTTGGACTTGCCAACTTTATGGCACAGTATACAGCAGTATCCTATGACAGCTATATTACCATGGGATATGCTAAGGAAAATATGTGGTCACAGGATTTATCCGGAAACGGTAAGACTATGCAGGATAATGTAAAAGATGGAATCCTGACACAGATTCAGACCAATTATCTCTTGGAAGACCATATGAAAGACTATGGTGTGGAAATAACGGATGAGGAGCTTTCTGATATTGATACTGCAGCACAGCAGTTCATGGATGACAATAGCAAGGAAGCAATCAGGACCATGGGTGCCAAGAAAGAATATGTAGCAGAAATGCTTCGACTGAACCTGATTCAGAAGAAGATGCATAATGCAATCATTGCAACTGTAGATACCGAAGTTTCTGATGAAGAAGCGGCACAGAGAACATTCAGTTATATCAAGGTTTCTACCGAGGCACATTATGATGACAGCAAGAATTATGTGGAATATACCGATGATGAGAAGGCAGAATTAGAAAAAACTGCAGAGAAAATCGCAGAAGAAGCGAAAACCGATTTTGATGCAGCAGCAACAGACAACGGATATACTGTAAGCACTTATTCATACGGCAGTGATGAAATCGGTGAAGATGGAACAGCAACCGGAAGTATGGATGCATCCGTTATTACAGCAGCAGATGCGTTAAAAGAGGGAGAAGTTTCTTCCATGATTTCCGTAGATGGAAAAGGATATTATGTTATCCGCTTAGACAGTGAATTTGACCGTGATGCAACCGACAAAGAGAAAGAAACAATTGTTTCTCAGCGTCAGTCCGATAAATATACTGAAGTATGCGACAGCTACAAGGAAGAAAAAGAATGGACGGTAAATGATGATGTATGGGCAGCTGTTAACTTTGATAAGCTCTATACCATCAAGAAAACAGATACAGAAACAGAATCTGTAAGTGAGACAGAGACAGCATCAGAGGCAGCAACAGAATAATTGCAGAAATTATAAAGTAACAAGAACATAGAGAAGCAGAAAATTTATTTTTCTGCTTCTTTTCTATCACATAGATACAGGAGTATGGAATGAAAGACAATATCGTATTAATCGGAATGCCGGGCGTAGGAAAAAGTACTGTAGGTGTCGTATTGGCGAAGGCATTAGGCTATAATTTTGTGGATGCAGATTTAGTCATCCAGCAGCAGACTGGAAAGCTTTTGTGTGAGCTGATTGCAGAGCATGGAACAGAAGGATTTCTTGAGATTGAGGATGAGGTAAACAGCAGCATAGAAGGACATAGAGCAGTCATTGCCACAGGAGGCAGTGCAGTATATTGTGCAAATGCCATGGAGCATTATAAAGAAATTGCAACCGTACTTTATCTGAGTGTATCTTATGAGACATTAGAAGAGCGTCTTGGTGATTTGAAAAACCGCGGTGTGGTATTGAATGATGGCCAGACGCTGAAAGATTTGTATGATGAGAGAACTGCATACTATGAAAAATATGCGGATGTAACAGTAAACGAAGAGGGATTGTCAATTCGTGAAACAATCGATGCAGTAAAAGAAAAACTCGGGATGGAATAAAAGATGCAGATACCAGGGAATGCACAGGAACCTGTGAAGATGCAGGAATCAGATAAAATGAAGAAGTCAGATAAGATGCAGGAGCAGAAAAAGAAATCAACAACTTTAAATAGAATTGGAAAAGTCGATAAAAAGATTCGTATCCGCATGTGGGCAGCAGGCATATTTTTCGTCTGTCTGGTACTGGTGGTACTTTTGCAGAAATTTTCACTGGGACAGAATTATTTTGTGGTAACCGTAAATAATAAAGTGGTAGGCTGTGTCAGCAGCAAGACAAATGTGGAAAAGGCAGTACACGAAAGCCGGCGGCAAATGGCAAAAGAGAGTGAAGGCTATCTGATGCAGGAGATTTCTTATGAGACAACAGAAAGCCATAAGCCATTTCAGAAACTGTTAAGTGAAACTGCATTAAAAGAAAAGATTACAAAGGAGCTTAAGAAAGAAAATTCCGGAGAAATCTTTGCATATACGGTAAGTGCCGGTGAAAACCAGCTTTCTTTTGCAACTTTAGATGAAGTAGAAACGTTTTTAGGACGTTTGAAGGAAGAACAGGATACGGACAATCGGTTTGAGGTAGAGTTCAAAAAGGAAACAGATCATCAGGAGGGAATGCTTCTTGCAAACTTAAAAGAGGCAGGCGTTTCAGAAAAAACAGAAGATTCTGCGGATGCCGGTATTGTGCAGCAGCTTGGAATCTATCTTTCCGATGCACAGGAGAATCCCGGGGAAAATAATTATGAAACCGGAATTCTTTCGATGGAATTTGCACAGGATGTGGAAGTGTTCACCAATCTGGTAGCAGCGGACACTCTGACGGATATAGATGCCGCGGTGGAAGAAGTAACAAAAGAGAAAGAAACGAATAAAATATATGAGATACAGCCGGGAGACTGTCTGTCGGTTATTGCACAGGAGCATGATACATCGGTGGCAGCAATTATAGCACTCAATGGATTGTCCGGGGAAGATGCAGTAATCAGTGCCGGTGAAGAACTGATTCTGTCGGTGCCTCAGCCGGACATCAGCTTACGGATCAGCGAAGGCGTAGTATATGAAGAGGATTATACCGCAGAGCCGGAGATTGTACCGAATGATTCCTGGTATACGACCGACGAGGTGGTGCTTGCAGAGGGAACTACCGGACATCGCGAGGTTAATATGGTGGTGACAACAGAGAATGGAATTGAGACGGAGCGGAGTATGATCCACCAGACCATACTGACAGAGTCAACGCCGGCAGTTATTGAGCGTGGAACCAAGATACCGCCAACTTACATTAAACCGCTGATTGGCGGAAGAGTTTCTTCCGGTTTTGGAAGAAGATGGGGCAGAATGCATAAAGGAATTGACTGGGCATGTCCGACCGGAACCAAGGTATTTGCATCCAGCAATGGTGTAGTAGTCAGTGCCGGCTATGTTTCCGGATATGGCAACTGCGTCTTAATCAGCCATCCGGATGGAAGAATGACACGTTATGCACATAACAGTAAATTACTGGTAAAAGCAGGGCAGAGCGTATCACAGGGTGAAGTGATTGCATTAAGCGGAAGTACGGGACGTTCTACAGGTCCGCATGTGCATTTTGAGATATTAATTAATGGTTCCCAGGTAAATCCGGTGAACTATCTGAATTAATTTCGATTTACAAGTCAGTGAATATATAATATAATAATACTATTGTAGATAATTCTTTTGAGGTACGAGAAATACTTGACAAAAGAGGAAATAAGTTACTATAATATTTTGTTTGTAATTTTGTAGGGAATCTAAGCATAGAGGTGCGAGATGGAACAGTATGTGATTAAAGGTGGAAATCCTTTGGTTGGCGAAGTTGAGATTGGTGGAGCTAAGAATGCTGCACTGGGAATTCTTGCGGCAGCAATTATGACGGATGAGACCGTAATAATAGATAATTTACCAAACGTTCGTGATATTAATGTGTTATTAAGTGCCATGGAGGGAATTGGTGCTAAGATAGAGCGTCTTGGAGAACATAAGGTAAAGATTAATGGTTCGCTGATTCATGATTTGAGCGTGGACTATGAATATATTAATAAAATCAGAGCTTCTTACTATCTGTTAGGAGCATTACTTGGCAAATATAAGAAAGCAGAAGTGGCTTTTCCGGGTGGCTGTGCAATCGGAACCCGTCCGATTGACCTTCATCTGAAAGGTTTTCGCGCGTTAGGAGCCGATGTTGATATTCAGCATGGGTTAATTTCTGCTACTGCAGAACATCTGGTGGGAAACCATATTTATTTAGATAAAGTTTCTGTAGGAGCAACCATTAACATTATGATGGCGGCATCCATGGCAGAGGGAAAGACAATTATTGAAAATGCAGCTAAGGAGCCACATGTCGTAGACGTAGCAAACTTCTTAAACAGCATGGGAGCAAATATCCGTGGTGCAGGAACAGATGTCATCCGTATTGTGGGTGTAGAGAAGCTTCATAAAACAGAATATTCTATTATTCCGGATCAGATTGAAGCAGGAACTTTTATGTTTGCAGCGGCTGCAACCAAAGGTGATGTAACTGTTAAAAATGTTATTCCCAAGCATTTAGAGGCAACCACAGCAAAGTTAATTGAAATTGGTTGTGAAGTGGAAGAATTTGATGATGCAGTACGTGTGGTATCCAGCAAGCCATTGCATCATACCCAGGTAACTACTTTACCGTATCCTGGCTTTCCAACAGATATGCAGCCACAGATGTCGGTGCTTTTAGCATTAGCAGAAGGAACAAGTACCGTAACGGAGAGTATTTTTGAAAACCGTTTCAAATATGTAGATGAACTGACCCGTATGGGTGCACAGGTGAAAGTAGAGAGCAATATTGCAATTATTACCGGTGTTGAAAAATTCACAGGTGCAAGAGTCAGTGCTCCGGATTTAAGAGCAGGTGCAGCCCTTGTAATTGCAGGTCTTGCAGCAGAAGGCATCACCATTGTAGATGATATTTATTATATTGAACGTGGATATGAACATTTTGAAGAGAAATTAGCTTCCCTTGGTGCAATGATTGAAAAGGTAAGTTCCGAGAAAGAAATCCAGAAATTCACATTGAAAGTATCATAAGATAAGAGCATCACAATATAGAAAGTTTTGAATATAAATACTAATATGAATATTGCAATGAGACAGAAGTGTTAAAAAGCGTTATCATAACCAAAAAAAGATATCTGGTAAATATGCTGCAAATGAGGCATAGTTATCAGATATTTTTTTTACGCGAGTAGCGAGAAAAATCGCATGCTTGCATGCAGATTTGACGAGCACCGCGATAACTCGAGAAACTCGCAAAGCGTGTTTCTCGTAGTTTATATGATTGCTTTGATATATAAAGGACTTTTCTCAAGGTCAATACAGGCTCCATCATCTAACTGAACCAGTGGCTTGGAAAGACGACGATGATTCAATAAAACAATGCGGGCAGAAGTACCATCACTTAACATAACCCGGTTGTTCTGGTATGCATTGGCAATATTCTCTAAGAAGGTCAGAATATACTTTGGCTTATATTTCTGCAGACCGTCTTTTTCAAATTCGGCAATTACCTCAAACGGACAAAGGGGAGCACGATAGGAGCGTGCTGCTGTCATGGCATCGTAAACATCGGCAATCGCAATGATGAGTGCATAGTCATCGATTTCTTCCATGGTAAGCCCCATTGGATAACCGGAACCATCGCAACGTTCATGGTGCATGAGAGCTGCCTTTTTAATATGGGAATTTAATGGCTGGGATTTTAAAATATCGTAGCCATATTTCGGATGATTACGAATCATCTGGAATTCTTCATCTGTTAATTTTCCGTCTTTATTTAAGACCTCATCCGGAATTTTTGTCTTACCGATGTCATGAAGCAGACCGGCAAGGGTGAGAGTGTCTAATTCTTCATTGGAAAAATGCAGCCATTTTCCGATAATACGGGAGATGATGGCAACATTCAGACTGTGTGCATAGGTGCTGTCGTTGACCTGACGCATATTATGTAACATATCAAAGACATCCAGAGTGGTCTGCTTTGGACTTACTAAAGAAATGGTCTTTGATAAAAGCTCTTCTTTGTTTACGGTTCCTCCATCGGAAAGATAAGCATCAAAACAGTTCTTTAAATCCTGGGAACGCAGGGTGAAATCCACCTGAAAACGCTGGAATTCCGGAGAACTTTTGAGCTTCTGTGAGTAAGAAGCATCAGAAACCGGACTTGGTGCAGAAACAGGGCTTTTGGCAGGAAAATATGCCGGATCTTTTGGCGTTTCCATTGGAGTAGCGACCTGTTTATTTTCTGTAATCTGCACACTGGCGATGCCATAAAATTCCAGTCTGGAAATCAGGGTACGCGTAAGTTCTACATTCGGATTAATAATAAGCTGTCCACGCTTGGTGCGGACAGGAATTGCTGTAACCATACCTGGTAACAAATCTTTTGTCTGATATTCTTTCATGCATGTGGTCCTCATTCTGGATGGATTTTATAATTATGATAGAACAAATCACAATTATATTCCTATTTAAGTATATTCTTTTTGCTAAAAATGTCAATCTTAACAGTAAAAATCGGAAAAATTTGTCAAAAGGATACAAAAAGTAATAAGGAATGTTTTCTCTGTTGATGAGAAAATATGGTGCTTGACATTTCGATATAATAGGTGTATTCTCTCCCATAGAGATTTGAAAATTCAATATTGTAATTTCTCTTATTCAGAGTGATGGAGATACATAGGATCAATGAAGTCACGGCAACCCCACAACATAAGGAAGGTGCCAACCTGAGCGAGCAAGTCGAACAATAAGAGGATTTGATTATCTTTACCGTTATCGGGTCCGCTTATGATGTAAGCGGTTTTTTTATTTTACGCGAGCAGCGAAAAAAGGTCTGGAAGAAAGAGGAGCCAAGCGCATCCACCAGATACTTAATAAGGGAATCAACAAAACGAGAGGAGAAAACGATGGAAAAAAGATTATTCACATCAGAGTCCGTAACAGAAGGACATCCAGACAAAATGTGTGATGCGATTTCAGATGCAATTCTTGACGCATGTATGGCAGAGGATCCAATGAGCCGTGTTGCCTGTGAGACAGCAAGCTGTACCGGATTTGTACTTGTAACAGGAGAGATTACTACAAAGGCAAAATTAGACATTCCTGCAATTGTAAGAAATACTGTAAATGAAATCGGTTATGACCATGCAGAAACCGGATTTGACGGACATACCTGTGCTGTTATGGTAGCATTAGACCAGCAGTCACCGGATATTGCAATGGGTGTTGACAAGGCTTTGGAAGCAAAAGAAAATAAAATGACCGATGAGGAGATTGAAGCAATCGGTGCCGGAGATCAGGGTATGATGTTTGGTTATGCAACCAACGAGACACCGGAATATATGCCATATCCGATTTCGTTAGCTCACAAACTGGCATTACAGTTAACCAAAGTTCGTAAAGATGGTACTTTAAAATACTTAAGACCAGATGGAAAATCACAGGTTTCTGTAGAGTATGATGAGGCTGGAAAACCAAAGAGATTAGAGGCAGTTGTACTTTCTACACAGCATGACGAGGATGTAACTCAGGAACAGATTCATGAGGATATTAAGAAATATGTTTTTGACCCAGTCCTTCCAAAGGAATTAGTTGATGAGAATACTAAATTTTTCATCAACCCAACCGGACGTTTCGTAATCGGTGGACCACACGGTGATGCAGGTCTTACCGGACGTAAAATTATCGTAGATACATACGGTGGATACGCCCGTCACGGCGGCGGAGCATTCTCCGGTAAGGATTGCACCAAGGTTGACCGTTCAGCAGCATATGCAGCACGTTACGTTGCTAAGAACTTAGTAGCAGCAGGTCTTGCAGAGCGTTGTGAGATTCAGTTATCTTATGCAATCGGTGTAGCACAGCCTACTTCTGTTATGGTTGATACTTTTGGTACCGGAAAAGTTTCTGATGAGAAATTAGTAGAAATTATCCGTGAGAACTTTGACCTTCGTCCGGCAGGAATTATCAAGATGCTTGATTTACGCAGACCGATTTATCGCCCGACAGCAGCATATGGTCACTTTGGAAGAACCGATGTTGCACTTCCATGGGAAGCGTTGGACAAAGTTGATGAATTAAAGAAACACTTATAATATTGGAATAGATTCCAGAATAGTATAAAGAAGAAAGACCTCTTTTCGGAAAAGATTTATTTCTTAAGGGAAATGATTGAAATGCCGGAAAGAGGTCTTTTGGCATTTACGCGAGTAGCGAGAAAAATCGCATGCTTGCATGCAGATTTGGCGAGCACCGCGATAACTCGAGAAACTCGCAAAGCGTGTTTCTCGTAGTTTTAATGAGAAAACCAGCAAAGAGTTTTGGGTGGTTGGAAAATAATTTATAAATTCTTTAGAATAATTCTCAGAATTTTCATGGGAAAAGAGACTGCATGTGGTATACTATGATTATGAAAAACTGGAGGCTTGAGAATGAAACTAAGGACAAAGCTGATTATATCATTTTGTATTATCATATTTGTGCCGGTGACATTGGCCGCGTTGGCAATGTGCGGATTCCGTTATTTTCAGTTAAGAGATATTGCCAACACCTATCAGGTGGAAGATGGAAATATTAGTTATCTGACCAATACGGTGCAGATGTGGAACCGGGTGACAAAGGACAGTTGTCAGAAGTTACTGGATACAGCGGAAAGCGACCCGGACAAATTCCTGGACATGAAATATTTAATGCAGGTTAATGAGACTCTGCAGGGGAAAAACTCCTACCTGATTGTCATGAGGGATAATGAAGAAGTCTATGTGGGAACGAATGATTTGAATACGGTTCCGGAAAATCTGCCGGATTACATGGATACAAAGACAGGGGGAGAGACCGGCTATTTCATTGACAGTGATAAACAGGAAATGATTAAGCGGATTGACTTTGATTTTTCGGATGGTTCGGAAGGAACGTTGTTTGTAATTACCTCTATTAAATCACTTGTGCCGGAAATGAAGGAACTTCTGATAGATATTATTATTTCTGTGTTATTGATACTTTTGTTGACGGCAGGTATGCTTACCATATGGAATTACCGGAGCATCATTACTCCGATTAAGAAGTTAGAGATGGCAACCCAGAATATCAAAGAGGGAAACCTTGATTTTACTTTGGAAATAGACAGCAATGATGAAATTGGCGAGCTGTGCCAGAACTTCGAAGAGATGCGGCAGAGACTGAAAGATTCTGCAGAAGAGAAGCTGGCATCAGAGAAAGAAAACCGTGTTTTAATCAGTAATATTGCCCACGATTTAAAGACCCCGATTACTGCTGTGAAAGGTTATTCGGAAGGTCTGATGGATGGTGTGGCAGATACGCCGGAAAAAAGGGATAAATATATCAAGACCATTTATAATAAAGCCAATGAGATGGATTTACTATTAAATGAGCTGACACTTTATTCAAAGATTGATACTAATCGAATTCCATATAATTTTAGCAAGATAAATGTAATGGAATATTTCGATGACTGCGTAGAAGAAATCGGTCTGGATTTAGAGGCAAAAAATATTGGTTTATCGTATTTTAATTACGCTGGGGATGATGTGCAGATTATTGCAGACCCGGAGCAGTTAAAGCGTGTCATTCATAATATTATTAATAATTCCATCAAATATCTGGATAAGCCGAAGGGCTTTATCAATATTCGTGTAAAGGATGTGGGTGATTTTATCCAGGTAGAGATAGAAGATAATGGAAAAGGAATTGCAAAGAAAGACCTGCCATATATCTTTGACCGGTTCTTCCGTGCAGATACTTCAAGAAATTCTGCAACCGGCGGAAGCGGTATCGGTTTATCCATTGTCCGCAAAATTATTGAAGACCATGGCGGAAAGATATGGGCAACCAGTAAAGAAGAAACAGGTACAATCATGTATTTTGCACTGAGAAAATATCAGGAGGTTCCAAATGAGTAAAGTATTGATTATTGAAGATGAGGTTTCAATTGCAGAACTGGAGAAGGATTATTTAGAGTTAAGCGGTTTCGATGTCGAAATCGAAAGTGATGGAGCAAGGGGCTTGGAGAAAGCACTGGCATCTGATTTTGACATGTATATCTTAGACCTGATGCTTCCGGGCATGGACGGATTCGAGATCTGCAAACGTATTCGTGAAGTAAAGAATACACCGATTCTTATGGTATCTGCCAAGAAGGATGATATTGACAAGATTCGCGGTCTGGGACTGGGTGCAGATGATTACATCACAAAACCATTCTCCCCAAGCGAGCTGGTAGCAAGAGTAAAGGCACACCTTGCCCGTTATGAAAGACTGATTGGCAGCAATGTGCAGGAAAATGATATTATTGAGATTCGTGGAATCAAGATTGATAAGACAGCCCGCCGCGTCTGGGTAAATGGCGAGGAAAAAGCATTTACCACAAAGGAATTTGATTTACTGGTATTCTTAGCACAGAATCCGAATCATGTATTTACCAAGGAAGAACTGTTTAAAGAAATCTGGGATATGGAATCCGTTGGTGATATCGCAACCGTAACGGTACATATCAAAAAGATTCGTGAGAAGATTGAAATGGATACCGCAAAGCCTCAGTATATCGAGACAATCTGGGGGGTAGGATACAGATTTAAATTATAGAATGTGTAGCCCCAGATTGTCTATAGATGCGCATGCGCGCGTCAGCCAGCAAAGCTGTCTGAGCTGGGGGGTAGGTTACAGATTTAAATTATAAATGGTCTGGTAGCAGCTAATCCGGTGGCATTGTTATTTGCTTTACTTATTGCGGCAGCTATTATTGTTGACTTTGTATGTATTAAAATTTATGTAAAAACAAATTCAGCTTTATTTTTACAATTAGAAAATGCACAGGAGATGCAGGAAAAAGTATATGTATAAGATTGCAGAACATATTTTATATGAGGATGACAAGCTGCTTGTCTGTGTAAAACCGGCAGGGATTGCAGTGCAGACGAAGCGTATGGGCGAGCAGGATATGGAGAGCCTGCTTCGGAATTATCTTGCTGCAAAAGGAGAGACTCCCTTTATTGGAATCATCCATCGCTTAGACCAGCCGGTGGAAGGCGTAATGGTCTTTGGAAAGACCAAAGAAGCCACAGCAGAGCTGAACCAGCAGATGCAGAAAAACGGTTTTGGAAAATATTATCTGACAGTGGTATATGGAAAAGCAGAACCGAAAGAAGGACAGCTTATTGACTTTCTTAAGAAGGATGGTAGAAGTAATACTTCTTCTGTCGTAAAACAGGGAACCGCAGATGCAAAGCGGGCGGCGTTAACCTATCGGGTGCTGGAATGTAGTACGCTTGATGATAAAGATGATAGAGATGGCAGAGATGGTAAAGCTGCTTCAGGAGCGGGTACAGCGGATGGAACATCGGAAAAAACTGAAGCTGCGGAAGAAATCAGTCTTCTTGAAGTAAAATTAGAAACCGGGCGGCATCACCAGATTCGTGTGCAGATGTCGCATCATGGCTGGCCATTGGTGGGAGATAGAAAGTATGGAAGGAAGAATGAAAGTCTGCCGGGAATGAGGTCGATTCCACTGGCACTTTGTTCTTATCGGCTGGAATTTCTGCATCCCACAAGCAAAAAGAAGATGCAGTTTCAGATAACACCGAAAGGTCAGGCATTTCATTTATTTTCAGATTTATAATACATAAAAAAGTCCGGGATGCCACATACTGATGGTATGACTGGGAAAACAAGACAACTTATAAAAAAGATTATATATTTAGCAGGGATTACAGTTGCAGTATATTTGGGAATGCGTTTCGCACTGCCGATTGTAATTCCTTTTTTACTGGCAATCCTTATTGCAAGAATATTATGTAAACCAGTAGCTTTTCTGTCAGAGAAAACAAAGCTTCCCAAAGGAATTGTAAGTACGGCTGCAGTGCTGTTGCTGCTGGCAGTGATTTTTCTGCCGATGGGCTATCTTGTATACAAGGGAATCTGCGAACTTGTATCACTGATAACGAATTATCCGGCATTATTTGGAAAAGCAGATACACTCTGGTGCAGTTGTTGTGAGCGGGTTGCGGAAATCACCGGCATGAAAACAGAGACAATGGTGCAGTGGGGAAAAAACTGTGCGGCATATGTCAGCAGTCAGGCAGAAACGAAGCTGATTCCGGCAATGATGAATGGCTCGCTGGCATCTTTGCGGGGACTGGCAGCATTCTTTGGCATCTGCATTGTAACTGTTGTGGCGGCAGTACTGATACTCTGTGATTATAATAATCTGGTGCAGCGTTGGAGAAAAAGCAGCTTTTATTTCTGGGGCGGACGGATATTTCAAAATATGTGTCATGCCGGTGGAACATATCTTAAGGCACAGCTTATTATATTGGCATTAATCAGTGGCGTATGTATAGTAGGTCTGTTCCTTACCGGAAATTCTTATGCCATTCTGGTGGGAGTGCTGATTGGCATGAGTGATGCACTGCCTTTTATTGGCACGGGACTTGTCTTTATTCCATGGCTGATTATCGATTTATTTCGTGGAAAGTATTTTGCGGCAGTGATATATGGTATACTGTTTATATTGAGTACCTTTATCCGGGAATTTATGGAGCCAAGGCTTATGGGAAGAGGGCTGGGCGTGCATCCGCTGGCGGTTATTATCAGTATTTATGCAGGTCTGAAAATATATGGAACAGCCGGTGTTATTTTAGGTCCGCTTTCCGGATTTTTAATCTGGGAAATTTATCGCAGTATCTGTGGAAGAGAGGAAAAAGAGATAACATGAAAATTGTGTGCATTTATGGACAGAATCATAAGGGTTCCACCTATCATATTGCAAAAATGCTTGCAGACAAATTGCAGGGAGAGACAAAAGAATTTTTCCTGCCGAGAGATTTTAATCACTATTGTGTAGGATGTACCCAGTGTTTCGAAAAGGATGAAAAGTTATGTCCCCATTATGGGGATTTGAGCCCACTGACAGAAGCAATGGATGAGGCGGATGTGATTATTCTGGCAAGTCCGGTATATGTCTATCATGCCAGTGGTCCGATGAAAAGTTTCTTAGACCACTATGGATATCGATGGATGGTGCATCGTCCGGAAGAGAGAATGTTTCACAAGCAGGCAGTCTGCATTTCTACGGCAGCAGGCGGCGGAATGAAAAGCACCAATAAGGATATGGCAGACAGCACCTTTTTCTGGGGAGTTGCAAAGACATATAAATATGGTGTGGCAGTCCGGGCAGTAAACTGGGATGGAGTCAGTGCAAAGAAAAAAGAAGCCATTGAGAAAAAGACAACAAAGCTTGCCGCAGTCATTCAAAGAAAGAATGGAAAAGTACATACTTCCCTGAAAACGAAAATGTTTTTCCAGGTAATGCGGATGCTTCAGAGAATGGGCTGGAATGAAGCAGATGTAAACTATTGGAGGGAAAGAGGCTGGACGGAAAAGAAACGTCCATGGAAAAAATAGAGCTGAAACAGAAAAAGAAAATTTTTTATAAGAAAATCCCATGGGATAATCCCATGGGATTTTTAAAAGTTACGTAGTTATTTGTTGCTTCTTCTCCAGATATGCATTTTCTCTGCATCTGCGATTAATTCATCACGGAAGTCCGGATGTGCGACAGAGATAATTGCTTCACATTTCTGCCAGGTAGAAAGTCCCTTTAAGTTGACTTTACCATATTCTGTTACCAGATAGTGGATGTTGGCACGGGTATCGGTTACGATAGATCCTGGATCTAAGGTAGGAAGGATACGGGATTTTAACTGACCATCCCTGGTTGTAAAGGTAGAAGAACAGCAGATGAAGCTCTTACCACCATTAGAAAGGTATGCACCCAAAACGAAGTCTAACTGTCCGCCGGCACCACTGATGTGTTTGATTCCAGCAGACTCTGCATTTACCTGACCGAAGAGGTCTACATTTACTGCATTGTTAATGGAAATAAAGTTATCCAGTGCGGAAATGGAACGGATATCATTGGTATAGCTTACCGGAGCACTCATAAGTTCCGGGTTTTCATCTAAGTAGTCATACATTTTCTGAGTTCCTGCACCGAAACCATAGGTCTGACGGAAACGGTCGATGTTTTTCTTGGAACCGTTGATTTTTCCTGCTCTTGCAATATCAACGAATGCATCAACGTACATTTCGGTATGTACACCTAAATCTTTCAAATCAGATTCTGCAATCATGGAACCAACAGCATTTGGCATTCCACCGATACCAAGCTGGAGACATGCACCATTTGGAATCTCATCTACGATTAATTTTGCAACTGCCTGATCGATTTCAGTAGCAGCTCCGCCGCCGCCTAATTCACCGATAGCCGGGTTCTCGCCTTCTACGATGAAATCAACATCGGAAATATGGATGCTGTTTTCAAATCCGCCTAAGCAGCGAGGCATATTTTTATTTACTTCAACGATAACTTTCTTGGAAGTCTCGCAAACTGCCATCATATGAGAAGCGTTTGGTCCAAAGTTAAAATATCCATGTTTGTCCATTGGAGCAACCTGGAACATTGCTACATCATCCGGAGTAGCGGAGTCACGATAGTATCTTGGAAGCTCGGAATAACGGATTGGAGCGTAGTAAGAAAAACCACGGTTGATATATTTACGCTCGATTCCGGACATATGCCAGGAGTTCCAGGTAAAGTGTTCGCCGGCATCTTCACGTTCGAAGACAGCTAACGGTTTTAACAGAATACCACCTCTTAAGTTGACATCCTTTAATTCATCCGTACGTTTTGCAAGGGCTTTATCCAGTGCATCCGGAGTTCCGGTACACCATCCATAATCTACCCAGTCACCGGATTTGATGACTTTGACAGCCTCATCTGCGGAGACTAATTTCTGTTTATATTCCTGTGTGTAATCCATGAGAAACCTCCTGTATATTTTGTCTGTTAAATTATTATCATAGTACCACTTCGTACATGATTATTCAAGCCGAAGGGACTAAGAATTATCGTCTGGGAGCTGCCATTGTCTGGCTGCATTTCTATATTCTTCCGCCTGGGCTGCATTCCCGGATTTTTCATAGCAGTCAGCCAGTCCGTTCAGCGGAATATTTCCACTGGTATGGACATCAAGAATGCTGGCAGTTTCAAAGGCTGCATTGTAGTACCACACGGCTGCTTCATCATAATCTTCTGCGTCAAAAAAATAATTTCCCAATTCGCAGCAGATTTCTGCACAAGGGGTAGTAATCATATCCTTCAGTGCCAGCTTGAAAAATTCATTGACATTTCCGGTAATCCGATAGCAGCGGCTTAAGATACAGCCGGCTTCCTTGCGGGCATCCCCAGAGGCGGTTTCATCCTTTAAGGTAGCAAGAAATACTTTTGCGGCGGCAATGAAATCTTCTTTCTCCCCGGTCATGAGGAGCTCTTTGGCATACATCCGGTGCAATTTTTCGGAAAGCCGTCCGTCCCGGTCAAATGCCAGTAAGAAGCCTTTGAAATCACGGCTGCTGTGCAGGGACTGCGGAAGATGCGTAATAGCAATATCACTGTCAAAGACAACCGGGTCTAAGCGCACCGTTTCGTGAATCGGGTCAATCCAGGTAAAGGTACGGAGTCTCCGGTAGAGCTTCGGACGGTATTCTTCTTTAAAGTTAAGTACCGTATTAAATTCATTTTTGGTCACATATTTCATCTGTACAATTTCGACCTCCGGAACCATGGCTTCTTTTAAAAGCCGGAACTGTTCCCGGTTCTCATCATCTAAGACTTCATCTGCATCTGCGGTATAAATGTATTCCATGGAAGCTTTGGAAAAAGCAAAATTTCTGGCATCTGCAAAGTCATCCTTCCAGATATAGTCATAGATTTTATCGGTATAGCGGGCAGCAATTTCCCTGGTGCGGTCGCAAGAGCCGGTATCCACGATAATGATTTCATCCATCAGACCGGCGAGTGAATCCAGACAGCGGGAGAGAACCTGCTCCTCGTTTTTTACAATCATGCAAAGGCTTATTGTTATCATCAAATTATCTCCTTTCGCAAGCACCTATACAAACATATTTATTATCGCATATTTCAGGGAAAAAGTATATCAGTAGGGACAGAATTTATTTGACAGAGCCGGCACTGGTGTCTATGATGAAATGAGACAAGAATGAGAAGAAAAGCGAAAGCTTGAGAAAAGGATGAAAGCAATGGAAACAAAAGAAAAATTCATGCAGAAAACCATAGTAGTCTGGCTGGGAGCATTGGTGTGCTGCCTGTTGTGGGGCAGTGCATTTCCGTGCATTAAAATCGGCTATCAGATGATGCACATTGCATCGGATGAGGTGGCATCCCAGATTCTGTATGCTGGCTATCGGTTTACGCTGGCGGGAATTTTAACAATATTATTGGGAAGTATTGGAAGCAGACGGTTTCTGCGTCCGACAAAGGGCTCCATTGGAAAAGTTTTTAAATTAAGCAGTCTGCAGACTGTGGGACAGTACCTGCTTTTCTATATCGGACTGGCGCACACCTCCGGGGTAAAAGCATCCATCATCGAAGCGTTAAATGTATTCGTGGCAATTCTGGTAGCAAGTCTTTTATTCCATCAGGAAAAATTATCGGCGCGGAAAATAGCAGGCTGTATCATTGGATTTGCAGGCGTGGCACTGGTAAATATGGGAAGCAGCGGATTTGATTTTCATATGAGCGTGACCGGAGAAGGATTTATTTTCCTGTCAACGGTAGCGTATGCATTTTCTTCCGTGTTGTTAAAGTGGTATTCCAAATCCGAAAATCCTGTCATGCTGAGTGGATACCAGTTCCTGGTGGGTGGAATTATTATGGCATTGTGCGGCTTTGCAGCAGGTGGACGGGTGAGCGGATTTACGGCGTCATCCTTTGGACTGCTGTTTTACATGGCATGTATTTCTGCTGTTGCATACACGCTGTGGGGAATTTTATTAAAATATAATCCGATTTCCCGTGTAGCGGTATTTGGATTTATGAACCCGGTGTTTGGTGTGATTCTTTCCGCATGGCTTCTGGGAGAAAAAGAGCAGGCAGCAGGCATCAAAAGTGTGATTGCCCTGATACTGGTATGCATTGGTATATTTGTGGTAAATTATAAGAAAGAGGTTACGAAGGAGGACTAACATGAGTGCAGTTGTTACATTGAAAAAAGGTGAAGGAAGAATGGTAAAATCCGGTGGCATGTGGATTTTCGATAATGAAATAGAAAGTGTCATGGGAACATTTGAAAACGGAGATCTGGTGTTGGTACACGATTTTGACGGATATCCGATGGGCATTGGATTTATCAACCGCAATTCCAAAATCCGGGTGCGCCTTTTCAGCAGAAAAGAAGATACAGTTATTGATGAAGCATTTTTCCGGACACGATTGCAGCAGGCATGGGAATACCGGAAAAAGACGGTAGACACCTCATCCTGTCGCGTGGTATTTGGAGAGGCAGATTTCCTGCCGGGACTGGTTATTGATAAGTTTTCGGATGTGCTGGTAGTGCAGTCCTTAGCACTTGGCATCGACCGTTACAAAGAGCTTATTGTAAAGCTTTTAAAGGAAATTTTGGCAGAGGATGGCATTACAATCCGCGGCGTATATGAGCGGAGTGATGCAAAAGTCCGCAAGCAGGAAGGCATGGAGCTTAAGAAGGGCTTTATCGGAGAAGCATTTGATACCAATGTGGAAATTGTAGAAAATGGTGTGCATTATATCGTAGATGTAAAGGATGGTCAGAAGACCGGATTTTTCTTAGACCAGAAATACAACCGTCTTGCCATTCAGAAATTATGTGAGGATGCAAGAGTGTTAGACTGCTTTACCCATACCGGCTCCTTTGCATTAAATGCCGGAATTGCCGGAGCAAAAGAAGTCACCGGAGTGGATGCTTCGGAACTTGCCGTACATCAGGCAGAAGAAAATGCAGCATTGAACGGTCTTTCCGGCACGGTAAAATTCCTGTGCAAGGATGTCTTTGAACTGCTGCCGGAATTAGAGGAAGCAGGCGAAAAGTATGATGTGGTAATCTTAGACCCACCGGCATTTACCAAGTCCAGAAATTCTGTTAAAAATGCCATCAAGGGCTATCGTGAGATTAACCTTCGTGCCATGAAGCTTGTGAAAAATGGCGGATTTCTTGCAACATGCTCCTGCTCCCATTTTATGACGTATGAGTTGTTTACCAAGACAATCGGACAGGCAGCTCACAGCGTCCACAAGCGTCTGCGTCAGGTGGAATTCCGCACCCAGGCACCGGATCATCCGATTCTCTGGGCGGCGGACGAATCCTATTATCTGAAGTTCTATGTGTTCCAGGTTGTTGATGAGATGTAAAAATTTTGAAAGTGGCAGGTCCTAAGTGGATTGCCACTTTTTTGTGTGCAAAAACACATTGATTCGTACGGAAAAAAGTAATATAATACATTAAAAGACACGATGATATTTTAAAGAAGGGAGAGAGCACACACATGAAGCGTAAAATAACTGCTAAATTATATGAATGGAAAAATATGAAAAAAGGCAGAATGCCGTTACTTATTTATGGTGCAAGACAAGTTGGAAAAACGTTTGAAATGCGTGAATTTGGAGCATTATATTATAAAAATACAGTCTATGTAAATTTTGAAACGGACGAAAGAATTGGGAAGTATTTTGATACAGATATTCATGCAGATTATATCATCGCCATATTAGAAAAATATTATCAGGTAAAGATTGTACCGGAAAATACGCTCATTATTTTTGACGAGATACAGATGTGTGAAAGAGCATTAACTTCTTTAAAATATTTTTCAGAAGAGACACCGGAATACCATGTAATAGCTGCCGGAAGTCTGCTGGGTGTAGCAGTCAACCGTGAAAAATATTCATTTCCGGTAGGAAAAGTTCAGATGGTTACCATGTACCCGATGGATTTGGAAGAGGTATTGTGGGCTAAGGGAAAGCAGATGCTTTCGGATACCATACGGGAACATTATGAAAATAATCAGCCGTTAGATGAGATATTGCACGAGGAAGCTTTGCAGGAATTTTATCATTATTGCGTCGTGGGAGGAATGCCGGCAGCAGTAAAGGCAGACCTTGCAAAAGATAGTCCATTGGAGCAGACGGAAATTCGTCAGATGCTGTTAAATTCTTATATTGCAGACATGACAAAATATGCAAATCAGACGGACACCGTGCGTATTTTTGAAGCGTATGATTCCCTGCCGGCACAGTTGGCAAAAGATGCTAAAAAATTTCAATACAAGCTGATAAAATCAGGAGCACGGGCATCTCAATATGGAGATGCAATTGATTGGCTGATTCGGGCTGGAATTGTGAATAAATGCATGAAGTGCAGTCAGGGATTTTATCCGGTTGCGGCATATCAGGATGTAAGTGCATTCAAATTATATTACAGTGATATGGGTATTATGTCTGCAAGAATAGGAATGACGTTGGAAGCATTACAAAGCATGGAAACAGAGCATTTTCGTGGCATACTGACAGAAAACTATGTTGCAATTGCTTTGAAAACAAATGGTTATGATCTTCATTATTGGGAGTCTGATAATACGGCGGAAGTGGATTTCCTGATACAAAAAGAAAGTCACGTTATTCCGGTAGAGTGTAAGGCTGGTAACCATGTAAAAGCCAAAAGCATGATGGTTTATATGGAAAAATATAATCCTTCGTATGCAATCCGGATTTCAACAAGAAATTTTGGGATGGCAAAAGGAATAAAATCAGTTCCGCTATATAGTGTATTTTGCATCTAAAGTTTTAGTTGCCTTATCGTACAGCAACAGTAAGTTGCTTTCCCAAAACTGAATTTACCGGTATGATATGGATAAAGGAGGTAGCAACGATGGAGACAAAAAATATTATTCTGGAACTTCGTACACAAAGAGGAATGTCCCAGAATGAGCTGACGGAACATATACCTATAACGATATGGATGAATTAATCGACATATGCGTTAAAAACATGGTAAGCGATGATTTTACAGAGGAGCAGGCGCGCATATATGAAAGAAATGCTCCCAAAGTTAGATTATTGGAAAAGATATGATGAACTTAGCGACAATGGAGAGTTTGAGGAGTTTAAGAAACAGCTAATAAAGGAAATAAATGAACTTCACATAGACGGGCTTCCTAAGGTTGAAAAATTAAATGCACTGGTAGGAAAATGGCGAAAATCCGGAATTACTTCTTTACAAAAAGAGATGATTGCAGTTTGATTGCAAAAATTAAATAGTGTGAAGTGTTGAAGGAACGTCGGTACAGCCTGTATCGGCGTTTTGTATATCCGTAAGAAACTGCCAGTGGCAGGCTCAGCAGGTGTCATTATTTCGCATTTTATTTTAATTCATTTATGAAAATTTAGGTATGAAAATATTTCTGCAATAACCATAGAAAAAGGCTGCTAAATGCGTTAAACTAAAAAATAGTATAGTATTTGAAAAATAAGGAACGGTACAGGAAATGAGAAAGTCAGAAGAGAACAATAAATTTAGAAAAAAGGAAAATGCAAAAAAGCAGCATGGTTCGAAATCGGAACGTCCGGAAAAACACATCTGCCCACCGGGAGAATGTGACCTTGCAAAAAAATGTGGCGGCTGCCAGTATCAGGGAATGGATTATGAAAAGCAGCTCAACAAGAAACATCGGGAAGTAAAAGAGCTTTTAGGCAGCTTTGGAAAAGTGGAGCCGGTTATCGGAATGCAGGAGCCATTTCATTATCGGAACAAGGTCAATGCTACGTTTCAGCGGCTGAAAAATGGAACAGTGATTTCCGGGGCATATCAGCAGGGAACACATTCGGTGGTAAAGATTGATGAATGTCAGATTGAGGATAAAATTGCGGATGGCATCATTTATGATATTCGTGGAATGCTTCGCTCCTTTAAAATAAAAGTATATGACGAGGACAGCGGATATGGATTACTGCGCCATGTTCTGGTAAGAAGAGGTTTTCGTACCGGCGAAGTTATGGTTGTTCTGGTGCTGGCATCCCCAATTCTGCCGTCAAAAAATAATTTTGTAAAAGCACTTCGTGAAAAGCATCCGGAAGTTACAACGGTGGTGGTAAATGTGAATGACCGGCGCACCAGTGTTGTCTTAGGAGAGCGGAATATTACCATTTATGGAAAAGGATTTATCGAGGACGAGTTGTGTGGACTCCGTTTCCGCATTTCTCCATCCTCATTCTACCAGATAAATCCGGTGCAGACAGAAATCCTTTATGGCAAAGCCATTGAGTTTGCCGGATTGACCGGAAAAGAAAAGGTAATCGACGCGTATTGCGGCATTGGTACCATTGGCATGGCAGCAGCAGGAAAAGCCGGCTCTGTCATTGGTGTGGAAGTGAACCGTGATGCGGTGCGTGATGCCGTGACCAATGCGAAGCGCAATAACATGAAAAATATCACATTTTGCAATGAGGATGCCGGAGAATTCATGGTCAAAATGGCAGCACAGGGCGAGACTGCCGATGTGGTATTCATGGATCCGCCTCGTGCCGGAAGTGATGAGGCTTTCCTATCTTCACTGCTACAGCTTTCTCCAAAGCGTGTGGTCTATATTTCCTGCAATCCAGTCACCCAGGCACGGGATTTGAAGTATCTTACAAGCCATGGCTACCGGGTGGAGCGGTGCCAGCCGGTGGATATGTTCCCGTGGACGTATCATATAGAAAATATTGTGGCATTGGTGCAGAAAATTCGATAATGACAGTATATATTGCAGATTTCTGCGTGCTGTGGAGATACGAGTGATTTGTTGGCTCAGTATTTGCTGGATAAGGATATCAAAGCAGATTATGTCTGCGGAACGTATTGGGGAAAAACAGATGAGAATGGAAAAGTCGCTTTATGATTAAATACGTCTGGACATGGGCGTGAATTATAATAAGTCCAAGAAAGAGAACCCAGAGGTGGAGTATATTAAGGATGCGTTGAGGTATTTTATCATTTACGAAAGTAGATCCGCTTGATATGGAAGCATATAAAGAGTGGATCCAAAGGTTATGATGAATGGCCAATTTCTGAAGAGATGCTGTCTGCTGGTAGAATTAAAAAGAAAAAAATTAATGACATACACCACAAATATAGTTATAATTCTAAACATTTGAATTATAACTATTTATATGATAAAAGAAGAAGATAAATAATAAATGGATGCTTCCGTTCACTACTTGTCTATGATAAACCATATGATTGTCCAGAAAAAACTAATGGAACAGCTGAAAGATACAGGTCTTACCTTGGGACAGCCCAAAGTATTGGATTACCTGAAAGAACACGATGGTGCCAGTCAGAAAGAGATTGCAGCAGGATGCCTCATCGAGGCAGGATCTTTAACGTCCATTTTGAACCGTATGGAAGAAAAAGACCTGATCGAAAGAAAAATGCTCAATGGAAACCGTCATACTTTTCATATTTTATGACAGAATCCGGGAAAAAAATCAGAAGCTTGTGGAGGAGGCTTTTAAGAAAATAGAAAAAACTGCATTAAATGGTATTTCCGAAGAAGAGCAGAAGCAGTTTATGGATATTTTTTGCCGGATCTATCGAAATCTCGCAGATATGAAATAATCCGGCGATAAAAAATATGAAATGAGAAGGAAATAAAAAAATGGAGACACTAAAACGATATTTAATATTTCTGGTGGGATTGTTTGTAAACTCCCTGGGAGTCAGCCTGAATACAGATTTGGGAGAAAAATTTATTGAGAACTGCATCCGCAGTGCTATGAAACTGTAAAAATATAGAAAGCCTTATAATATTTGTTGTAAATGATATAGACCCTTAAGGAACAGTCAATCTAAGCAACTGGGGATGGCAGATTGATCCAAAAGTACGTCGTTATATTCTGAATAGAATGAATACAACAAAAAAGTGCAGGAATATAAAGATATGGAATTAAGATTATTGCGCTATTTTTTAACAGTAGCAAAAGAACAGAGCTTTACAAAAGCAGCAGAACAATTGCATATTACCCAGCCAACGCTTTCAAGACAGATGGCGGCATTTGAAGAGGAGCTTGGAGTAACATTATTTATTCGAAGCGGGAAGAAAATTTCGCTTACTGATGAGGGAATTTTATTAAAAAGGCGTGCCCTGGAGATTCTCAATCTTGAGGAAAGGACGATTGAGGAACTGAAAGGAAAAGAAGAGGTTGTAGAGGGCACGATAACCATTGGATGTGGTGAATTTGCGGCAGTGGAGACATTGGCGAAGATATGTAAAACGTATAAAGAAAAATATCCGCTGGTTCAGATTGTATTACATACTGCAACAGCAGATGCAGTGTATGAGATGATGAACAGAGGACTTGTAGATATTGCATTATTCATGGAGCCGGTGGACACCGAAGGGTTGGATTATATCAGAATCACAGATTGTGATCACTGGTGTGTCGGAATGCGGCCGGATGATCCACTGGCAGAAAAAGAGTTTATAAAAAAAGAAGATCTCATAGGAAAACCATTGATACTGCCAGAAAGAGTGAGTGTTCAAAGTGAACTTGCCAATTGGTTTGGAAAAGACTTTTCAAAACTTCAGATTGCTTTTACAAGTAATCTCGGAACAAATGCAGGAGTCATGGCGGCAAATGGACTGGGCTATCCAATATCAATCGAAGGTGCTGCAAAGTATTGGCGAGAGGATATTCTTGTACAGCGAAGAATTTCTCCTGAAATAACGACAAGCACAGTGATTGCCTGGCGACGGAATATCCCATATTCTTTGGCAGTCCGTAAAATGATCGAGGAGATTAATGCTTTTCAGGCATAAAACAAAATTCAATATAAGCATTAGACATAATGAAGCGATAGAGCTTAAAATAGATGTGTAAGATGAATGTAAATCTTATACATCTATTTTTTTTGTGAAAAATACGTATAGAAAGGGGCTTTTTATTATGAGTAAAAAATTAGTGGCATTTTTCAGTGCAAGCGGAACGACAAAAAAAGTAGCAGAGATGATTGCAGAGGAAGTAAAAGCGGATTTGTTTGAGATTGAGCCGAAAGTTCCATATACAAAGCCTGATCTTGACTGGATGAATAAAAAATCCAGAAGCAGTGTGGAAATGAGTGATAAAAAATATAGACCGGCGATTATGAAAAAAGAGATGGATATGAGTTCTTATGACGAGATCCTTCTGGGATTCCCAATCTGGTGGTATGTTGCGCCGACAATCATCAATACATTTTTAGAAGCTTACGATTTCAGTGGTAAAAAGATTGTGCTTTTTGCAACATCCGGAGGAAGTGGATTTGGAAACACTGTGAAAGAATTGCAGTCATCTGCACCAGACGCAGTTATTACAGAAGGCAGACTGTTAAATTGCGGAACGAAACAGGAAATCAGTGAATGGGTAAACTCTTTATAAATAACAGCGTTATGGAGGTATACAGAATATGGAAAAAATAGTACAGACAGCAGGAAGAAATACACTTGGTGAATTCGCACCGGAATTTGCACATTTTAACGATGATGTACTTTTCGGCGAAAACTGGAATAACCAGGATATCGATGTAAAAACAAGAAGTATTATCACAGTGGTTGCTCTGATGGCTTCCGGAATTACGGATTCTTCTTTAAAATATCATCTTCAAAATGCAAAAAATCATGGTGTGACACAAAAAGAGATTGCTGCAGTGATCACACATGCCGCATTCTATGCAGGTTGGCCAAAAGCATGGGCTGTTTTCAATCTTGCAAAGGAAGTGTGGGAGGCAGGTGAAGGAGATTTGCCATACGAAGATGAAGCAATGCGTGCACATGCAAAAGAGATGGTATTTCCAATTGGTGCACCAAACGATGGCTTCGCACAGTATTTTTCCGGTAGAAGTTTTCTTGCACCGATCTCTACTTCTCAGGTTGGAATTTTTAATGTGACATTTGAACCTGGATGCAGAAATAACTGGCACATTCATCATGCAAAAAGTGGAGGCGGACAGATTCTGGTATGTGTTGCCGGAAGAGGATATTATCAGGAAGAAGGTAAAGAAGCTGTAGAAATGAAGCCAGGTGACTGCATCAATATTCCGGCAGAAGTGAAACACTGGCATGGCGCCGCACCGGATGAATGGTTTTCACATCTGGCAATAGAAGTTCCGGGCGAAAATGGTTCCAATGAATGGCTTGAACCGGTAAGTGATGAAGAATATGGGAAATTACAATAGGAAGGTGAATGAAATGTTTGATAATAGTATTGTATTGAATAATGGAGTGAAAATTCCACAGCTTGGACTTGGAACCTGGTTTATTGATGATGATAAGGTTGCTGACGCTGTAAAAGCAGCAGTAGAGATTGGATATAGACATATTGATACTGCACAGGCATATGGCAATGAGCGTGGCGTTGGTGAAGGAGTAAGAACCTGTGGTATTCCACGTGAGGAGTTGTTTGTTGTATCAAAGGTTGCCGCAGAGCATAAGACATACGAAGAAGCGATGGCAGGAATCAATGAGACGATTGAAAAGATGGGACTGGATTATCTTGATATGATGATTATTCACAGTCCGCAGCCGTGGGCGAAGGTTAATCAGTGCGAAGACAGATATGTAGAGGGAAATCGAGCAGCATGGAAAGCTCTTGAGGATGCTTATAAGGCAGGAAAACTTAAGGCAATTGGAATTTCCAATTTTCTGATTGAAGATATTGCAAGTCTTCTTGAAACAGCAAAGATTAAGCCAATGGTAAATCAGATTCTTCTCCACATCAGTAATACGCCGATAGAGTTAGTAGAATATTGCCAGAAGAATAATATTGCTGTAGAAGCATACTCGCCAATTGCGCATGGTGAAATATTAAATCAACTGGAGATAACCACGATTGCAAAGAAGTATGGTGTGACTGTTCCACAGCTCTGCATTAGATATACGCTTCAACTTGGTGCAATTTCTCTGCCAAAAACAGGGAATCCTGAACATATGAAGAGTAATGCCCAACTAGATTTTGAAATTAGTGCTGAAGACATGGAACTGTTAAAGAATTTTAAGAAAATTAAGAGCTATGGTGACAGTGGAGTTTTCCCTGTTTATGGTGGAAAGATGTAACTACAAAAGAAATATACAGTAGCATTAGTAAATGATAGAAATTGTTATAAATAATGTGAAGAATGGAGAGCAGTATGAAGAAACCATATATTATCTGTCATATGATGATTTCTATAGATGGAAGAATTGACTGTGCCATGACATCGAAACTTCCTGGAGTTGATGACTATTACACGACATTGGATGAAATCAATGTACCAACCACAGTCAGCGGCAGGGTGAGGGCGGAGCTGGAAATGGCAGAGTCGGGCGAATTCCATGCCAAAAATACAGAAAGCTATGGAAAAGAAGGCTTTTCCAAGAAAGCAGATGCCACAGGCTATGAAGTTATAATAGATACAAATGGAAAGCTTCTCTGGCCAGATGCATCTGGCATGGCAAAGCCGTATCTGATTGTAACCAGCGAAAAGGTATCTAAGGAATATTTGGATTATCTCGATGGGCAGAATATTTCATGGATTGCCTGTGGAAAGGAGCATGTAGATCTGGCTCGTGCAGTGGAAATTCTTGCAGAAAAATTTGGTGTGGAGCGTATGGGTATTGTTGGTGGACCGAAGATCAATACTGCATTTCTGGAAGCAGGATTGCTTGATGAAATCAGCCTGTTAGTCGGAGCCGGAATTGACGGCAGAGGCGGTATGCCGTCAGTGTTTGACGGACTTGCGATGGAGCATGATGTGACAAGGTTAAAATTAATTGATGTGAAGAAATTTGATAGTGATGCGGTGCAGATACGGTATCAGTGTTAAAAAGTTGATTTTTTCTGCCATAAGTTGGTCAGAAGTGTAATGCAGAAAAGCAGGTGTGTGGCGATTGTCATGTATCTGCTATTCTTTTTACAACGAAATAGGCTGTATTTATCCTAAAATTTGTGTATACTATAGTAAACAAATTACGGAGGTGATCAAATGACTATAGATACAAAAACAATGGTGTCTATTTCAGACGCTAACCAGAATTTTTCTAAAGTAGCAAGATTAGTGGACGAATGTGGTTCAGCAGTGATTTTGAAGAATAATGTACCAAGATATCTTGTTATAGACTTTAGTAAAGCAGATAAGGATTTTACTGCATCTGATGAAGATGTGTTAAGTATTTCAAAGCAGCTCATGGAGCAGAATAAAGAAGCATATGAGGTACTAGCTAAATGAAAAAACTGAGCAAAAAGCAGATTCTTATGCTTCATACTCAATTGATTCAGCAGACTGGTGGAAGCGATGGAGTCAGAGATTACAATTTATTGGACTCTGCATTAGAAAATCCTTTTCAGTCTTTTGGAGGGGAGGAATTGTATCCTACAATTCAAGCAAAAGCCGCGAGATTAGGGTATGGGTTGATAAAAAATCATTGCATGATAGATGGAAATAAAAGGATTGGAACTCATGCAATGTTGGTTTTTCTTGCTTTAAAGCATGAATCCCAGCGTATACCAATGAATGAGTTTGTTTCATATCTTTAATAGTGCAGACATGACTAAAAGACAGGGCAGTGAACCAATAATGGTTTGCTGCCCTTTTCACAACAAAAAAAGGTCATTTCACAACATTCCAGATAGATATTGCATGAATTTATCCGATATAATAGCTATAAATATATGTAAGCAAGGAAGTGACAATATGCGAATTGCTATCTGCGATGATGAAGTATCTATGGTTCAGATATTGGAAGAAAAAATAAAAAAGTTATTGCCGGATGCGGTTATAGATAAATATTTATCGGGTGATGAACTGATCGCAAGTGGCAGTAAGCCGGATATTCTTTTTCTGGATATTCAGATGCCGGGAATGGATGGGATGGAAACGGCAAAGGTACTTCGTCAGAACAATGAGGATATGATACTCATTTTTGTGACAGCAGCAGAGGAGTATGTTTTTCAGGCATTTGATGTCGGAGCATTTCATTATCTGGTTAAGCCATTTTCCGATGAGAAATTTAAAGAGGTTGTGACAAAGGCAGTCCATAACATAAAAAGGAGTTCCAGACTTGAAAAAGACGAAAAATATATCATGGTACAGACCGCCGGAAGTCATATAAAAATTTTTCTGCGTGATATTGTGTATGCCGAGGTGTATAACCGGAAAGTTATTATCCATACACGAAGTACGGATATTGAATACTATGGTAAATTACAGGAATTAAGTGATATGGCAGGAACAGATTTTTTCCGAACACACAGAGCCTATCTTGTACATTTTAAATATGTAGAAAAATATGATGCAACTTGTGTAACTATGAAAAATGGAACTGCATTGATTGCAAAAAAGAATTATCCGGAGTTTGTGAAGCAATATCTGAAATATAACCAGAGGAAAGGAAATGAAGTCAGATGAGTTTAGTGGAAAGATGTTGGATGATCACATCGAAGTTTTCTGTTATTGCAATTTTGATTATTACAGGAATCTGTTTTGGTGTTTTTGTATATCCATATATGAAAAAGAAAAGGGAAACTGCTCTGGTCAGTATTGTTTATATTGGAATTATGTTTGTGCTGTATCTGATACCGCAGCAGATTGGCAATTTTTCTGCATATATGCTGGGAGTTGTGGCTGCATTTCTTGTGATGTATGTACAGGACAGAAGAAACATTTATCAGAAAATATTTCTTGCAGTGACATTTTTTTCTATCCGTTGGCTTGCGGTTGCAATGGCAGGCAGAATGGATGATTTTATCACAAAAGCTCTGGTTTTTGGAAATACGATTGCAGGAAGACAATGGCTGCAATATGTACTTTATGCTGGAACGAGAATTCTGGATATTGTGCTTTGTATCGTTTTCCTTGCAGTTGCAATCGGTCTGATCAATAAAGCATATGTATACAAAAATGATGAAATGAGCGTCAAAGAGCAGGTAATGCTTATCATACCTTCTCTCGTGGGAGTTACAGGGTATGGCATTCTACAATATTATCTGAATATTTATGAAAAAGATACAGGAAAGAGCCTGACAGATACCTATGGATTTTATGGAGCTTTAAGCTTCGTGCATTATTTTATCTCTATCATAGCAATTCTTGTTATGACTACGATGTTTCAAAACTGGAAGGTGGCACAGGAAGAACAGACAGGGCAGGAGCTGGTATTAAATCAGGTCAGTGACATGAAAAAGCATATCGGGGAAGTGGAAAAGCTGTATCAGGATATCCGCAGCCTGCGTCATGACATGGGGAATCATATACAGATGCTGGAACATCTTGTGGCAGAGAATCATATGGATGATGCAGCAGAATATATGGAGCATTTGAAAAAGGAGTGGAATGAAATATCTCCTGAGATAAAAACTGGGAGTCCTGTCATTGATGTGATTCTGATGGAAAAGTTAAGAGAAGCAAAGGAAAAGCAGATTCGTTTTATATCAGATTTTCATTATCCGGGGGATACGAAATTAAATGCATTTGATTTAAGCGTGATCTTAAACAATGCACTGAATAATTGCATGGAAAATGTAAGTGGAGAAAATCCTTATATCAGTCTCTCTTCTTTTCGGAAAAACAGTATTTTTATGATAACCATAAAGAACAGATATGAGGGAGAGTTAAATTATAAGGACAGTGATCTGCCGGAAACAACGAAATCCGGGAAGGAGCATGGAATTGGACTGCATAATATCCGGAGGGTTGCAAGGATGTATATGGGAGATATATCTTTAGAGCAGGAGAATCAGGAAGTGGTTCTAAGTATTATGTTACAGGTAGAATAAGGACAAAAAGCACTAAGTAATCTGTGAAACATCAGAATATTTAGTGTTTTTTATTTGCTTCACAACAAAAAAAGGGCGGTTCACAACATCGCTGTTTATTGTAAAGAAAGATATGCCGAAAGAATCAGTAAAGAGAAATCATGTTGTACAGATTTTTAAGGAAACGGATTTCAGAATTTAAGCTCAAGGAGGACAATACGATGAGGATCAATGGATTTAGTGGGACAAATACGCAGACAGGAACAATGGGAATGACACAGGGGAATGATTCTGTAAGTAAAAATATTCAGAATCAGATTGCAAATGCACAGCAGAAGCTACAGGATTTATCATCGAATGAAGAAATGTCATTAGAGGATAAGATGAAAAAGCGTCAGGAGATACAGCAGGAGATTAACAATCTCAATCAGCAGTTAAGACAGCACCAGATCGAGCAGAGAAAGGAACAGCAGAGTAAAAATTCGTCATCTATGGATGATATGGTGGCTGGAACAAGTAACACTTCTAAAAAGAAAAACACCGGATTGTCACAGGCAAGTATGCAGGCGATGATCTCCGCAGATTCTTCCATGAAACAGGCAAAGGTGCAGGGAAGTATGGCAACACAGATACAGGGACGTGCCAGTGTGCTTGAATCTGAAATCAAACAGGATGCCGGAAAAGGAAATACTGAGAAGAAGGAAGAAGAACTGGCAGAGTTGCAGGCAAAGGCACAGTCTGCGACAGCAGCACAGATGTCTATACTTGCAGATGCAAATAAATCAGTAGAAGAAGCTGCAAAAGCGGAGAACAGCAATACAGAAGACACTGCAACAAAGAACAATACTGATAAATCCGAGAAAACACAGGAATCTGCGGGGACTGTGGCAGAGGAGACAGACAGCGTAAAGAATACGGATATCAAAGGGGAAACACAGGTGACAGTAGAAACACCGACTCTGGAAAATGCACAGAATGCAACACAGCAGGCAGTGTATACACCGATTGATATTCGTTTATAGTTGGTAAAGGAGAATGGTATTATGTCAGAGATTAAGAGTTTTAGTGATTACACAAGTAAATATAACAGCAATGTAGATTATTCCGCATTATTTGGAGGAACTTCTGACAGTTCATCCGTAGGAAACACCAATATGCTTTCTGATTATGCTGCGATTAAAAACGGAAGCTATGGAAAACTTATGAAAGCATATTATGCAAAGCAGGATGCAGAAAAATTATCGGGGAAAGGCGATACTTCACAGAAGCTTACACTGATGAAAACAAGTGCGGATTCCCTGAAAAAATCAGCAGATGCACTAAACGATGCGTCACTCTGGGAAAAAAAGAAAATAAAAAAGAAGGATGAAAAGACCGGGGAAGAAACAGAGGTAGAGGATTATGACTGGGATGCAATTACCAAAAAAGTGAAATCTTTTATTGATGATTATAATGATGTTGTTAAGGAGGCAGGAGAATCCAATACAAAAGATGTCCTTAGAAATGCTTCATGGATGACAGGCATGACAGACAAAACCAGTCATTTACTTTCTAAAATAGGTATTACCATAGGAAAGGGGAATAAGCTGGAGCTGGATGAAGATGAATTGAAGAAAGCAGATATCAGTTCATTGAAAACGGTTTTTACAGGTTACAATTCCTTTGCAGGCAAAACAGCTCAGAAAGCAACTGGTATATCAAATGCTGCGAACCGCGCAAGTGCGACTTATACAAACAATGGTACATATTCGAAAAAGGATTCCTCTCTAACGTCAAGTAAGATAGATAAGGAAGTATAGTATGTTAAGCCTAAATGACAAGAAGAAAAATCTTTTGTATTAATTTGTCGGGAAGGAGGAACCAGATGAGTTTTACAGTCAATTTATCCGGTGGAGGTTTACTGATAAATAGATTTAATAGTTCTAATATGTTGAAAAGTACACAGGAAAAATTGCAGCGACAGCAGGAACGGGATAATAAGGTGGCTTTTTTTGAAGCACAAAAAGAAAATTTGAAAAACCGAAAGGCTGACAGTTTGGAAGAAATCTCTGAAAAGCTGGAAATGTTTCATAATTATGAGGATGAAATTGCGGCAGCAAATCAGGAGTATAATAATTCACAGATGTTTCATGTCATGGACGAGGCAGAAGAATATGGCGAAAAGATTGCGGAAGCTGCTGAGAGGAATAAGCCTAAAACAGAAGAAGAACGAAAGGAAGAAATGGTGGATGAAGCTCTTGGAACAGAGGAAAACAAGGGCATGATGTCTGAAATCATGGACGAACTTTCGGAGACAACCGAAGAAATGACAGAGCAGATGACGGAAAAAACTGTGGAGAATATGGAAGAACTTCCAGACGAGGTTTTGCAGGAGCAGCTTGCTACAGATAGTTTAGAGGCAGCAGAAATGGTACAAACAGACACAATTAAAAGGTATGTGCCGATTGATATTAGAGTCTGATGGTATTTATCTGGGAAGGAAACAGCTATGAAGATTTACAATAATACAAATATTACATATTCTGCAATCGAACATAACAGCAGGAAAAATACAAAGCAAAATGTTCCGGCAGATTTAGAAAAGAAAATGACACAGTATACAGATACACTTTCCATTTCCAAAACAGGGCAGGAGAGCTTTCGACATTTATCTTCTGTCAGTTCTATGGATTATCAGAACCGTTTTGAGAAGGAAGTGACGGATATATTTGTCAAAGAAGATACAGAGAGTGTAAAAACTGATTCCTTTGAACATCATGTAAACAGAATGGCAGAAGCATATAACAAAATGAAAAACAGCATTGAAGAAAAATATGCGGAACAAGATTATGAGCCGGAGTATTATGTGACAGAATCGGGCAAAATTGAGGAATTAACCAAAGAAAAAGAAATGGATATGCTGAATCAGGCATATGAAAATCACAGTAATTTTATGGCAACTTCAACAGAAATCTGGTCAGAATTACAGGATTTTACCCCATCGGTAGTTTACCATAAAGGAAGTGAACAGACAGCAAATGAACAGAACATAGGTGAGAACCAGGAGAATACTGCTAAATCTAAAGAAAAGGGGGGTATCCAAAATTCGGCATATCAGGCATTTTTATCCGCCATCCAGTCGGATAACCAGAAATTATCGCAGCAGTATTCGGGTGACTGGAAAGATTTAAGGCTAAGTCTGAATGTATCAGATGGTGATCGGAAAATGCTTAATGGTATTTGGGATTATTATGCTAATAAAAGGTAATGAAAGCTTTGTAATACGAAAGGAGATGTTGGTATGGCAGTTACAGGTGTAAACAATTACTCTAATATTTACACAAATGCTTATACCGGTAATATACAGAAAAATAATGCTAAGGAAACCACAGAAAAGCAGGTTGTGGAGCAAACAGAAGATGTAAAGACATGGACAACCCGAAAAACTGCAGCGGATGAACTTTCCTATCTTTCTAAAAAATTTGACAATTATAGTTTTGTATCAGCAAATTATAGTCCGAGGATGAAATATGGTAAATCAACTACCACGAATGTAGCAATTTCTCCTCAGTTTTTAACAAAAATGGCAAATGATTCAGACTTAGAAGATGAGTACATAAAAGAAATTGGTAACATGAAAAAACTAGATGAGCAGTTTGCAAAGCAACAAGCAGATATTGGATGGAGAGTTGAACAGGGATGGGCAATAGATAAAGATGGAAATATTAGTTCATGGGCAATAGGACATAAAGATTCAAAAGTAAAATCCTTTCTCCAGAATATGAGTGAAAAAGCCGAAGAAATCCAACAGAAGCAGTTGGAAAAAGCAAAGGATACAAAGGAAGAAAAAGAAGTATTCTCAATGAAAAAGCACAAAGAAGTTATAAAAAAGAATAATGTTGATTTGAAGGTGTAAATAATCAGATTCGAAGTATTATGCTGAAAAAATGCATAGCATTGAGGGAGCTTTGCGTATGTCAGATGAAATCAATGCTCAGTTCGGTTTTGAAAGAGCATTCGGTAAGACTAACGATAATGCAGATGCTGATACAAAAATAACAAAATTTGGCATATCTTTTAATAGTGACGGAACTACAACCTTCTTTGCACAACTGGAAAAATCATCAGCCAGTCAGAAAGAATATCTTGAAAGGCTTCAGGAAAAGAAAGCTGAGGAGAAAAAAGAGACAAAGAAAAAGGAACAGACCAAGCAAATCGAAGTAAGAAAAACTACGGTTCAGGCAAATTCAAAAGAAGAACTTTTGGATAAGATCAAAAATATTGACTGGGATTCCATCAAACCGGGGGAGAATAAAATCGGCGGAAGATTTGATTTTTCAGTTTAGTGTATTCAGAGCGGGATAAAATCTTACATACACACTTGACAATATCCCTCTGAGGAAGAAGTGGGTAATGCTATTGCAAAAAGCGGCATTCCCAGAGATGAAATCTTCCTAACCACAAAAGTCTGGATTGAGCATTACGGCTATGAAAGAGCAAAAGCATCCGTATTGGAATCCATGCGAAAATTACAGGTCGACTACCTTGACCTGTGTTTGCTCCATCAGCCTTTTTCAGATGCCTACGGTGCATACCGGGCATTGGAGGAACTGTATGACGAAGGGAAAATCCGTGCTATCGGCATTTCCAATTTCTATACTGACCGTATGGTGGATTTTGCTTCCTTTAATCGAATCAAGCCGATGGTAAATCAGGTGGAAATTCATCCTCACAATCAGCAGACGGAAGCGAAAGCATGGCATGATAAATACGGCATACAGATGGAAGCATGGGCGCCATTCGGTGAAGGGCGGGGCGATATGTTCCACACGCCGGAACTGAAAGTCATTGCTGAGAAGTACGGAAAGTCTGTTGCTCAAGTCATTCTTCGTTGGCATTTGCAGCGTGGAATTGTCATCATTCCAAAATCCACTCACCTCGAGCGTATGGAAGAAAACTTTCATGTATTTGATTTTTCTTTGAGCGAGGATGATATGGCGGTTATTGCCACGATTGACAAAAAACAAAGTAGCTTCTTCTCACATAACGATCCGAATATGGTGGAGTGGTTTGTGAAGATGGTGGATGAAAGAAAACAGCAACACGACTGCACCAAAGATAAGAAAAACTGGTAATCGAGGAGGATGCTCTGCACGGATTGCTCTTTCTACGGGGGCATTGCAGCAGTCATAATCCAAAGTGTTGCGGTCTTCGTTATCTGTCATAAGAGCATCATATTGTTAAGGACAAATCGGACAACTATGTTGCTGGTAGACCATGATGTGCGGTTTCGGTAGAAGATTGCAACGAAAACAGTCAGGTTGCAAAAACACGCATTGCGTTGCTTTAAAGAATTTTCAGAGCATACGGGCATTCCTGTTCGTACTCTTGAGGATTGGGAGGCTGCAAGACGGACTCCGCCGGAATATATTCCAAGATTAATCGATTATCAGTTAAAATATGAGAAGTTGATGCAGGAAAAGAACTGAGTCAGGTGCAGCAGGCTTATCTGGTGGATGTGATTATGACCTGGATAGAAAAAGAGTTGTCACATTACGATAGCCAAATGTGAAATTAAATGTTAAAATACCACAATAGGGTTATTACGAAGAGAGAAAGGTATTTTATAATGGTAGTTTCAATTATTGAAAAAGTGTATTCATTTTTATGGGGAGACTGGATTAAAATTCCGCTTCCGGGGGGAGGCAGTCTTGGCATTTCACTGCTGATTATTTTGTTAATTCCAACAGGAATTTATTTTACGATTCGGACAAAGTTTTTACAGATAAGACTGTTCCCGGATATGGTGCGGGCACTGGTAGCAAAGAAGGAGCATAAAGACAGTCTGTCAACTTTTCAGACGCTGATTGTGTCCACGGCAACCCGTGTGGGAATGGGAAATCTGGTAGGTGTAGTTGCAGCAGTGTCGGCAGGTGGAGCCGGAGCGGTATTCTGGATGTGGATTACAGCTCTGATTGGTTCTGCTACAGCGTTTATTGAAGCAACTCTGGCACAGCTGCATAAGGAAAAAGATCCGCTGTATGGCGGTTACCGCGGTGGTCCGGCATATTATATCCATCATTTTTTTGAAGAAAAGTCAGGAAAGAAGAAAAAACATGTGCTGGTGGCAGTGTTATTTGCCATATCCGGTCTGATTTGCTGGTGTGGAATCAGCCAGGTAATCAGTAATTCAGTGGCATCTTCTTTTGAAAATGCATTTCATATTCCACCCTTGTATACAACAATTGTGCTGGTGGCAGTTGCGGCAGTGATTGTATTGCGGAAAAATGCAACTGTAAAAGTACTGGATATGATAGTACCGATTATGGCAGTGTGTTATTTCTTTATTACATTATTTATTATTATTGTAAATTTCCGTAGTATTCCGGGCGTATTTGGCAGGATTTTTGAAGAGGCATTTGGTATCCGGCAGGTAGTATCCGGTGGATTTGGAGCAGTGCTTATGAATGGAGTTAAGAGAGGACTGTTTTCTAATGAAGCAGGTTCCGGTTCTGCACCTTGTGCAGCGGCAGCAGCGGAATGCGATAATCCGGTACGTGCGGGACTGACACAGGCATTGGGCGTATTTATCGATACGATTATCATTTGCAGTTGTACCGCTATGATTATGCTTATTGCACCGGAAAAGATAATTGCAGGAAAAGCTGGTATGGATTTGCTGCAGTCTGCCATGCAGTATCATCTGGGCAGATTCGGAGTTATCTTTATTGCACTGACCTTATTTCTGTTCAGCTTTTCCACATTTCTTGGAATATTGTTTTATGCCAGAAGCAATGTGGCATATTTATTTGGAGATAAATGGATCTGGCAGACCCTTTATAAAATCGTTGCACTGATTATGCTTTTTATCGGCGGAATTGCAACCTATACTTTCGTATGGGATTTAGGCGATGTGGGAATCGGACTGATGACGATATTTAATATCGGAATGCTGTATCTTATGGGGGGACAGGCATTGAAGCCACTGTCGGAGTATGGGAAAGAGAAAAAGACCGAAAGAGACAGTAATCAAAATCCAGCAGCGGGAATTATTTTTTTTGAAGAAGAAAAATAATAAAAAGAAGTAGTTATCAAAACCGGTGATTCCATGTTATACTAGGGAGAAAACTACAAAAGGAGAAATTTATAGTTATGGGTCGTGAATCATTTAAGTCCCGTCTGGGATTTATACTAGTAAGTGCAGGATGCGCAATCGGAATTGGAAATGTGTGGAGATTTCCGTATGTGGCAGGACAGAATGGCGGAGGAATTTTTGTACTGTTTTATCTGATATTCCTGATTGCCATGGGGCTTCCGGTACTGACAATGGAATTAGCAGTCGGAAGAGCCAGCAGAAAAAGTGCAGTTTTAGGATATAAGGCATTGGAGAAGCCAAATAGTAAATGGCATATTCATGGCTGGGTGGCAATTTTCGGCTGTTATATGCTGATGATGTATTATACAACGGTTTCCGGCTGGATGGTAACTTATTTCTATAAGTTTGTAAAAGGTGAATTTACCCCAAGAATGGATACCGAGCAGACCGGAGCTGTGTTCAGCAATCTTTTGGCAGATCCCAAACAGATGGCATTCTGGATGATACTGACTGTTGTGGTTGGATTCTTTGTATGTAGCCGCGGCTTGCAGAACGGATTGGAAAAAATCAGTAAAGTTATGATGAGTGCACTGCTGATACTGATTATTGTCCTTGCAGTACATAGCCTGACACTTTCCGGAGCCGGCGAGGGATTAAAGTTCTATCTGGTGCCAAATATGGACAGTGTCCGGGAAGTCGGTTTGAAAAATGTAATAACCTCTGCCATGAATCAGGCATTCTTTACTTTGAGCCTTGGCGTGGCAGCAATGGAGATTTTCGGAAGCTACATGGGAAAAGACCATACGCTGGCAGGAGAAGGAACACGTATCTGCGCACTGGATACCTTTGTGGCAATTATGGCAGGATTGATTATTTTTCCGGCATGCTTCAGCTATGGCGTGGAAGTAGGCGTAGGACCAAGCCTTATCTTTGTGACACTGCCAAATGTCTTTGTAAATATGGGTGGCGGCAGAATCTGGGGCGCACTGTTCTTCCTGTTCATGACATTTGCAAGCTTTTCTACGGTAATTGCCGTATTTGAAAATATCATGTCCTTCTGCATGGATATGTTTGGCTGGAACCGCAACAAAGCGGCACTGGTAAATGGAATCATTATTCTTATTGCCAGTCTGCCATGTGTTTTAGGATACAATGTGTGGAGCAATCTCCATCTGATTGGCGGAAGGGATGTGCTGGACAGCGAGGATTTTATTGTAAGTAACCTGCTGCTTCCAATCGGTTCTCTTGTTTACCTGCTGTTCTGTGTGACGAAGTGGGGCTGGGGATTTGATAATTACTTAGAGGAAGCAAATACCGGAAAAGGCATAAAGATTGCAAGAAGATTAAAGCCATATTTCCAGTTTATCCTTCCGATACTGATTCTGTTTATTTTGATTCAGGGATTGTTATAAAAATGGAAAAAGAGTGTAATTGCAGGAAGCATATGCGATTGCATTATTAAAAATAAAGTGTGCACTGCGGCGTATAAGGTAGATGTCGCAAGTGACCGCCGCAGGCGCGAGAATGTGCCAAGGCACATTCTTTGTTCTTAATTTTATTTTACCAGTGCTTCTGCATAATCCAGTGCATCCACAATATTGTGATGGAAATTTTCTTTTCCAACTAATCCAATAAAACCATCTTTTTCCATCACGCGCATTGGCTGCTCATTGACATGGGAGAATACCAGCGTAATATTTTTGCGTTTTGCACGGTTGGCAAGCTCATGGAGAGAACGCATTGCGCTGGCATCAATGGCAGGAACGCTACGCATACGGATGACAACAACCTTCGTATGATGGTTACTGTTGATATTAAGAATCTGGTCTGCTGCGGCGAAAAACATCGGACCGCAGATTTCAAAAACACTGATGGAATGCGGGATGTCACGCAGTTTTTCCGCTTCACCCGGTGTAATGTCAGGAGAATCTGTGTATTTCCATGCTTTGATATCAGCTGTTTCTGCCATACGTTTCATAAAGAGCAGAGCTGCTAATACAACACCAATTTCGATGGCAACCACAAGGTCGAAAAATACCGTTAAGAAAAAGGTTGCAACCAGAACGATGATGTCACTCTTAGGTGCCATCTTACAAAGGCGGAAGAAAGAGGACCAGTCTGCCAGATACAGATACAACATAAAAGGCTGCAAGGAACACTAAGAATTTCCATATAAATTATAGATTCTTTTGGCAAACGACGCATATTCGCATCCATGCTCAAATGCGTCTCACTGGCACATCCGTGTGCCAGTGTTGCCAGTTGCTTAAGGAAATTCCAAGTGTTCTTAGCAGCTTTCATCATGCACCTTTATCCGCCAGACTGCGCAGATATTCCAGAATACAGCGAAAACTTCACCTTCCCCCACTAAACACGCAATTCAAAAGTTTAGCACTCTTATAGTCTTATTTCAATGACAAAATCCAATTTTCAGCCATTTGGTCAACAAATTTGAAAAAATAAAATTTTTTTGGAAATTTTAAAACCTCATCCATTTTTCATCCGTCTAGTAAGTGAAAGGAGGAAGAGCAATGCATGAGATGGAAACTTTTATAACGATGGCAAAGGAGGATATCAAAAATCAGAAGTTCACATTGCAAAAGGTAAGAAGGCTGTTCTACAATATAATGAAAGGATTAAGACGAAAATGAACGAAAGAGGAGTAATTTATATGACATGGAAAGATGCGGTAGGTCTTGCAATGGAAGGCCGGGAAGAAGGATATAATTTTCTGTATCAGCAGACTTATCAGAAGAGCTATTATGTGGCTTTAAAATATATGAAACAGGAGGAAGAGGCTGCAGATGTATTGCAGGATGCATATATCAAGGCATTTCAGAATCTGGATCAGCTTCAGGAACCGGATAAATTTCCGGGATGGTTTTCAAAAATCGTAGCCAGTAAGGCATTGGATGAGTTGCGGAAAAAGAAGGTAGTGCTGTTTTCGCAGATGCAGACAGAGGATTCCGAAGAAGTCAGCATGGAAGAACTTCTTGTGGATGAACGGGTGGAAAACAGACCGGAGCTGGCAATGGACAGAGAAGAAACCAGCCGTCTGGTGCAGGAAATGATAGCCGGTTTATCAGACGAGCAGAGAATGTGCGTGATGATGTTCTATATTGAGCAGATGTCGGTAAAGAACATTGCAGAAGTAACCGGTGTTTCGGAAAATACCGTAAAGAGCCGGTTAAAATACGGACGTAAGAATATCGAAGAAAAGGTATTGGAATTAGAAAGAAAAGGAACCAAACTTTATGGTATTACACCATTCCCATTCTTCTTATACTTCCTGCTTCGGGATACCTATTCAGCTGGTGTATTTCAGATTCCATTGCGGAATATTCTGCAGACAGCAGGCATAGCTACCTTTCACGGCACTGGAGTTGGAAATGGCGCAAGTGTTGGAAGCGGTGCAGGAGCGGGAAGTGGAACCGGTGTCGGAAGTGGTGCAGGAATGGGCACTGCAGCATCGGCAGCAGCTAAGACTTCATCCGTTGCAGCAGGAAAAATTATTGCCGGAGTGATTGCAGGAATTGTGGTTACAGCCGGTGTAACAACAGCAGTGGTAAGTCTTGCCAGCAGACAGCCGGAGAAACCGGAGGCTGCAGATACCATAGAAGAAAGAAAAGAAGAACCAGTTGTAGAGGTAGAAACCGAGACTGAAACGGAAACTGAGACAGAAGTTGATGAGGACAAAATCTGGCAGGATGCTTATCTTGCATTTGCAGAGAGTCAGAATTCTGTTGATAATGGCTATGCAGTGATAGATGTTGCAAACTATGATATTCCACTTCTTATTGAACAGCCGGATGTATTTACGGCAGAAAGCAATAGCATAACATATTCTACAGATGGAGCAAGCTGTACCAATGAATATCTGTATGAAGTGAAGATTTATTACTATGACAGAACGACAGAGACCGTCCAGCCGGTGGACAATGCCATTAATGAAAATAGCAGCAATGGAGCATTGATATCTGGTTATATGGAGTTTGGATATTATTTATCTTATATCCCGGAGCGGCAGCTTCTGTTGGGAGATATCATGGGAAGTGGAGACACCGCATTGGAATCCTATTCCTTTGATGCCTCAAGAGCGAGTCTCGTAGCAGAAGATACTTATTTGGGAACAGACAGAAATAATACCGGCCGTAAAAATATTGTTTATTACCGGACGGTAGAGAAGGCACTGGAAAACAGGGATGCTGTGAAGGATAAAACAGCAGAATATTATTAAAGAAAAACGAGAGGAGAATGAAGATGAAAGACACAATCAGAAAAATAACATTACGGTTGTGCATGTTTCTGGCAGTATGTTTTACATTTCTGATATTTGGAAATGTAAAATCGGTATCTGTAGCTGATGCAAGTGCAATACTTTATAAGAATGGAACCAAAGTACAGTCCTATGCCACAATGGATGAAGCATTTAATGCAATGACAGATTCAACTGCAAAATATTCTGTGAATTTAAAAGGACAGCATGTAGTAGCAAGAACAAGCTGGCCGAAGGTAAAATCCATTACGATTGATGGTGGAGAAAATAGTGCGCAGTTGATACTTCCGGAGGGAACCACAACATTAAACAGTAATGGAACAGGTACTGTGGATATTAAGAGTGACTGCCAGATGCTGGGAACATTCCATATGCCAAATGTAACGCAGAAAGATGAAATGACTTGAAATCTTACTATATGCATTATATTGCAAGTGGTAAGAAAGAGGGTAGAGCAGGAACCGGATGTAAGACATTACAAGGAGCTGTAACTGTATATAATGGAGTAGACTATAGTGCGGTTTTTGATTATAATTATTATATTAGTAACAATGGTGATATAAAGGCAGCTTTTTGGGATGATGATGTAGCTGTATTGGCACATTTTGTAAATTATGGAATGTCAGAAGGCAGAAGGAAGAACTGCTAAATAGTGTGCCAGGAACAAAGGAGAATGAAGATGTGGAAAGAGTTTAAGAAGTTTGCAGTAAGAGGAAATATGTTAAACCTTGCAGTCGGTGTGATTATCGGTGGTGCTTTTAATTAACTGGTAAGCTCGCTGGTAGACAATGTGATTATGCCGATTCTTAGTCTTGTAGTTGGAAGACTGGATTTCAGTAACTGGTTTGTTGCACTGGATGGAAAGCATTATGATACATTAGCACAGGCACAGGCGTCCGGAACTGCAGCCGTGAACTTTGGAATGTTTTTATCCGGAGTGCTGAACTTTATCATCATGGCATTTGTGGTATTTCTGATTGTAAAAGTGATGAACCGCCTGTTCCATGGAAAAGAAGAGCCTGCTGCACCGACAGAGAAGACCTGTCCATTTTGCAAGAGTAAAATTCCACTGGAAGCAACACGCTGTCCACATTGTACAAGCATGCTTGAAATCGAAGAGTAAGATAAAAAGCAGAATTTGAAAACAGAATTGAGAAATGAAATAAAAAACAGGATGTACCCATGAAACTATATTTAGCTCCCTTAGAGGGAATTACAGGATATGTATACCGGCAGGCTTACCATGCATGCTATGAAGATGCCGACAAATATTTTACACCATTTTTAGCACCGCATACGAAGCGGAGCTTCAATGCCAGAGAAAGAAATGATTTAATCCCAGAGCATAATGCCGGCATGTATACCGTGCCACAGGTGCTGTCAAAGAGCGGAGAAGATGTGGCAGCAATTGCAGAAGAGCTGAAAGCATTTGGCTATCAGGAAATTAATATCAACGCCGGATGCCCTTCCGGAACGGTAGTATCGAAGGGAAGAGGTGCCGGACTTTTAGATGATGAAAGAGCCTTGCTTCATTTCATGGATGAAATGTTTGAAAAGACGGATGCAGAGATTTCCATTAAGACAAGACTTGGCATGGAATATCCGGATGAATTTGAAGGCATTTTAAAAATATACAATCGTTTCCCGATAAAGGAGCTGATTTTACATCCCCGTGTCAGAGAAGATTATTATAAAAATAAGCCGGATTGGACGATGGTAGAGTATGCACTGGAGTACAGCAGGAATCCGCTGGTTTACAATGGAGATATTTTTACAGTGGAAGATTATGAGCGGTTTACAGAACGTTTTCCAACGATAGATGCCATTATGTTAGGGCGTGGTGTTATAAGAGACCCGGCACTCATAGAGAAAATCCGCTCCGGCGGCATAATAGATAGGGCTGCTGAATTAAAGCGGCTTTATGCATTTCACAATAAGCTGGTTACCGGCTATCAGGAAGAAATGTCCGGGGAGAAAAATGTCCTCTTTAAAATGAAAGAATTGTGGTTTTATCTTGGCACACAGTTTACCGGAATTGAAAAACCGTTGAAGAAGATAAAGAAAGCAAACAGCCTGATAGAATACCAGGCTGCTGTTTCAGAGATATTTTCAACTGGTGCTGGAAAATAACCGAAAGAGTCAAATGACATAGAATCATGATGTAATATCAATTGATATGCAATAAAAATTATCACACGATATAAATTGCTATTCGGTATAAATGGGTGAAATAGAAACATCGTCCCCATCCAAAGTCAGAATAGCGATAGTACAGGAGGAACCACTGCGGCTTCGACCGGCACTGCCCGGATTGATGAAAGTAGTGGTTCCTCTTTTACTTACTTCATAATGGTGGGTATGCCCGGTAATAATAAAATCTGCTTCCGGTTGTGGATAAGGCAAATCGCTTTTCTTATGGATGAGATAGAAAATCTTCCCACCAATGGGTGCTGCCAGAGTCTCCGGCAGATATTTCGTCCATTCGCCTTTGTCACAGTTCCCCTTGATGATATAAAGCGGAACATGCAGATCTTTTAAAGTCTCATAACATTTGAGACTTCCAATATCTCCTGCGTGCAGAAGATAATCACAGCTTTGCAGCTCGTCTAAAAATGTATCCTTTAATACACCATGTGTATCTGATAAAATTCCGATTTTCATAAAATGTACCTTTTTGTATGTGTCCTATTAAATTGCGAGAGCGGGATTACTGGTTTGGGGTTACTTTTTTATTTTATAACGGTTATAATGAAATAACAAGTGTCCGGTGATTGGGAGAGGGGAAAAGACATATCATTGTTTTGCGGAAGTACTGCACTGTCCGTCGGAGACGGATACCACATGATGCTTGAAAGGGGCACTAAGAATTTCGAAGTAGATAATCTTTTTATCTGGCAACCAGCGCAAATTCGCATCCTTGCTCAATTGCGCCTTGCCGGCACGTCCCTGTGCCGGCATTGCCTGTTGCAGGACGAAATTCTAAGAGCCCCTAACAATCCTCATAAGGCATCCGCATTCCGACGAACTGTTCAGTACTTCCAGACAAAGCAATAATCCGCACTTTCCCATTTCCCAATCACCGAACCACGGGATAATTAGAATTTTTAGAGTCATTATAAGGATTATAATTTTTGGAACCCGTGCCAGCTGGTCTGTTAAAGGAAGATGCATAACAAAAGTCTGTTAGTGGCACTTGGAATTTTGGAGAAAATCTGGCAACGCTGGCACAGGGAAGTGCCAGCGAGGTGCATCTGAGCATGGATGCGAATATGCACCGGTTGCCGGAAAAGTCAATAAGTAGAACAAAATTCTTAGTGGCACTTGCAGACGTTGTATCGCATCTGACTTCAATGGACGGGCTGACACGGATGAAAAAGATAGAATAGTTATTATTAGGAAAAGGAAAAAGGAGAAAAATATGTTTCGAATCGGTTGTCATTTATCATCATCAAAAGGCTTCCTCGCTATGGCAAAGCAGGCAGAGGAAATCGGAGCCAATACATTTCAGTTTTTTACCAGAAATCCAAGAGGCGGCAAAGCAAAGGATTTAGATGTGAAAGATATAGCTGCATATCAGCAGTATGCTGCGGAGCATGGCATCGGGCAGATTCTTGCCCATGCACCCTATACAATAAATGCCTGCGGCAAAGATGAGCGGGTACAGGAGTTTGCCAGAGAAACCATGGCGGATGATTTGCGGCGTTTAGAGGAGATACCGGACTGCAAATATAATTTTCATCCTGGCAGCCATGTGCAGCAGGGAGCGGAAGTTGGAATTGAAAAGATTGCAGGAGTCTTAAATGAAATCATGTGGCAGGAGCAGAAAACAACAGTGCTGCTTGAGACCATGGCTGGAAAAGGAACAGAAGTAGGAAGAAACTTTGAAGAACTGCAGGAGATTTTAAGCAGGGTAAAATATCCGGAGAAAATGGGAGTCTGTCTGGATACCTGCCATGTTTTTGATGGCGGCTATGATATCAGCGGACATTTAGAGGAAGTATTAGAAGAATTTGACCGCATTATCGGACTGGATAAGCTGTGTGCCATTCATTTGAATGATTCGAAAAATGTACTGGGCAGCCATAAAGACCGTCATGAATGTCTGGGTGCAGGCAATCTGACCATGGATGCCATTGTGCGGATAATCAACCATCCGGCATTGAAAAAACTGCCATTTTACCTTGAAACACCGAATGATTTAGAAGGATATGCCAGAGAGATTGCCATGTTAAAAGCGGCAAGAAAAGATTAGCTTAAAGGTTAAGTTTTTCGGAAAAAAGAACGATATATCAGGTATAAGATGGATGGAGGCAATTTTGTCTTAAAATTAGGAGGAGAAATATGATTCGTGTAACAGGAAATAACAGCCTTTTGATGAGTTCGCTGAATACGGACACAGACAATGATACAAAAGTGGTGGACTTGTTAAAAAAGAGCAGTGAGACAGAGAAGAGCAGCAAAATAACCGGGAAAAAGAGTGAAGAATATGACAGTGTCAAGAAGTCTGCATCCTCACTCAAAGCAAGTGCAGCAGTATTAAGTGAAACAGGAGAGGATTCCATTTTTGCCAAGGCAGAAGAAAGCGGAGATTATTCCGATTTGATTTCACTGATAGAGCGTTTTACCGGAGATTATAACAGTCTCTTAGAAAGCCTGTCAGACCTTGATACAGACAAATCTGCAAATTACAGCAAGGAATTAAAAAGCATTATTTCCGGTCAGAGTGAAGCGTTACAGAAGGTCGGCATTACCGTAGACAGTAATGGAAAACTTGTAATAGATGAGGTAACTCTGAAAAATGCAGATAAGAAGGAATTAAAAGACCTGTTCCAGGGAGAAAATTCCGTTGCAGGAAAAGTTGCTGATAAAAGCATATACATCGGAGCAAATGCTGCAGCTGACCAGTATGTGGACAGTTGTGCCAACTATACAGCAGGTGGAACATCCGCAGAATATGTCCAGATGGCAAATCTGATAGGCAGTTACTTAGACTCTCTTTCTTGAGATGAAAGTGTCACTAAGTCAGAAAGAAGCGGTTCAAAAATAACACCCTGCAAAGTATCATCCGAAAGCGACTGCGAATAGGAAATACAGGAAGCAATAAAATGAGCTGCCTGTGTGGTACATTCTTGTAAGGAGAAGCCCCGTAAGGTAAGTGCAGATACAATACTGACGAAGATGTCGCCGGTTCCGGGATACCCCGGACCGGCTTTTTTCGTGGAAACAGTATCCACATTTCCGCTGCTATCGGAAATATAGTTAAGGAAAGTGTCGCCTTTTGGACAGCCGGTAATAATACATTTTTTCACACCCAGTGCATGAAGCTTTTTGGAAATGGCAGAAAGCTCCGAATCGGTGCAGTCATGCTTCGGATAAGGCGTATCTGTTAAAAGGCAGGCTTCCGTCAGATTTGGTGTGATAATATCACCCCGGGATACAAAGTCTTTCATGTGATTGCAGAATTCCGGTGTAATATGCTGATAGGCTCTGCCGTGGTCACCCATTACCGGGTCTATAATAAAAAGAGGTTTTTCGGTGAGAGAATCATAGTAATGGGAAATGGCATGGAGCTGTTCTTTGGCACCAAGGTAGCCGCAGTAGATACCGTCCCAGTTCATGGAAAGAGTATTCAGTGCAGCAAAATAATCCTTAAGCTGTCCGGTTAAATCAATTTTCAAGTGGGTAGGGAAACCGGTATGATTGCTGAAAACAGAAGTAGGCACAGGGATTCCCTGTACCTTACATGCACTTACCACCGGGAGAGACACGCTCATGGAGCAGCGTCCCACACCGGATATATCATTGATAATCAGAAGTTTTGGTGGTAAAGTATTTAATTTCATGCGCATGCGCTTTCCTTTCCAAGACGTGGCAGCATATTAGATTTTGCCAGTACCGGACGCAGTGCCATGTATACAGCAGTTGCTACGATAACGGATAATACTGCATTAATGCTGGTTGCTGCAATGTTAATAGAAAGTGTAACTTCTGCTGCCGGTTTTCCTAAGATAACCAGTTTGTAGAAGTAGCCGAACAGTGGGTCAAAAACAACGTTGAATAACAGTCCGCAGATACTTGCGATAACAACCCATTTGAAAACGTGCCTGCTATCTTTGGAAGTGGAAATTTTACCGATTTTGTGTGCAACCAGACCGGTAATCAGACCGATGCAGAATTTTAAGATAAAAGTCTTTGGTGCGTATACAATGTAAATCGGGTCTAAAAGGTCGCCGATTGTCATACCGATGGCACCGCCAATTCCACCATAAACACCGCCTAATAATAATGCACCTAATACACATACCGCGTTCCCAAGGTGGAGAGATGTGGCATCTCCGCCAGGAAGTGCAATTTTAATCTGTAAGAATGTGAATACCACATAGGAAAGTGCTGCCATAAGAGCAGTCAGTACAAGTTTGTAGATTCTTTCGTTTTTCATCATAAAGTCCTCTTTTCTTTCTCTTTGTTTGCGGTTTATCATAAAACAGAAATGGCATTATAAAAACATCCAATTTTGATAAAAATGACCATGCCAGTTTAAAGATGAAGAGCAAGTTTTTTATGAACGTAATAATAAAAGAGTCCAATGGAAAGGCATATGGTAAGGCGTATAAATAAAAGTCTTTTCAATTTATGTAGAGAAAGGTATAATAAAATTGCTGGTAAAGTTCAAAAATTACAGTTTATATATGTTATATATGGGAGGATGAAAGAATTGACAGAACAAGGAAGAGTAAATAAGACTGCAATGACAGGGCATACAATTATGGGAATCTTATTGGCACTGGTTAATTTTTTGGAAATTTTCAAAACTTCCAAGAATGTAGTTTATGTGGCGGTGCTTATTGTGCTGGCACTTGGACCGGTGGTGGCAGAATGGATTTGCTATAGGAAAGATCAGGAGACAAAAGCAATCAAGCATCTTTTGGGGATTGGATTTGCAGTATATTATACGGTGGCACTGATAGGTGCCGGCGATCAGTTGGTTTTTGTATATGTAATACCGATGTTTATTTTGATTTCTGTATTTTCAGATTCGAAATATGCATTGGAACTTGGAATTGGAGCAATTATCGTAAATCTTATTTCTATTGTAGTACATACCATGAAAGGCCAAGGTGAGGGACCTGCTTTCTATGGAACAGAGATTATTATACTGATTTTGACAACAGCATTTTCTTATTGCAGTTCTGCTGTTTTACAGAAATCGTTTTTATCACGGCTGGGTGAAATGAATCAGGCGAAGGGACAGTCTGATACCATGCTTCAGAAAATTTTAGAAGTATCTGATGCCATGACAAAGAAAATTAATGGAATGTCTGATGAAGTAGAATTACTTGGCAGTGGTGTCAGTGATACCAGAAATGCCATGGAAGAGTTGACCGGCGGAACAACAGATACAGCGGAAGCGGTGCAGAATCAGTTAAGTCAGACAGAAGCAATCCAGGAAAAAGTAATGCAGGTAACCAGGGCATCTGGCAGCATTGCTGAGAGCATGGCAGTTACAGCAGAGGCGTTGAACGCTGGTAAGAAAAATATTGAACAGCTGGTATCACAGGTGAGTGTGACTGAGCAGACGAACAGTCAGGTGGCAGCAGAACTTACTTCTTTAAAAGAGTATATGGATAAAATGTATTCCATCATTGAGATTATCAATAATATTACTTCAGAAACCAGCCTGCTTTCATTAAATGCGTCAATTGAAGCAGCCCGTGCCGGTGAAGCAGGAAGAGGTTTTGCTGTAGTAGCATCTGAGATTTCCGGTCTGGCAACTCAGACACAGGAAGCAACGGTCAGTATTGAAGAACTGATAAGAAATGTATCGGAAGAACTGGAAAAAGTAGTGACCATCATCGAAAGCATGATTTCACAGGTTGAACATCAGAATGTAACAGTCAATGAAACTGCCGGAAGCTTCCGTACGATAGAGGATAATTCGGACCGTGTACAGAGCCAGTCGGATGCATTGTCTGGTATTGTGAAAGAATTAGAAAGTGCCAATGCAGGTATCATGGATAGTATCCAGACAATTTCCGCTATTTCAGAAGAAGTAGCGGCACATACAAATAATACATTGACAACCTGCGAGAAGAACCAGAAGAGCGTAGAACATCTGATGGCAGAGACTGAAAATTTAATTGAACTGACGCATCAGCTTCAGCAGTAAAGATATTTATTATATGAGCAGGGAGCAGAAAATGGGAGCATATCATAATCTTTCAGAAAAATTACAGCAGAGAATTATAGAAGACAGAAAAGAGCATAGGGCAAATCCATATGCTTTTTCCGAAGAACAGGTTTTGCGCCGGAAGATGAATCATGACAGGGCGAATCTCTGGAGACCTCCCTTTGTCCGGGACATTGAGAAAATCATGCATCTGCCTTATTATAACCGTTATGGAGACAAGACGCAGGTATTTTCCCTTTACAGAAATGATGACATTTCAAGACGGGCGCAGCATGTGCAGCTCGTTTCAAGGATTGCAAGGAATATTGGAAATGTATTAAATCTCAATCAGGATTTAATAGAAGCAATTTCCCTGGGACATGACATCGGACATGCACCATTCGGACATGCCGGTGAGAGAATTTTAAGTGCACTTTTACGGGGAGAGACCGGACGATATTTTAACCATAATGTGCACAGTGTGCGTGTGCTGGATGTACTGGGACAGAGAAATATCAGTCTGCAGACTCTGGATGGTGTCCTATGTCATAATGGTGAAATGGAACAGCAGGAGTATCAGCCGAAAAAGGCAAAAACCTTTGCAGATCTGGATACAGAAGTAGAAATGTGTTATCAGAAGGAAGATGGAATTAAACATCTTGTGCCGGGAACCCTGGAAGCCTGTGTAATGCGGATTTGTGATATTATAGCATATCTTGGCAAGGACAGACAGGATGCTGTACGCCTGCATCTTCTGCCGGATGACAGAGGTTTTAACGGAGATACTATAGGCAGCAGCAATGCGGAAATCATCAATAATATGGTAGTTAACATCATTGAAAACAGCTATGGAAAACCATATCTTTCCATGGATGAAGCATATTTTCAACAGTTGAAGCTTGCAAAGACTGAAAATTATGAGTATATCTATCACAATGAGAAAATCGAAAAAGTCATCCGGGAAAATCTGAATCCGATGTTTGAAGAGATGTACTATCAGTTATTGAAAGAGGCAAAGGATAAGAATGAAAATTCCTGGCTCTACCGCCACCACATTGCATATGTGGCAGAAAACAACCGGTTCAGCAGAACCTTTTCGAAGGAACAATACATGGAGACAGAACCGAACCAGCTTGTGGTGGATTATATCGCAAGCATGACGGATGACTATTTTGTAGATTTGTACCATGAAATGTTCCCGAAAGGAAAGTATGATGTAAAATACATCGGCTACTTTGATGAAGATTAACTATTTTAATGGCGAGGCTGTTGCCCGGGAAACCATCCGGTCAACAGCCTTCAATTCTTCTAAGAAAAGCTGCTGGTTATAGCTGGAAAGAGTATGATAGATACTTAGCAGTTCACCCTCACAGCTGTTGAGATGCGTCAGACTGGCATTGCGGATGTTACTGTGACCGAGCAGATAGTCGGTGGAAGTATGAAAATAGTCGGCTATTCTTACTAAGGTTGCATAGTCAGGTTCTTTCCCCTGATTGATATATCCATTCAGAGCAGAGGGAGAGATATGTAGTGCATCTGCAAGCTGCCGCTGGGTAATGTTAGCTTCTTCAATCAGGTATCGTAACTTAGAACCGATATTCATATACAAACCTCATCTTTCGTAAATAATACCTCTATTTTAAAACATGTTAAAAAACCAGTGGCAAAAATAAACGAAAGATAAATTATATCAACGGAGCACAAACTATTCACATATGTAAATTAACACCAGCCACCATCTAAGGTAATAATCTGACCGGTGAGATATGGACTTTGTGATACGATAGCATAAGCAAGTTCAGCTGTTTCCACAGGTGTACCATATCTGCCGCAGGGAATTTCGGATTCTAAGTCAGCACGCTCTTCGGCAGAAAAACAGGCGTTCATGGAAGTATCAATGGTGCCGCAGGCAATGGCATTGACAGAGATTCCACTGGGTGCAACCTCTTTGGCAAGTGCCTTTGTAAAGGAATTAACAGCTCCCTTGCTGGCGGAATAAGCAACCTCACAGGAGGCACCTACATTTCCCCAGACAGAAGAAATGTTAAGAATCCGACCTGATTTTTTGTGCAGCATATCTGGCAGAGCATATTTGCAGCAGGAAAAAACAGAAGAAAGATTGGTGTTTATAACGTGCTGCCATTGTTCATAAGTCATATCCTGCAGCAGACCGATGTGGGAGATTCCGGCATTGTTGATCAGAACATCAACCGAAAGGGACTGCTGGTGAATCATGGCAAACATATTGGCAATAAAATCCGGATCACTGACATCTCCGATAACCGGAAGAACCGTGACATGATATTTGTCCGAAAGTTCATCAGACAAAGCCTTAAGAGCAGTTTCGGAATGACAGCAATTTAAAATGAGCTGATAACCGTGGCGGGCAAATACTTCTGCGATAGCAGCACCGATGCCCCGGGAAGCTCCGGTAATTAAAACAGTATTCATAAGAAACAAATCCTTTCTGGTTTTTATCTGCATTAGAAAATGATAGCACAGATGAAAGCGTTAAAAAATACAGTTATATTTTAGACTTATTTTAGAATACAGGCAATCCCTTTTGAAAAATCCTGCAGATTTCCCGCTTTCAGAAAGATATTCGAAAAATTCTCTAAAAATACAGTAAATATTGCACAAAAAACTTGTAAATATTCGTACAAAATAGTATAATAAAACCATGATATCAGTCTGTATCAAATAAATGGCAAAGGGGTTGGACATCATGCGTATTACTATTTCAGGAAGAAACATCGAATTGACAGACGGTCTTAAGGCAGCAGTTGAGGACAAAATTGGAAAACTGGAGAAGTACTTTACTCCGGACACAGACGTATTTGTAACTTTGAGTGTAGAAAAGGAGAGACAGAAAATCGAGGTTACGATTCCTGTACCTGGACACATTATCCGTTCAGAGCAGGTAAGCAATGATATGTATGTATCAATTGATCTTGTAGAAGAGATTATTGAGAGACAGCTTAAAAAGTATAAGAATAAGATTATTACAAAACAGCAGAGCAACAGCAATTTCCGTAAGGAATATATTGAAAAAGAAGTGGAAGCAGATGATGAAATTAAAATCATCCGTACCAAGAAATTCGATATGAAACCAATGTATCCGGAAGATGCATGTGTTCAGATGGAATTATTAGGACATGATTTCTTTGTATTCGTAAATGCAGAGGATGACAATGTAAACGTTGTATATAAGAGAAAAGGTAACACCTATGGTCTGATTGAACCGGAATTCTAGATATATAACGAAAAAGACTATCACCGGCAGTTCCTTATGGATAACTGGTAACAGACAGCGGTATCGCAGTTAACGTTTTGACAACAGGCTTGACAAAACGCCAATAGCGGTACCGTTATTTTTATGCTACAGTAGTTATAATATATCGATAAGACATTTCTTTGGAACAGTCAATACGATGGGTTATGAGAAAAGGGAGGTTAGGAATTGGCTTGTTACAATCTTGGGGATTATATATGTGAATCCCGCAAACAGCTTGGCATTACACAGGAAGAACTTGCTTTTGGCATCTGCTCAACTGGAACTTTATCAAAAATTGAAAACGGATTTGTGGTACCAAAGCGGAAAAATTATGAAGCTATTATGCAGCGTCTTGGAAAAACAATGGGTATATGCAATATTCATGCAACGGCGGAAGAAATGGAATTATATGCCTATATGCGACAGCTGGTGCATGCAGTAGCAAATAATGATATGGAAGGCAGCAGGGAACTCTGGCAGAGACAACCGGAACATAAACAAGAGGATAAACTGACCAGACAGTTCTTTTCATACATAAAGGCGGTGCTGGACAGTAAGGAAGGAGTCCATCCGGAACTTGTATATGCAAAGCTGGAAGAAGCGTTACATCTGACACATCCGGCGGGGCTGGCAAATCTGGTGCAGAAGCGGATGTTTACCTTTGAGGAAATCAACATTATCAACAGTATGGCGGTACAGAAACAGCGGCTTGGTGAAAGAAAGCAGGCACTCCGCATCTGGATGCAGTTATCTGATTATCTGGAAGTAAGAAAAGTAGATGATGAAGAAAAAGAAAAGGTATATCCGATGATACTTTACAATGAAGCTAATCTTTTGTATGAGATGGAAATTTACAGAGAGGCGCTGGAATTATGCAATAAGGGTATCGATTATTGCACAAGGAGCAATAAATATATGGTATTGCCATATCTTTTGCTCTGCAAGTCCGGAATTTTAAAATGGATGGAGCAGCCGGAAGAAGCCATGGATGTACAGCAGTGTGCAGAGCATCTTTTTCAGGTGTTTGAAAATCATAATGCAAAGCCCGGAGAACCAATCTTGATTGCTTTGTGAGATTCTCTTGTCATTCTAAGAAAAAAAGGTATAATATACATATTGAAAAAAGAGATGTAATATACATATTTGAATCTGAAAGAAAGAAGGATATTAGAGAATGAATATCGTAGTTTTGGCAGGCGGCTTGAGCACAGAGCGTGATGTGTCTTTTAAAACAGGAGATATGGTAACAAAGGCATTGCGGAAGAATGGACATCAGGTTATTCTTCTGGATGTGTTTATGGGATATGGAGAAGAAGAACAGGATATTACTGGAATTTTTGAACATTCAGAAGAAGCAAGTGTAAAAGTAACGGATATACCGGAGACGGCTCCGGATCTTGATAAGGTAAGAAAGAGTAGAAAAGACCAGTCTGCCTGCTTCTTTGGACCAAATGTAATCGCAATGTGCCGTATGGCAGATATTGTATTTATGGCATTACATGGAGAAAATGGAGAGAATGGTAAGATTCAGGCAGCCTTTGATTTGTTTGGAATCCGTTATACCGGAAGCGACTATTTAAGCAGTGCGATTGCCATGAATAAAAATATGGCAAAGCAGTTTTTTGAAGCCAATGGAATCCCATGTCCGAAGGGCATTTATATGAAGAAAAAGGACAGAAAAGACAGCCTGGCTGAAATCGGAATTACGCTGCCTTGCGTGGTAAAGCCATGCTGTGGTGGTTCCAGTATCGGTGTTTCCATTGTAAAAGAAGAAAGCAATTTTACAAAAGCGTTGGATGATGCATTCTTCTGGGAAGATGAAATCTTAATTGAAGAATATGTAGAGGGAAGAGAATTTTCAGTAGGTGTCATCAAAGGAAGAGCATTGCCGGTTATCGAGATTGCACCAAAAGAAGGATTTTACGATTATAAAAATAAGTATAAGGCTGGAAGCACAGTGGAAACCTGTCCGGCAGATATTAAAGACAGTGTGGCAAAAGAGATGCAGAAGCATGCAGTAAAAGTTGCGGAAGCGTTAGGCCTGGACACCTATTCCAGAATCGACTTCTTAGTCAATGCAAAAGATGAAGTATACTGCTTAGAGGCAAATACATTGCCTGGTATGACAGCAACCAGCTTACTGCCGCAGGAAGCCAAGGTAGAAGGAGTAAACTTCGAAGAGTTATGCCAGCAGCTGGTTGATATTTCCATGGAGAAATACGGAGCATAAGGAAGGGCAGAGAAGGCAGATATGAAGGAACTGACATTAGCACAGATTGCAGAAGCCTGCGGTGGAACATTAATAGGTGGGAATGAAGCAAAAGAATATACCGTAACCGGAGTAGAGATTGACAGCCGGAGAGTAAAGGCAGGAGATTTATTTGTTGCCATTCCGGGAGAAAAGGTCGATGGTCACAAATTTATTCCGGATGTATTAAAAAAAGGAGCATATGCACTGTCCCAGCAGAGTCTTGATGTAGATGGAGCTTATATTCTGGTGGAAGATACCGTAACTGCCATGAAGCGTCTGGCACGTTTCTATCGGAGTACTCTTGACATTAAAGTAGTGGGAATTACCGGAAGTGTTGGAAAGACCAGTACCAAAGAAATGATTGCATCTGTACTGGGCACAAAATTCCGGGTACATAAGACACAGGGGAATTTTAATAATGGAATCGGTCTGCCACTGACTATTTTTCAGATTGAAAAAGAGCATCAGGTTGCAGTTCTGGAAATGGGAATTTCTGAATTTGGAGAGATGCATGAACTGGCAGATATGGCGCAGCCGGATATTATGGTTATTACCAATATCGGTTTATGTCATCTGGAGAATTTGAAAACCAGAGATGGAATCTTAAAAGCAAAGACAGAAAGCTTTGCCCATTTGAAACCGGATGGTGTTGTGATATTAAATGGAGATGATGACAAACTTTCAACTGTAGAGCAGGTGGCAGGAAGAAAGCCTGTATTTTATGGAATCAAGGGAAGGAATCTCTGCGAGACTTCTGTCTGTGCAGATGCAGTTACAGAGCATGGCTTAGAAGGAATGACAGCAGAATTCCACACTCCACAGGGAGACATGGAAGTATTTATTCCAATTCCGGGAGAACATAATGTATATAATGCACTGGCAGCAACCTGCGTGGCAGAACAGTTAGGCCTTTCCATGGATGAAATTAAATGTGGAATTGCTGCCGCTTCCACCATCAGCGGAAGAACGAATCTGATTCACACAAAGGGCATGACGGTTATTGATGACTGCTACAATGCGAATCCGGTTTCCATGAAGGCATCTTTGGATGTCCTGTCTAAGGCAGGGGGACGAAAGATAGCGGTTCTTGGAGATATGGGTGAATTAGGCGAGGATGAAAAACAGCTTCATTATGAAGTGGGAACCTATGCCGGAACACTGCCGATTGATTTGTTATTCTGTGTTGGAACATTATCCGGGAAACTGGCAGAAGGAGCGAAGAAACAGAATCCGGCTCTGACCGTAAAACACTATGCAACCTGTGAGGAGATGACAGGAGAACTTCTTGCTACCGTAAAAGAAGGAGATGCCGTTTTAGTCAAGGCATCCCATTTTATGGAATTCCCGAAAGTGGTGGCAGCATTAACCGAAGCATAAGAAAATGTTTTTTTAAATGGTAAATACAGGAAGTGTCTGATAATAATATAGAAAAATGAAAAAAGAAACTGTAACTTTGAAGTATAGTCATCAAAGCTACAGTTCCTTTTTTATCAATATTTGCGGTTTAAAGATATTTCCGGTTATCTGCCAGCAGCTCATGTACCGTATTCTGTGTATAGGCAGCAAGATGTTTGCGGTCATCAGCAGAAAGCTGATCTAAATAAATCGGAGTACCATACTGCAGGATAACATGGGTAGGTTTTACCTTTGGAAAATGATTTTCCAGAATATCAGCAGAATTGGTGATTGCCATAGGAACAATCGGACATCCGGTTTTCTCAGAGAGCTTTAGGCTTCCGGCTTTGAAAGGAAGCATTTCGTCCTCAGTCTTGTTTCTGGTACCTTCCGGGAAGATACACATGGAAATACCGGCTTTAATCTGGTCGATACCGGTCAGGATGGTTTTTAAGCCCTTCTTCATATCGGTACGGTCTAAGAAGAGGCAGTAGAGCCGCTTCATCCAGATGTTTAAAAGAGGAACTTTTCCCATGGTGTCTTTGGCAATGTAACCGGTGAGTCTCGGACATCTGGAATAAGTGATAATAATGTCAAAATAACTTCTATGATTTCCGATATAAAGAACTGGAACATCTTTTGGAACATTTTCTTCCCCGATTACAGTCAGCTTAACGCCACAGATAAACATAATCACACGGAATGCCCACTGCACCATGCGAAGACTGCTGATATCGGCGGCATGGCGGTTGCATTTACGGATAATCCATTCTACAAAGAGAACTGGAATACCAAGAATCAGGTAAAGAACAGCAAATAAAAGTGCAAGAATTGCTCGTATCATAGAGATAGAATTCCTTTCTGGATATAAATTTCAAAAACAAAATACTGATTTCTTTCCCTATTATAGCGGTAAAGCTTAAGAATTACAACATGATAATCCGGATTTTGGAATAGAATGAAAAGAATAAAAACAGGGAGAAGAAAGTGAAACGGAAAACAATAGAAGCAAGGAAAGCTGTCCGGAGTGTCACCGGTCTGCTTGCGGTAGCATGGATTGGACTGGCAGCAGCAGGCTGCGGTATCGAAGATACCAATGGCAGTAAAATAGAAGACGTGGAATTTACCGTGTTAGAAGAGGAAGCAGTGCCGGAAGAATTGAAGCAGGAAATTGAAGAACGAAAGGAAATGGATTTCAAGCTGACTTATGAAGATAACGGAAAACTCTATATTGCAAGGGGTTATGGAGAGAAGGAAACGGGAGGCTACAGCATTTCCGTAAAAGATGTTTATCTGACTCAGAATGCCCTCTGTTTTGTTACAACGCTGATTGGCCCGGGGGAGAATGAGACGGTGGCAAAGGCACCAAGTTTCCCATATATTGTGGTTGAGATGACAAAATGTGACAAGAACGTGTTGTTTGAGTGAAAAAATGGTACTTTTTTCCCTTTGACAGCATTTTAACACGGTGATATACTAAAGAGCGTGGATAAAAAAGGAGGAACTGGTATATGCAGAGAGCAGATATTAACAGAGTCCGGGCATCCGTGCATCAGCAGTGCGGTAGCAGTGTAATGATTCAACTGGACAGAGGTCGTAATAAAGTAGATGTACAGCGTGGTGTAATACAGAATGCTTATCCGAGTGTATTCACGATTCTTGTAGATGATGAAAGAGAAGGCAATCCGCCACAGTTATTATCTTTCAGTTATACAGATATCATCACAAGAGATATCCGAATGAAATTATGTTAGAAGAATAAAGTCCCTTTTTCCTGAATAAAATGAAATAACATTCAGGAAGGGGATTTTTTTAGTGGAAATAAAGAAACAGAACATACATATGAATTATGAAAAAGCCAGTGCCATGAGTCAGATTACTCTGGATGATGATTACAATCTACCGGATTATCGGCCGGATATTGTAAAAGTACTGAAAGAAAAAGGTGAAATCCGCTTTGATGAGATACAGGTAAAAGAAGGACGTATTTATGTGAAGGGGAATCTTATCTTTCATGTGCTCTACCGCAGCGATATGGAGGAGCATAAATTAGACTGCCTGCGGGGACAGATTCCATTTGAAGAAACCATCAGTATGGATGGAGTGAATGAATTAGATCCGGTGGACGTCACAGCAGAACTGGAAGACATTAATATCGGAATTATTAATTCCAGAAAATTAAGTGTTCGTGCACTGGTGATGCTGAAGGCAGAAATGCGGATGCGCAAGGAGACGGAACTGATTACGGGAGTAGCCATGGAACATCCGTTGGAAATCCTTCAGAACAGGCATAATATTCTGGAATTGGAAACCTGTAAGAAAGATAATTACCGGTTGAAACAGGAAATAGAGCTGCCCCAGAGCAAGCCAGATGTAGAACAGATTTTATGGAAAAGTGTGCAGCTTCGGGGTGTGGAAACGAGGTTACGAGAAGAAAAAATCCAGCTTACCGGAGAAATAAGACTGTTTTTGCTATATTATGCCCAGAAAGAAGAACGCCGGTTAGAATGGTTAGAAGAGACGATACCACTGAACGGAGAACTTGCCTGTGAGGGATGCAGTGAGGAAAAAATCTATCGGATTCAGGTAACACCTGCCAGTGTGGAAGTAGAGGTCAGACCGGATTATGATGGAGAAGACCGGAAAATCAGTCTGGATATGACGTTAGAATTAGATATCTGTATCTGGAAGGAAACAGAGACAGATGTGGTAGAGGACGTATATTCGCTGCGGGAAGAGATGACACCAGCTTATGAAGAAGTTACCATGAGCAGGCTGCTGGCAAAGAATTATGCAAAATGCCGGTTGACAGACCACATGAATTTAAAGAAGAATCAGGAGAATATCCTGCAGATTTGTTCCTGCGAAGGAATGGCATTTATTGACCATGTGGAGCCACAGGCAGATGGTCTTAAAGTGGAAGGAAGCCTGAATGTGGAAATCCTTTATGTAACTACGGACGATGCCATGCCGATTGGAACCTGCCGGGAGACATTTCCTTTTGAACAGCTGATTGAAGTCCCGGAAATGACAGACGATATGAACTATGAACTGGAAGCGGGAATCGAGCAGTTGTCAGCGATTCTTTTGGATAATACCCAGATTGAGGTAAAGGCAGTACTGAATCTGAATCTGATTGCATTTTCACAGGAGAACATCCAGAAAATGGATGAAATCAGAATTACAGAACGGGATATGGAAGAATTACAGAGACAGCCAGGAATTACCGGATATATTGTAAGAGAGGGGGACAGTCTCTGGAAAATTGCCAAGGCAAATCATACGACTATTTCCCAGTTAATGGAAACCAACGACTTAAAGAGTGAAGAAATTCAAAAAGGCGATAAATTGTTAATTGTAAAGATGGTATCATGATGTTATACTAAGATGATAGGAAATACACAAAAGTGGAAGGAGCAGAAATATGCACAGAAAAAAACATATGTGGAAAATGCGGTTGGTTGCAGCAGGACTGGTAGCAATTCTTGGAATTTCATGTTTTCAAAGTGCGTCAGCAAGCGCTCTTTCAAAGGCTAAAAACAAGAAGAGTGAAGCACAGACCGCATTGGATAATGCCAATGCAGATATAGAGAATATACAGAGCCAGCAGCAGGAACTGCAGTCCCAGATTGATGCACTGGATGCAGATCTGGTAAATATTATTATGAACTTAGATATTCTGGAAGGAGAACTTTCGGATAAGCAGACTGAACTGGATAATGTGACAGCACAGCTTGCACAGGCGCAGGAAGATGAACAGAACCAGTACGATGCTATGAAAAAGCGTATCGTATATATGTATGAGAATGGGGATGACAGTTATATTGAGGCACTGGTGGGCGCAACAGATTTCTCCGATTTACTGAATCGTCTGGAATATGCCCAGCAGATTTATGATTATGACAGAAATCTGCTGACGCAGTATCAGGAGACAGTGCAGCAGGTAGCTGACCTTAAGAGTCAGGTGGAGACAGAGAAGGCAGAGTTAGAGGAAGTACAGCAGTCTTATCAGGAACAGCAGGCTTCTTATGAAAGCATGATTGCAGAGAAACAGTCTCAGATGTCTGATTTTGATACCCAGCTTGCATCAGCCCAGAGTCTTGCAGCCCAGTATAAAGCTACTGTTGATGAGCAGAATGAAATCATAAGACAGGAGCAGGCAGCTGCAGCAGCTGCCGCTGCTCAGAATAATAATAAAGGCAATAATACAACAACTGCTAACAATAATAATGGCAGCAATACCGGAGGTGACAGCACTACTGGTGGCAGTACAGGGGGAGGTGGATTGAATCCTCCTTTTAGTACATCAGTAAGTGGAAGTGATGTCGTATCTTATGCCTGCCAGTTTATTGGAAACCCGTATGTATGGGGCGGCGAGAGTCTCACCAATGGAGCGGACTGTTCCGGATTTATCAAGAGCGTTTATGCCAACTTTGGAATCAGCCTGCCACACAGTTCTGTGGCATTGCAGCGGGCAGGAAGTGAAGTGAGCTATGAGAATGCCCAGCCAGGTGACATTGTCTGCTATGCCGGTCATGTGGCAATTTATATGGGCGGAGGGCAGATTGTCCATGCAAGTTCACCGTCTACCGGCATTAAGACAGGCTCAGCAACTTATCGAAGCATTATATCTGTCCGGCGTGTATTGTAAAAAGTTATCAATAAAGAAGAGAAATGATAAAAATTCCCCGCAGTAAGTAAACTACTGCGGGTTTTTAAGAACTTGTAAAATCTTTCAAGTTGCGTATAATGAAAAAGTAGAAAATATTTTAGGAGGAATAAGAAATGCAGATAGAACAGTTACAAAAAGAAATGATAGCAGCAATGAAGGCAAAAGATAAACCAAGAAAAGATGCAATTTCTTCGCTGGTTTCTGCAGTGAAGAAAACAGCAATTGATGAAGGCTGTCGTGATGACATAAAAGAAGAATTAGTAAACCGTGTGATTTTAAAAGAAATGAAGACCGTAAAAGAACAGATTGATTCCTGTCCGGCAGAAAGAACAGATTTACTTGCGGAATATCAGCAGCGTTATGACATTATGAGCGAATATGCACCGGCAATGCTTTCTGAGGAAGAAGTACGTAAGATTCTGACAGAAAAATTTGCAGATGTCATTGCAACAAAAAATAAAGGTCAGATTATGAAAACAGTTATGCCGGAGTTAAAAGGCAAGGCAGATGGAAAATTAATCGGACAGGTTGTAGCAGAGCTTTGCAAATAGGATAGTCTATGAGTGAAAATAAATCACAGAAGAAGCGCATATGGTTCATTACAATACTGATTCTACTGGTACTGTTATTAATCAGTCTCTTTGTTTCCGGACGAAGGGGGAAGATTGTATACAGGGAGTATCTTTCCGAAGATATCCTGACAGTAGATGGAGAAAAACTGCAGCTTGGGGATCTGGCAATGTATATCGCTTATGAGGAACTGAAGGTAGAAGATGAGGCAGCAGCCTATGATTATTATGATACGAATAAATATTGGAATCTTCATACCAGTGGAAGGTTTGTAAAAGAAGTAGCAAAGACCCATGTCATCGAAATGGCAGTACATGATGAAATCTTTTACCGGCAGGCAATGGCAGAGAAACTGACGCTGGATGAAAAAGAAGAAGAACAGCTTCGTAGCCGTCAGGAGGATTTCTGGACGGATATGACAGAGGAACAGCAGGAAAGACTGGGCGTTGATAAAGCAGAGATAGATCGTCAGTTAGAGAAAGCTGCATTGGCACAGAAATATCAGAATCAGATAGCAGCAGAGAATAACAGTGATTTTGACGGTTACAGTGCCGGGGCAGAGCCATATGAGCAGATTTTAAAAGAACATAAGTATAAACTGAATGAGAAGCTCTGGGACAGAGTGGATTTTGGGAATATCATATTGAATCATTAGAATGGAAGGAATTAGAAATGTCTGTAAAAATAGGTAGAAATGATCCCTGCTGGTGTGGCAGTGGAAGAAAGTATAAGACATGCCATCAGTCATTTGATGAAAAGATTGAAAAGTATCGTGAGGCAGGCTGTATTGTGCCAACCCATGATTTGATTAAGACACCGAAGGATATCGAAGGTATCAGGGAAAGTGCCAAAATTAATGTGGCAGTACTGGATTATGTGGCTGAGCATATCAAAGCCGGCATGAGTACAGAAGAAATTGACCGTATGGTATATGAGAAAACAACAGCCATGGGTGGAATCCCGGCACCGCTTAATTATCAAGGATTTCCGAAGAGCGTCTGTACATCAATTAATGAAGAAGTATGCCATGGTATTCCATCGGAGGATATTATTTTAAAGGATGGCGATATCATTAATGTGGATGTTTCCACAATATTAGATGGATATTTTTCTGATTCCTCCAGAATGTTTCTGATTGGAGATGTCAGTGAAGAAAAGAAGCGTCTTGTCCAGGTAACGAAAGAATGTGTGGAAGAAGGCTTAAAAGCGGTAAAACCATGGGGCTTTTTAGGAGATATGGGACAGGCAGTGCATGACCATGCTTATGAAAATGGCTATACTATCGTAAGAGAAATCGGTGGACATGGTGTTGGAAAAGAATTCCACGAAGAGCCATGGGTTGGCTATCACAGCAAGAGAGGAACCGAGATGCTCTTAGTTCCGGGCATGATGTTTACGATTGAGCCAATGGTAAATATGGGAAAAGAAGCTATCTACATAGATGATGAAAATAACTGGACCGTGTATACAGAAGACGGACTTCCAAGTGCCCAGTGGGAGATTCAGGTTCTGGTAACCGAAGAGGGAACCGAAGTTATTTCCTGGTAGGTATCTCTTAAAAAAGCTATTTTTGAAAGAAAAACCGGATGGAAAGTTTCTCATTCTGGTAAGCGCAAAGATGCTTATAGATAACAAGCAGTGCAATTCCAAGGCAGGCAAAGTCAATGGAGAGAACCGGCACAAAGAGAAAGACCAGAAGGCAGAATACGCCAAAGGTAATAATGGACCGGAAAAGATGTGGCCGGATAATTAAGACCACAGAAAAAAGAATATAAGCAGCTGCAAGGAAAAGAACCGGAAGAACAACCGGAAAGATTCCAAGCAGTACACCAAAGGAGACGGCAATGGCTTTGCCGCCTTTTTTGTTACTGTTTTTCGGATGAAACTGCAATGGGAACGCATGTCCGAGAACCGGTGCTATCAGAATCGGAATCATGTATGGAGTGTCAATATCCAATGTCCGTAGGGCAAGTACGACCGGGAAAAAGCCCTTGAAAAGTTCCAAAAGGAGCGCAAGAATACCAGCCCGGAATCCGCCGTACACAAAGGCATTGGCAGTGCCGGGATTTCCATCCGGACTTAATGCACAGATATCTTTCTGGAATAATATCTTCGGAATCCAGTAGGCATAGAGTATGCTGCCGCTGAGATAGCCAACGATGGAAAAAAAGATGCAGGTGATAATTGACTGGTTCATATAAAGGCTCCTTTTCTTTTCGATAAACAGGTGATTGTGGAAGGAGATAGCGTTTGTATAAAGGAATTTTGCAGTATTCCATATGCATTGATTTTCCGATGATGAAATACCACCGTTCTAAGTAGTTCATTTTTCTTTTTCTGATAAAAACAGTCTTTTCCATGTTTAACAGAATCCTGGTACTGTTCGTCAAAGTACGGATGCCTGGTAAGGACTGTTAGGGGCACTTGGAATTTCGTCTGGCAACAGGCAACGCTGGTACAGGGATGTACCAGCGAGGCACAGTTGAACATGGATGTGAATTTGTGCCGGTTGCCAGATGAAAATAGCATGATGTCAAAATTCCTGGTGCCCCTTGCAGGCGTTATGTGGCATCCGCTTTTGACGGACAGTGCCGAGATTCTGTCAAAGCAAGCGAAAAGACAGTTTATAATCAAGAAAAATGAACCACTAAGAATGGTTGGCATTTCACATCCAGGAAAATCAGATGTACATGGAATGCCACAAAATTTCCTATTAAAATCTTTTCTCCTGCTTCCGTAATCACTTGTTTGAATAAAAGCAATTGTCGTTATTTTTCAGACAGTGATTCTAACAGGTCTACAATGCGTTCTGCTGCATCGGATTTCTGCTCCCGGAGCTGTGCGGTATGCATTTCCTCCTGTAAATCATGGCTTCGCATCAGCAGCTTTCCAAGGCGAATCTGTTCTATCATGTATTTAGAGGCATAGGAAATGCCACGGTCTACGAAAAATGCACTGTTTGCGGTTTCGCAGCCTGGAATCGGTGCGGTATGGATAGTTGGGATTCCCTTTACCAAAGTTTCGGTAGAGGTAAGTCCGCCCGGTTTGGTAAAGATGACATCACAGGCATCCATATAAAGGGAAACATGTCTGGTGTAGCCTAAGACATGAACCCGCGGGCAATGTCTGAATTCTTTGGTGAGAACTGACTGTAATTTCTTATTGTTTCCGCAGATAATTACAATGTGTTCGTCATTTTTACACTGCTTATAAAGTGCCATGGCAAAGACTGCCAGTTTTCCAAATCCCATACTTCCACTCATAATGAGAAAGGTAGGAGCATCAGCATCTAGGTGGCATTTGCGGCGGGCAATGTCCTTTGGTGTATGCTTGGCAAAGGCGTGGCGTACCGGAATACCGTAAGGCAGTAATTTTTCCTTTGGAACACCACGTTTTATATATTCGTCTACTAAATCCTCATGGGGAATAACATAGTAGTCGCAGTTGGTTTCCTCCCAGAAAGGGATGCAGGTATAATCGGTTCCGATAGCGACTGCTTTTACCGGAAGCATGTTGTGTTTCTTCATATAAGTAATGGTCTCTGCCGGGTAAAGGTGCGGCATCACCACAATGTCATAATTTCCTTCTTCGATGAGGGATGCAAGCGGTTTCGCCAGCTTTGCATTTGCCCAGTAAACCGGAGATTTGAAATGGCGGTTACTGATAAGCATTCCCAGTTTATAAATGAAACCGAAAAACCACGGCAGATGCTTTACAATCCCAATATAAAGTCCGCTGATAAGGCGTGAAGTATGTCTTTTGCCAAGCTGCATGGCATCAACGAAATTTACTTCGTGTCCCCTTGCTAAAGCTGCTTCTTCCACGGCATGACCGGCGGCGTTATGTCCTTCTCCTGTGTTGCAGGATAAAATCAGAATTTTCACAAAAAATCCCCTTTCCGAACTTTTCTTTCGTATAGAACATCTTAATATATTTGCAACAAAATAGCAACTTTTCATAAAATTTTATAACCAAAAACGAAACATTTTATAAAAAATTGCTTGTATTTCTGGCAGTATAAATTTATAATAAAAAAGTGTTTTTTAAAACAGAGGGCAGTAAATAGAAAGAAGGGTATTAAGATGAAAAAAATAGAAGAATATGTAAGAAGTATACCGGATTTTCCAGAGCCGGGAATTATTTTCAGAGATATTACTTCCGTATTGCAGGATGCAGACGGACTTCAGCTTGCAATAGATTCCATGATCAAGCTTTTAGATGGTGTGGACTTTGATGTAGTTGCCGGTACAGAATCCAGAGGATTCATTTTCGGAGTACCAATTGCTTACGAAATGCATAAACCGTTTGTACCGGTTCGTAAAAAAGGAAAATTACCATGTGAGACCATTTCACAGTCTTATGATTTAGAGTATGGACAGGCTACCATTGAGATGCACAAGGATTCCATCAAACCGGGGCAGAAGGTTGTTTTAGTAGATGACTTAATCGCAACCGGCGGAACCATTGAAGCTGCTATCAAATTAGTAGAGCAGCTTGGCGGAGAAGTAGTTAAGGTCATTTTCTTAATGGAACTGGCTGGATTAAAGGGAAGAGAGCGTTTGAAGGGTTATGATGTTGCTTCTGTAATTACATATGAAGGAAAATAATTTACAGAAGAGAAGTTTAACATGACTTATTGCCAGAGAGGCTGGCTTTAGGTATAAAAAACAATTTGGAGGAAGAAAAATGTTAGAGAAAATGTTCAAATTCAAAGAGAACAACACTAACGTCAAGACAGAAGTAATTGCAGGTCTTACCACATTTATGACAATGGCTTACATCCTGGCAGTTAACCCGAACCTGTTATCTGCTGCTGGCATGGATCCTACTGCAGTTTTGATTGCAACCTGTCTTGCATCCTTTATCGGAACACTTGCAATGGCTTTGATGGCTAATTATCCATTTGCATTAGCTCCTGGTATGGGATTGAATGCATATTTCGCATTTACAGTATGTGGAAATATGGGTTATGACTGGAGAGTCGCATTAATGGCAGTGTTCATTGAAGGTATCATCTTTATCGTACTTTCACTGACCAACGTACGTGAGGCAATTTTCAATGCCATTCCTGCTACACTGAAAAAAGGTGTAAGTGCCGGTATTGGTCTGTTTATCGCTTTCATCGGTTTACAGGGTGCTCACATTGTTGTTGACAACAGCTCTACTTTATTATCTTATGTTAAATTTACAGAGAACTGGCATACAGAAGGAATCTGTGCTTTACTTGCACTGATTGGTTTACTTCTTACCATTATCTTATATGTAAAAAATGTAAAAGGTTCCATCCTTATCGGAATCCTTGCTACATGGATTCTTGGTATGATTTGCCAGGCCGCAGGTATCTATCAGATTGATGCAGAAGCTGGATTCTATTCTTTATATCCTACATTTGCAATGACAGACTTCACCAAAATCGGAGAAACCTTTGGACAGTGTTTCAAAGCTGACTTTACCGGTGTAGGTATTGTTAACTTTATCGTAGTATTATTATCCTTCTTATTTGTAGATATGTTTGATACTATCGGAACCTTAATCGGTGTTTCTGATAAAGCTGGTATGTTAGACAAAGAAGGAAAGCTTCCAAGAGTTAAAAATGCGTTATTAGCTGACGCTATCGCAACATCCGCTGGTGCTGTTCTTGGTACTTCTACAACCACAACTTTCGTAGAGAGTTCTGCTGGTGTAGGTGCAGGTGCCAGAACCGGTTTTGCATCTGTTGTAACCGGATTCATGTTCCTGATTGCAATCTTATTTGCACCAATCTTTACAGCAATCCCAGGATTTGCTACCGCTCCTGCATTAATCTTCGTTGGATTCCTTATGGTATCTGCAATCGTTAAGATTGACTTCAACGATGTTACAGAAGCAGCTCCTGCATACCTTTGCTTAATCGCTATGCCTCTTATGTACAGCATTGCAGAAGGTATCGCAATTGGTGTTATCTCTTACGTTATCATCAACTTAATCTGTGGTAAAGCTAAGAAAATTACTCCGCTGATGTATATTCTTGCAGTATTATTCATTTGTAAGTATATCTTCCTGTAAGAGGAGATTAAATTAAATAAAACAATTTGAAGCAGACATTTATTACCATTTAAGGTGGTGATTTATGTCTGCTTTTTTTGCACAAAAAACTTCCGAAGAACATTTGGCATCATTGAAATCCCCTTCTCGTCAAAATCCACAAATTCAGGAAACCAATTTTGGTAATTCAGTTTCTTGTAACGGATATGCAGAAAACGGATTTAACCAGATGAGCCAGAGGCTGCATCATTTTATCTGGGAGCATATTATCCGTGGAACCTGGCAGAAGAAGGAGCGGCCGATACTGCTTAACAGTTGGGAGGCTTCCTATTTTGACATCAGTGAGAAGAAGTTACTGAAGCTGGCAAAGGAAGCAAAAGAAGTTGGCATAGAATTATTTGTAATGGATGACGGCTGGTTTGGCGAGCGGATGGATGACAGCAGTTCCTTAGGAGACTGGGAAGCAAATACGAAGAAGCTGCCGGGCGGTCTTAAGGGCTTATCTGATAAGATTCATGGACTGGGACTGCAGTTTGGAATCTGGGTGGAGCCGGAAATGGTCAATGTGAAAAGCAAACTTTATGTGGCTCATCCGGACTGGACCATTGAGATTCCGGGGCAGCCTCATTCGGAAGGAAGAAACCAGCGGATTTTAGATTTGGGAAGAAGAGAAGTACAGGATTATATTATTGAGAGCATGAGCAAAGTCTTTTCTTCAGCGGACATTTCCTATGTGAAATGGGACATGAACCGGACCTTCAGTGATTATTATTCCACAGCACTTCCACCGGAACGGCAGGGAGAAGTGGCACACCGCTATGTGCTGGGATTATACCGCTGCATGAAGGAGCTGATGGAACGGTTTCCGGAGATTTTATTTGAAGGCTGTGCAGCAGGCGGCAACCGCTTTGACCTTGGAATCTTATGCTATTTTCCGCAGATCTGGGGCAGTGATGATACGGATGCATTGTGCCGGGCGGAGATAGAGGAAAATTATAGTTACGGCTATCCGCTGTCAGCAGTCAGTGCTCATGTGTCTGCCTGCCCGAATCACCAGACGCTGCGGAATACGCCATTAGAGACAAGATTTCAGGTGGCATGCTTTGGAAGTTTCGGCTATGAATGCAACCTCTGTGATATGAAAAAAGAAGAAAAGGAAGCCATGAAAGAGCAGATTGCATTATATAAGAAATGGCGGAAGGTATTGCAGCAGGGAACCTTTTACCGGGGCAGAAGCTTTTACGACGGAGCACAGAGTGGAATGGGTGGCAGTGTTTTAGCGGACGAAGCCGGTAACCAGATGGAGTGGACCTGCGTATCGGAAGATGGCACCAAAGCAGTGGGTATGCTGATGCAGAAATTAGTGGTACCAAATACGCAGCAGCAGACCTATTATCCGAAGGGATTGCTGCCGGATGTCCGTTACCATTTCTACAACCGGAAATTAAAATATAATATCAAAGAATTCGGTGACCTGGTAAATACGGTTTCGCCGGTTCATATCAGACAGGATTCCCTGACCCATCAGGTGCTTTCGAAATTGGTAAAAATGGATGGCGAGACGGAAGACTTCCATGCATATGGAGATACCTTAATGTATGGCGGCGTTCATGTCAGTCCGGCATTTGGCGGAACCGGATACAATGATAAGGTAAGGCACTACCCGGATTTTGCATCCCGTTTATATTTTATGGATGGAGAAGTAAAAAAGTAGGGAGACAGAAGTCCATGTTTGTGCTAAGATGAACATATCCATAAACACAAACAGGAGCGGATATGAAGAATAAATCAAAGTTAAAGAAAATAAGAGAAAAGAAAGCAGGCACAGCCACCGTTACCAATGAGTGGCTTTATATGAATCCAAATTCCATCACAGTAGCAGAGATTGAAAATGCATTAGAGGGAATGGATGGCATCGAAACAGAAATCTGGAAAGAGGCGGGAGTATTAGAGGTGGAGGTTCCGGAGCATCATTCCATGGATATCGAGGAGATTGCAGTTGATTTAAAGGATGAATATGCCAATGCTTATTTAAAAGAGCATGACATTCATGCTCTTTTTGCTGTCACAATTGACACAGAAAACTATGCATTTATGCAAAAAATCATGCAGAAAATCATCGCCGGTGCAGGAGGCTTCTTCTGCGGTGATACAGAGGATTTTACACCGGTAGTAAAAGAGTAAGAAGTGAAATAAAAAATGCGAAAGATAAGATTATATGATGCAACAAAATTAGACCGGGAACATATGATGTTTTCCAATAAGCAACTCCTTACGCTGCTTCTGCCGATTATGGTAGAGCAGCTTTTGAATTCCTTTATGGGAATGGCGGATACCATGATGGTAAGCAATGTGGGAAGTGCGGCAATCTCTGCGGTATCACTGGTGGATTCCATCAATGTACTGGTCATACAGGTATTTACGGCATTAGGAGCAGGAGCAGCAATTATCTGTTCCCAGTATCTTGGAAGGGGAGACAGGGAGTCCAGCAATGAGGCTGCAAGACAGGTAACTTTAAGCGTACTGACGATTTCTACGGTATTGTCTGTGATTTGCGTTGTATTTCGTGGCTCGTTGCTGCATCTGATTTTCGGACAGGTAGAAGAGGCAGTTATGGATAATTCCGTGATTTATTTCCTGCTGACTGCAATTTCATTTCCGTTCATTGCACTTTTTGATGCCGGTGGAGCTTTTTACCGGGCAGCAGGAAACAGTCGTTTTCCAATGATGATTTCTGTCCTTTCCAATGGACTCAACATTGCCGGAAATGCAGTGCTTATCTTTGGATTAAAGATGGGCGTGGAAGGAGCAGCTCTTTCTACCTTATTTTCAAGAATCTTCTGTGCAGTAGTAATTTTCTGGAATCTGCGGAAACCGGATCAGGTGATTGTGGTAAATCATTATCTTAAGATCCGTCCCAATTTCCCATTGATTGGAAAAATTCTTTCTATCGGAATTCCATCCGGAATTGAAAACGGAATGTTTCAGTTCGGAAAGCTGGCAATCCAGTCCAGCGTATCAACCCTTGGAACGGCAGCCATTGCCGCGCAGGCAATGACCATTATACTGGAAAATTTAAATGGAATCGGAGCCATTGGAATCGGAATCGGCCTGATGACAGTGGTAGGACAATGTATTGGAGCCGGAAAAGTGGAAGAGGCGCGTTATTATATGGTGAAACTCTGCGGCTATGCAGAAATTGTTATTCTGATTTCCTGTGCAGTGGTATTTTTATTGACAAAGCCGGTTACATTTTTAGCTGGAATGGAAGCAGAAAGTGCCTCCCTCTGCATGGAAATGATAATAGCAATTACGATTGTAAAACCGATTGTATGGGTACTGGCATTTATCCCGGCTTATGGCATGCGTGCCGCCGGAGATGTGAAATTTTCCATGATTTTATCCAGTCTTACCATGTGGTTCTGCCGTGTGGCACTGTGTGTATATCTGATCCGCAGCTGTGGTTTCGGACCAATGGCGGTGTGGATTGGCATGTTTGCCGATTGGACGCTTCGTGCTATCGCATTCAGCGTCCGGTATTTAAGCGGCAGGTGGAGCCGGATACATGTCATTTAGAACATGCTAGCGGGAGCAGTACCTGGGTAATAAATTTACTTTTGTCTTTATGCTGTGGTGGTCCCTCTAAATAGCAGTGGCGGAAGATGCCAACTGGTGTAAGCTTTTGCTCTCTGGCATAGGAAAGCGGGGTATCATGAACCGATGGCAATTCTTCATACGCTCCATGATGATAGAGGCAGACTGCTTTCTGGGCAGGAAGATTTAGGATATGTTCGCCCTTACTTCCTGCCGGGACAACAGCAAAAAAGGACATATCCTTTGCATCCGTAATGGGAGCTTCCGTAAAATAAATCTGCCCGGTATGTGCCGGACCATAGTTCTGCAGTGCTTCCAGGGCAACCGCTCTTAACAAATTCGTCTTTTCTACGATGCTGTCACTTTCCGTTTTGCGGCAGTACACCGTTTGTGGTGGAATTGTAATGATTTCCATTGATTCAAATCCCTGATTGATTCTTTCGTATAAGGCTTTGATATTGGCATTTAATTCATCCCGCAAAGATTCCAGCCTTCGAACCATGGATAAAAGGTCGTTGGAGTTGTCAAAGTAGCCATGGATTTCATCCAGTGACAGGCCAAGATTCTGCAGCGAGCGGATGGTTCGAATCTTCGTCAGTGTATCAATGGTATAGTAACGATTGCCGGAGGGGTCTTCTTTTACATCCGGAAAAACCAGTCCATGAGCTTCATAATTTAAAATAATTCTTCTTGTGATGCCCACAAAGTCTGCGGCATCTCCAATTGAAAACAGTTCTTTCAAAATGTTCCCCCTTTTTATTTATTCGGTGATTGTGAAAAGAATGGATTTAGAAATTTTGAAGAAATAAAGTCGGCTGCATCACTTCAAAACACCGTAGTTCTAAAATATATGTTTTGCTTTTCTCTATGAAAGCCAGTCTTTCCAATGTTTGACAGTCTGCACCGGTTGTCCGCCTGCATACAGATACATAAACAAGCCTGTTAGGAGGTCTTGGCATTCTGTTATGCAACCGGCAATGCAGGCACAGGGATGTGCCTGCAAGGCGCAGTTGAATATGGATATGAATTTGCGCCGGTTGCCGGAATCATAAACTTATTTGCCAGAATGCCTAGACCTCCTTACGGGTTTGTGAAAGTATCTGTAGCAGACGGACAACCGGGCAGCCGGTCAAAGCAACGGAAAGACAGCTTACAAACAAGCAAAACATACATTTAAGAACTGCTGGTGTTTTGAGGCAAACCAGCTGGTCTTTATTTCACACAAAATTTTCATATCATATATTTTTTCACAATTACCGGCAAAATTTGTAAAATGATTGCATCGTACATTGATGTACGGTGTAAAATAACAGTGTAATTGTAGCACAGCATTGAGAGTGTGAAAAGTGAAAAAAGAAAAAAGTAATTTAAGTGTAATTTAAGAAGGGAAGGATGTACATGAAACAAAAGAAGAAAAGTTTATTTTCCTTGTTACTTGCGTTGATGATGATGGCAGGTCTTATGCAGGGGATGACAGTTGAGACAAAGGCAGCCACAAATTCAGTTCAGGCAGGACCATTTACGTTGTCAAGAGATTCGGGGGCAATTGTAGAAGGAGTCGATTACACCTATGGAAAGTATGAATCTGGAAATAGAAATTCGCTTACCATTCTGACGGATGACATTACGATTGCAATGGATGAAAACGCAGAACCTACATCAGATATTATTGAGCTGGGAGAATTTAATAACCTACCTCTTGACAGTTTTTCTAAGGTAACATTTTCAAATTTAAAAATGAAATCTTATTATAATAATATATACAGTAATGTAGACCATATTCATATTACACTGGTTGGAAGCAATGAACTGGTCAGCATAAAAGAGAAATCGGAAACCTATGGAGGTTATGCAATTTTTGGACATGGAAGTGTAACTATTGAGAATAGTCCATATGGTTCTCTTTATGCAACCGGAGATGGACTTGGCTGGGGAGCTATTTCTGTATCAGAAGGATATGGAAAAAGTGATGCATGCATTACAGTTGGAGATGCCATGTCAATGAAAAGTTCTACCACTCTGATGGCAGATATATCAGAATTGACAGATACACCACAGGTTTGGAGAGACTATATTGGAGCAGGCAAAAATTATATGGATATTAAATCTGCCAAAACACTCCTGATCGGTATGTGGAAGCACAGCCACACATGGAGTTATGCATTGGATGAAAGCAAAGATGGAAGCCGTATTCTTGCCACCTGCAGTGGATTGGGAGACTGCAATGAGAAAGATGCATCTTTATGGTTATCCTTATCAGCTGAGAATACAGACTATGATGGAACAGCAAAAGCTGCCAATATAACAATATCCGAAGACTGGAAGAGACTTAATCTTCCGGTTCCGGAAATCGTATATTATCTGAGTGGAACAGACACAAAGACCAACAGTGACAACAGCGGAGCAGAAGCCGTTGGAGGCGCACCAAAGTTACCGGGCAGCTATAAGGCACAGGTTACGGTTGGAACAGATACGAAAGCAACAAAAGAATTTACAATTACATGCAAGCATGGTGAATGGGTGGAAACAGTGTCAGATTCCTATCTGAAAACAGCAGCAACCTGTACGGCACCGGCAGTTTACTACAAATCCTGCAAGCTGTGTGGGGCAAAGGGAACGGAAACATTTACCAGTGGAAATCCATTAGGACATGACTTTAGCAACAATGCAGAAGTCTGCAGACGGGAAGGCTGTAATGAGAAGAACCCGGATTATAAACCGGCAACACCGGTCATTATTGAAGGCGCTGGTGGAGAATGGACAAAGGAAAGTGGTGCAACGCTTCGTTTCCGCAGTGACGCCGGTATCAGCAGCTTCCTTCGTGTAGAAGTGGATGGCACCGTAGTAGATGCGAAAAACTATATGGTAACAGAAGGCTCTACCATTGTCACCTTTACTGCAGAATACTTAGAAAGCCTTGCTACCGGAAAGCATACGGTTGCGATTGTGTCTTCTATCAGTGGAGAAGAAAAGAAAGCAACCGCCGAATTTACCGTTGCGAAGAAAGCTGATACAACAAGTGGAAATAGCACTCCAAATACTGAGCAGACCACAGCACAGAAAACAAAAGCATTGAAAACGGGCGATGAATCACCGGTTGGATATCTGCTTGCACTCTTGGCATTATGCGGAGCGGCAGTAGTATTCACAGGGAAAAAGGGTTATTTGAAATAGAATATAGATGAGATAAAAAAGCCATACATAAAAGCAAATCCTCTGCATACAATGTAAAAACAAGTATTGCAGGGGATTTTCTTTGAAAAGCTATATAGAAGAAAGAGCCGTAGAAATAGCCAAATACATTATAGATAACAATGCGACAGTGCGTCAGACCGCAAAGCAGTTTGGAATCAGTAAGAGTACGGTACATAAGGACGTAACAGAACGTTTATCCCAGGTGAATCCGACCCTGGCGCGGGAAGCAAGGAAAGTACTGGATGTCAATAAGTCAGAGCGTCATATCCGTGGGGGACTGGCAACGAGAGAAAAATATCTTCATCAGCATGTGACAAGTTGATATGTCATGTTGACATATCGGCATAAAAGTGCTATCGTTATAGTAACAACCAAGGAGAAGGGGGACAATTTTGAGTACATTAAAGGATGTGGCAGAACGGGCAGGAGTAACTGTTACGACTGTTTCGAGAGTAATTAATAACCGTGGATATATCAGTGAGAAGACCAGACAGAAGGTATATGATGTCATGAAGGAGATAGGCTATCAGCCCAATGAGGTAGCCCGTTCTCTTTCAAAACAGCATACCAGCACGATTGGCGTAATCGTACCACATATCGTGCACCCGTATTTTGCGAAGCTTTTAAGTAATATTGAATCGGCGGCGGCAGCGGAAAATTATAAAATGATAGTCTGCAACTCCAAGGAGGAGCGCAGCAACGAACGGAAATATGTAGAGATGTTTAAAAGTAATCAGGTGGCAGGAATCATATTATGCAGTGGAACAGTAAGTGCCAATGAATTCCTGAATCTGAATATTCCAATTGTTACCATAGAGTGTGATGATGCATTGGGGGACTGCAATATCCAGTGTGATAACTATATGGGAGGAGTGCTTGCTACAGAACATCTTGCTAAATGCGGATGTAAAGAAATTGTGCATTTTAGTGGAGTAGAGCGACAGGTGATGCCGGCAGACAGACGTTGTGTAGGCTTCCGGGAGGTATGCGGGAAATACGGAATCCGGCATCATGAAATAGAAACAAGCGAAGCGTCCTACAGCGTGATGGAATATCTGGAAAATATCAAGCAGACGCTGCAGACATATCCGGAGATTGATGGAATTTTTGCCAGCAGTGATGTCATTGCAGCCCAGTCCATTCAGGCATGCAGTGCCCTTGGAAAGCGGGTTCCGGAGGATGTGCAGATTGTAGGTTTTGATGATGTCAATATTGCAACACTGGTAAATCCGATGCTGACTACAATCCGGCAGCCGATTAAGGAAATGGCACAGCTGGCAGTGGATGCCATCTTAAAAAAGCGAGGTGGCGGCGTAATGCCGGCAAAGGTGGTACTTCCGGTCAGCTTAATGAAGCGTGGTACAACAAAAGAAAAGTAACAGATTGACAGAAATGATAAATAAATAAAAGAAAAGACAATAGTTCTTAGTTCGTGTCCGTCGGTTGACATGAATTTAGAACTATTTTTCTGTGGTATAAAACGGATAAATCGGTTGACATTAGTGCATACTGCACAAAAAACGTGGCATTATCTTGTGAAAACCTAATATTTCGCATGTTAACCGCTTGACATTTTACAGAACCGGTATTATATTAGCAATGTAATCAAGTGAAACGCGTTCACGATAAGAAAATATAAGAAACGGGGAAGAGATACTTTTTACAATGACAGGAGGAAGACAAATGAAGAAAAAGATTTTGGCTGCAATTCTTACCGCAGCAATGACAATTGGAATGGTTGGATGTGGTTCCACCAGTAGTTCTGACAATGGAAATAATTCCGCTTCAAATACCGAAGCATCTTCAAACGAACTGACCGTATGGTGCTGGGATGCAACCTTTAATATTCCGGCAATGGAAGAGGCAGAAAAGATTTACCAGAAAGATCATCCGGATGTAAACGTAAATGTAGTAGAAACATCCTGGGAGGATATTCAGACCAAGCTTACAACAGCAGCAACCTCTGGACAGACCGATACACTACCAGACATCATTCTTATGAATGACACTGCTTTATTAAATAATGTAAAGAACTATCCGGACTTATTTGCAGATTTATCTGATTCCGGAATCGATTTCTCCAAATTTGCAAGTTATAAAACAGCAATTGGAACAGTAGATGGAAAGAATTACAATGTACCATTCGACAGTGGTGTAACCGCATTATTTATTCGTACCGATGTAATCGGCGAAGCTGGTTATTCTATTGATGACTTTACTGATATTACATGGTCCAAATTCATTGAACTTGGCGAAGATGTATTAGCAAAGACCGGCAAACCATTATTAAGCGCACAGGCTGGTGGACCTGACTTATTGATTGCAATGTTAAGAAGTGCAGGCGACAGCATGTTTGATGAAGATGGCAATCCAAATTTTGCGGGAAATGATGTAGTTGCAGAAGCTGTAGAAGATTATGAGACCATGGTTGACAAGGGAATTTTAGTAGAAGTAAATGACTGGGATCAGTATATTGGAACTATCAACAACGGAACAGTAGCAAGCGTAATCAACGGATGCTGGATTACAAGTACCATTCAGGCACAGGAAGACCAGTCCGGTGACTGGGGCGTTACTACAATGCCAAGACTGGACAATGCTCCAAATGCAACCAATTACAGTAATAATGGTGGTGCAGGATGGATGGTTATGAATGACTCACCAAACAAAGACCTTGCTATCGATTTCTTAAAGAATACATTTGCAAGCAGCACAGAGCTTTATGATACTATTCTTCCTACTACCGGTGCAGTAGCAACCTACCTTCCGGCAGCAGAAAGTGATGCATACTCACAGGAAAATGAATTCTTCGGTGGCGATAAGATTTACGAGAGATTTGCTAACTATGGTGCTGAAGTACCGGCTATCACATTAGGTCAGTATTGGGAGGAAGCAAAATCCGCACTTGGAACAGCGCTTACCCAGATTCAGCAGGGACAGGATATTCAGGAAGCGTTAAAAGAAGCAGATGATACCGTATCATTTGCAATGAGCGAATAATTTAGCAGAAGCGCTTTACAAACTGCCTGCATAGCAGCTGCTGTGCAGGCAGAATTTTCAAGAAGAAAGCTGTAAAGTCGATACGAATTGGAGGAACAACAGTGAAAACGAAGAAAAGAAAGATTATGGGATGGACATTCGTAATACCGGCATCGATAATGATTGTCATATTCAATTTCGTGCCGATGATACAGTCCTTTATTTTATCCTTAAAACGCGGAAGCGGAACGAACATGACTTTTACCGGACTTTCTAACTATAAAAGAATGTTCCAGGATAAAATTTTTAAAATGACATTAAGCAATACTTTTATTTATCTGATCTTAGAAGTAGCAATCATGCTGGTGATAGCAATGTTCTTAGCATCGCTTTTGAATGATAAGAGATTAAAAGGAAAGTGGTTTTTCCGTCTTGCAATTTTCTTACCATGTACTACTTCCCTGGTATCGTATTCCATTATTTTTCGTTCTCTTTTCTCTGTGGACGGATTCATCAATACGATTCTTACGAATCTGCATCTGATTGCATCTCCAATCAACTGGCTGGGAAATACCTGGACCGCACGAATTGTAATCGTACTGGCATTATTGTGGAGATGGACCGGTTATAATATGATATTTTTCCTGGCGGCATTGCAGAATATTGACAGTTCTATTTATGAAGCAGCAGTTGTAGATGGAGCCAATGCATTCCAGAAGTTTACTAAGATTACAATCCCGATGCTTCGTCCGACAATTTTACTGACGGCAATTATGTCAACCAATGGAACCTTACAGCTCTTCGATGAGTCTATGAATATTACCAATGGTGGACCGGCAAATACGTCCATGACAATATCCCACTACATATACAATTTGTCTTTTGCAGGAAATCCAAACTTTGGATATGCATCCGCAATTTCTTATGTAGTATTTATCCTGGTGGCAATCCTTGCCTTTATTCAGATGAAAGTAGGTGATGAGAAATGAGTAAAAGAAAATTCGTATATTTCTGGAAATATGTATTCCTAATTCTGGTCGCAATCATTTCCATCTTCCCAATGTACTGGATGATTGTCAGTGGAACCAATAAAAGTGTGGATGTCATTGTAGGAAAAATTCTTCCGGGCAATTACCTGATGGAAAACTTAAAATCTCTTCTGGATACAACGGTTCTTTCACAGGCAATGTGGAATTCCATCCGGAACGCAGTAGTTTCCATGGTTTTAAATGTATTTGTCTGCTCACTGGCAGGTTATGGATTCGAAAAATTCCATGATAAATACAAAGATAAAATTATGTCCATTTTGTTACTTTCCATGATGGTACCGACTGCAGCAACTGTAATTCCATTGTTCCGTATGTTTGGAAAGATGGGACTTTTAAATACAACCGTTGGATGTATTTTACCGACCGTTTCTACTGCATTTATGATATTCATGTTCCGCCAGGCAGCAAAATCATTTCCGGATGAAATCATTGAAGCAGCCCGGATTGACGGAGTAGGTGAATGGGGCATTTACTTTAAAATGTTCTTACCGATTATGAAATCTACCTACGCAGCAGCTGCAATTGTAAGCTTTATGAATGCATGGAACAGCTACATGTGGCCATTGATCGTATTACAGAATGAAAATTCCAAGACTATGCCGATTCTGGTATCTGGACTGACCGCACGATATACCATTGATTATGGAAGCATGATGCTTGCAGTCACGATTTCTACAATTCCGATGTTGATTATATTCTTTGTATTACAGAAGAACTTTGTAGAAGGAATTACCGGTTCTGTAAAATCATAAAGGAGACCAGCTATGGAATTTAACGAAAATGTAATTTATGAGCCAGACTGTTTTGCAATCCGGCGGATGCCGGCACATTCAGACCATGGATATTATGCAACTGGAAAAGAGGCAGACGGTGTGGAAAGCAGTTTTCTCACCAGCCTCAATGGCAGATGGAAATTTGCATATGCCAATAACTTAGCAGAAGTCATAGAGGGCTTTTATCGTAAGGATTATGACAGCAGCAACTGGGATGAGATTATGGTGCCTTCTTCCATACAGCTTTTTGGCTATGACAAATTGCAGTATGTGAATTCCCAGTATCCATGGGATGGAAAAGAAGCTGTCTGTGGCAAAGAGATTCCAAAGAAATATAATCCGGTTGCAATGTATGTGCATTCTTTTTCAGTGACCGGAGAAATGTTAAAGGACCGGTTATCCCTCCGGTTTGATGGGGTGGAAAGTGCTATGGCACTCTGGGTAAATGGCAGATTTGCAGGCTATAGCGAAGACTCTTTTACACCGGCAGAATTTGATATCACAGAATTGGTCTGCGAGGGAGAAAATAAGCTGGCGGCAGAAGTCTTTCATTTCTGCACCGGAAGTATTTTAGAGAGTCAGGATTTCTTCCGGATGTCTGGAATCTTCCGTGATGTGACACTGCGTCGTATGCCGGCACATCATATCTATGATTTGAAGGTAAGTCAGCAGTTTCAGGATAATCTGACAGAAGCAGTTTTGAAATTGCAGTGGAAGGGTGTACCGGAACAGGAAGACCAGCCGGCACAGGAAAACTGGCAGGAGAAAGAGCTGGTAGGAGCCGGTGCAGATACCTGCTGCAAGCTGCATATTTTCTTATACGATGATAAAAAGGAATGTGTTGTAAAGACAGAGACAGCTTACACAGAAGCTGAAATAGAGTTAAAAATAAAAGCACCAAAGCTTTGGAGTGCGGAGGAGCCGAATCTTTATACCTTATATATAGAAGTAACAGACTCCGATGATACCGTAACAGAAGTAATAAAACAGCGCATTGGATTCCGGCATTTTGCTATGGAAAATGGCATTATGTGCCTGAATGGAAAACGTATTGTATTTCGCGGTGTAAACCGTCACGAATTAAGCTGCGACCATGGAAGAAGCGTTACAAAAAAAGAAATTCTCCATGACCTTCTTATCATGAAGCAGAATAATATCAATGCAGTGCGGACTTCACATTATCCAAATCAGAGTTATTTCTATGAACTTTGCGATGAATTGGGGTTATATGTGATAGACGAGGCGAACCTTGAGTCCCATGCGGATTGTTTCCTTGCAACAGTAGGAAAGGCACCGATGAGTGAGACGATACCGGGCAGCAAAGCAGAGTGGAGAGAAAACGTCTTAGACCGCGCTAACTCCATGTATCAGCGGGACAAGAACCATGCCTGCATTCTGCTTTGGTCCTGCGGAAATGAGTCCTGTGGCGGAAGCAATTTATATGAAATGTCAGAGTTCTTCCGGAAAAATGATTCCGAACGCCTGGTACATTATGAGGGTATTACCTTTGATGATACTTATCCGGATACTTCTGATGTGAAGAGCTTTATGTATGCACCGGCAGAAAAACTGCGGAAATATTTAAGCGAGGGTGAAGCCTCTACCAATGAAAAAACAAAACCGGTAATCAGTTGTGAATATATGCATTCCATGGGAAATTCTACTGGTGGAATGGATGAATATATCCGGCTTACAGAAGAAGAACCACGTTATCAGGGTGGATTTATCTGGGATTTTATTGACCAGAGCTTTTATCTTGCCAATGAAAAGGGCGAGAGATATTTAGCCTACGGTGGAGATTTCGGAGACCGTCCGAATGATGGAACCTTCTGTGGAAACGGACTTCTCTATGCTGACCGCAAGGTGACTCCAAAGATGCAGGAGGTAAAATTCCAGTATCAGAGTGTAAAGCTTTTGCCGGAGGAAACAAAGGTTATTGTTAAAAACGAAAATTTATTTATTTCTCTGAAAAATTATGTATTAAAAGTTGTCGTTGCAACAAAAGACGGTGTATGTGCAGAGAACACTTATGAGCTTCATACAGCACCACAGGAAGAAGAGGCGATAGATATCAGCAGCCTTTCCAAGGGGCTTAAGATAGCCGGAGAATTTACGGTGACCGCCTCCTTACTTACCAAAGAAGATACTGCGTGGGCGAAAGCCGGATATGAGCTTGCCTTTGGTCAGTATGCAGGAAAAAAGGAAGCTCCGGAAGAAGTAATCAGAGAAGCAGAAGATTTTGAGCTGGTTGATGGACTTATGAATATCGGTGTGAGAGCAGGTAATATAAAAATGCTTTTTGCAAAGGAAGGTGGCGGACTGACCTCTTATCAGGTAGAAGAGAAAGAATTTATCGTATCCGTTCCAAGGCCGAATTTCTGGCGGGCACCGACAGACAATGACAAAGGAAGTGGAATGCCGCTGCGTTGCGGATGCTGGAAGACAGCCAGCATGTATGCAAAAGCAATGCCGGCAGAGCTGAAAGAAACAAAGGATGGTGCAGAAATTTCTTATGTATACCGTCTCTTTGATGTGGCAGAGAACATCCCGGGAAATGAGTGCAGGGTGACTTATGGTATCAGAAAAGACGGAGCACTCACCATCCATATGGAATATGAAGCCGATGAGAAGATCAAGACCCATGAAATGCCGGAATTTGGTATGCTGCTTCGAATCCCGGAGCAATATGATAAAGTAACTTACTATGGATACGGTCCGGAAGAAAATTACTGGGACCGCCGTCAGGGCAGCAGACTTGGAAAATTTCATTTTTCCGTAAAGGAAAATCTGTCAGAATATCTGGCTCCGCAGGAAAGTGGCGGACGCAGTGGTGTCAGAGAAGCAGTAATCGAAGATGAGAATGGTTATGGACTCCGGATTAGTGCAGAAGAAATGGATTTATCGGCGTTGCCTTATACACCGCATGAGCTGGAAAATGCCAGACATCTTTACGAGCTGCCGGATAGTGAATATACGATTCTCCGTCCGTCTCTCCATCAGATGGGAGTTGGCGGCGACGATAGCTGGCTTTCCAAACCACATCCGCAGTACCGGATGGAACAGCCGGGAAAATATGAATTTACATTTACGTTAAAAGGAGGGAAGAAGCTTGAAACTGACAAATAAAATTATGCTGATCACTTATGCAGACAGCCTTGGAAAAAATCTTTCTGAATTAAAAGAAATGTTAGAAACTTATTTTCATAAGGCGGTAGGTGGCGTACACATTCTTCCGTTCTTTCCGTCCTCGGCAGACAGGGGATTTGCACCGATGCGTTATGACATGGTAGACGAGCAGTTTGGAACCTATGAAGATGTACGCAAAATCGGAGAAGAATACTATCTGATGTTTGATTTTATGGTCAACCACATTTCCAGACAGTCTCCGTATTTTAAAGATTTCTTAGAGAAAAAGGATGCATCGGAATATAAGGATTTCTTCATCCGATACAAGGATTTCTGGGAAAACGGAGAACCGACAGAAGAACAGGTAGATTTGATTTATAAAAGGAAACCAAGAGCACCTTATATTGATGCAGATTTTGCTGATGGAAGCAGCGAGAAGGTCTGGTGCACCTTTGGAGAAGAGCAGATTGATTTAAATGTGGAATCTAAAGCTGTTCAGAAATTTATGGAAGATACACTGGAACTGATGTGCAGTAAAAATGCTTCCATTATCCGGCTGGATGCATTTGCTTATGCCGTAAAGAAAGCGAATACAAGCTGTTTCTTTGTGGAACCGGAAATCTGGAATCTCCTGCATCGAATTGAAGCAATCGTAAAGAAACATGATGTGATAATTCTGCCGGAAATTCATGAACATTACAGTATTCAGATGAAAATTGCCAATCAGAATTTCTGGATTTACGATTTTGCACTTCCGGTGTTGGTATTGAATGCCCTTTACTTTGGAAAGGGAACTTATCTTAAGAAATGGCTGGAAATGAGTCCGAAGCATCAGTTTACCACGTTAGATACCCATGATGGAATCGGAATTGTGGATGTGAAAGATCTGATGCCGGATGAAGAAATTGACCGAACAAAGGAAATGATGTTTTCCGAAGGAGCGAATGTCAAGAAAATCTACAATACGGCAGCCTACAATAACCTTGATATTTATCAGGTGAATACGACTTACTATTCTGCACTTGGAAATCAGGATGATGCTTATCTTCTTGCCCGTGCAATCCAGTTCTTTGCACCGGGAATTCCGCAGGTCTATTATGTAGGCATGCTGGCAGGATGCAATGACCTGGAGCTTCTGGAAGCAACGAAAGAAGGCAGAAATATTAACCGCCACTATTATTCGAAGGAAGAGATTGCAAAAGAAGTAGAGCGTCCGGTGGTAAAGAAACTTTTGGAATTAATGGAATTCCGCAACAGCCATCCGGCATTTGATGTGGAAGGTGATATTGCGGTAGAACTTCCGGAAGAGGGACTGCTTGAGATTCGAAGAAGCAGCGGAGCAGACTATGCAGTATTAAAGGCAGACCTTGTGAAGAAAACATTTACCATTGAACATAGTTAGAAAATGGTGAAAAGAGGAAGGCAGATCAGATGGAGAAAAAACTGTATGCAATCGGAGAAGCACTGATTGATTTTATTCCACAGGAGAGTGGCAGACCTATGAAAGATGTCTTGGGATTCTGCCCGAAAGTAGGTGGTGCACCGGCGAATGTCTGCGGTGCATTTACCAGACTTGGTGGTAAATCAGAGATGATAACGCAGCTTGGAGATGATCCTTTTGGCGATAAAATTGAAGAAGCATTGGAAGAAAACGGAATTGGAACCAGTCATGTACTTCGTACAAAAGAGGCAAATACCTCTCTTGCCTTTGTGGCTTTAAAGGAAGATGGAAACCGGGAATTTTCTTTTTACCGGAAACCAGGAGCCGACATGCTTTTTTCAAAAGAAAAAGTAGAAGCGGATTGGTTTAAGGATGCCTATGCATTGCATTTTTGCTCCGTTTCACTGGGAGATTTTCCAATGAAGGAAGCACATAAAAAGGCAATAGAAGCTGCAACAGAGGCTGGTGCAATTATAAGCTTTGATCCAAATCTCAGGTTTGCACTCTGGGAAAATCTGGAAGATTTAAAGAAAGCAGTGCTGGAATTTCTCCCATTGGCACATGTATTAAAGCTTTCGGATGAGGAACTTTATTTCCTGACCGGAGAGGATTCGATTGAGGCAGCAAAAGAAAAGCTTTTCGTGGGAAATGTTCATCTTCTCATTTATACCAGGGGAGCAGATGGAGCAGAGTGCTATACGAAAAAAGCAAACGCACAAAGCAAGGGAAAGAAAGTAAAGGCGCTAGATACCACCGGAGCCGGGGATGCATTTATCGGCTCCTTCCTGTATCAACTCTATGCAGATGGTGTGACGGAAGCAGATTTGCCGGAACTGACTTCGGATAAGATGGCAGTATACCTTGATTTTTCTAACCGGTATTGTGCGAAGAGTGTGCAGAAAGCCGGAGCTATTGCCTCGTATCCAACCATGGTTGAAATGGAAGAATAGAATTAAGAAAACGTAATATTGTGCCCGGCATTGGGAAAAATCAGTGCGGCGGCGCAATCAAAAAGAAATGCCAGTATCAGCAGCGTAAGAAAAATGCGTTGTAGGGGTACTGGTATTTTTTTCCATAAATGGGAGGCAATCCGCGCAAACACGCAGACCCAGAGCACACCGGCGATGCCGAATCCCAGTGCAGAATAAAGACAGATATAACCGCCAAGCTGCAGTGGATAATCGTGATAATCCCAGTAACGCAGGTGGAAAACTTGGGCGAGGAACCATCCGATAAAAAGTTCTACGAAAGATCCGAGAAGCACCGCAAGAAAAAAGACTTTGACCGGATGCTTCTGAAAGCGTCTTAAAATAAGCAGCATCAGGACAGCCCCCACACCATAGACCGGAAGCCATGGACCATAGAGAAAGCCACGGTTACAGAAAACCCCATCCTGCACATAAAAAAGCAGCACTTCCCATAGGTATCCAAGGAATGCTCCCAGAAAGAAAAAGAAAATGTATTGTGTGATGGATTTAATCAGATAATCTTTACGCATACAGGGAGTATTTCCATATAATAAAGAATTATGTGCTGCCCCAAATAACAACTCAGAATATCTTGCGAAAACAAAATAGGGCTTGTCTTTCCAGGGTGGCTCAACTATAATAAAATTTAGACGCTGGGCGAGTCTCAGCAAAAATTAGGAGGAAAAACGTCCATGGATAAGGAAAAAGTTATTGTCATTGATTTTGGCGGACAGTACAACCAGCTGGTTGCAAGACGTGTCCGTGAATGCAATGTATATTGTGAAATATATTCTTACCGCACAGATATCGAGACAATCAAAGCGATGAACCCGAAGGGAATTATCCTGACCGGAGGCCCAAATAGTTGTTATGAGGCAGATTCACCAACTTACAGCAAAGAGCTTTTTGAACTTGGTATCCCGGTTCTGGGACTTTGTTACGGCGCACAGCTCATGATGCATGTGTTGGGCGGCAAGGTAGAAAAAGCACCGGTTCGCGAATATGGTAAGACAGAAGTAATGGTAGATAAGAATTCACCATTATTCCAGAATGTAGAAGAAAAGACCATTTGCTGGATGAGCCATTTTGATTATATTTCAAAGACAGCACCTGGTTTTGAAATCGTAGCACATACTGCAGACTGCCCGGTGGCAGCCGCAGAAAACCGTGAAAAAAATCTCTATGCCATCCAGTTCCACCCGGAGGTACTCCATACCAAAGAGGGAACCAAGATGCTCCACAACTTCGTACGTGGTGTCTGTGGCTGTGCCGGAACATGGAGAATGGATTCCTTTGTGGAAAATACCATCAAGGAAATCCGTGAAAAAGTCGGCAACGGAAGAGTGCTTCTGGCATTGTCCGGCGGAGTGGATTCTTCTGTGGCAGCAGGTCTTTTATCCAGAGCAATCGGAAAGCAGCTTACCTGCGTATTTGTTGACCATGGCCTTCTTCGTAAAGACGAGGGAGATGAAGTGGAAAATGTATTTGGACCGAACGGTCAGTTTGACTTAAACTTCATCCGTGTAAATGCCCAGGAGCGTTACTATAACAAGCTTGCCGGAGTAACAGAGCCGGAAGCAAAACGTAAAATTATCGGTGAAGAATTTATCCGTGTCTTTGAAGAAGAAGCAAAGAAAATCGGAGCCGTTGATTTCCTGGCACAGGGAACCATTTATCCAGATGTGGTAGAAAGTGGTCTTGGCGGAGAATCCGCTGTCATCAAATCCCACCATAACGTAGGTGGTCTTCCGGAATATGTTGATTTCAAGGAAATCATCGAGCCATTGCGTAACCTCTTCAAAGATGAGGTTCGTAAAGCCGGTCTTGAGCTTGGAATTCCGGAGCATCTGGTATTCCGTCAGCCATTCCCAGGCCCGGGTCTTGGTATCCGAATCATAGGTGAAGTCAATGCTGAGAAAGTCCGCATCGTACAGGATGCCGATGCCATCTACCGGGAAGAAGTGGACAAGGCAGTAGCTGCTTACAAGAAAGAAAACGACGAAGCTCCATCCTGGATGCCGAACCAGTATTTCGCAGCCCTGACCAATATGCGTTCCGTTGGAGTAATGGGCGACGAGAGAACCTACGACTACGCAGTTGCACTGCGCGCCGTAAATACCGTCGATTTCATGACCGCCGAAAGCGCAGAGATTCCATTTGCAGTACTGCAAACAGTAATGAGCCGAATCATCAACGAGGTACGCGGGGTAAACCGTGTATTCTATGATTTGACGAGTAAGCCACCTGGAACGATTGAGTTTGAATAAGAGCCACAAGTCTTGGAACCCGCTAAACAAGCGGATTCCGAGACTTTTTCTTTTGCTCTGCTACTAATTTGCTACTAATAGCAACTACTCTTTTTCTATCGTTTTCAGTTGGTTGTCATTAACTTTAATAGCAAGAAACCCTGATGACTGCTGGATTTCTTTTATATGATCTTTCTTTGTGGCATCTGGATGATTTTCCCGGATGCGGTATTTGGTGGTACTAACGCAGGTCCAAACTGAGGTCGGATTGTTACATCTGAGCCGTTGTCTTGAGTCTGAGACACTTCACATGTGATACCTGCTGCTTCAAGCAGAGGGTTATCAGATGGTGGTTCAGGTGTTGGCGAATCTGTCGCCTGCAATGATTCCAGACTATGCACAAGCTCCTGCTGTTTATGTGGAAACAGATGAGAGTATGTGTTAAGTGTTGTGGATACTTTCTCGTGTCCGAGCCTGTCTGCTAACATCAGCGCATCACAGCCCTGATTAATAAGTAAGCTGGCGTGCGAATGCCTGATATCGTGGATTCGTATTTTTTTTACACCTGTGTTCTTGCAACCTCTTATCATCTCGTGTGAGAGATATGATTTTGTTACCGGGAACAGCCTTTCATCTGCGTCAAGCATATACCTTGACTGGATATAGTCTGATAGCTCCTGGCAGAGAAAATCCGGAATCGGAATCTTTCGCTTACTTTTTCTTGTCTTAGGTGATGTAAATACATCTTTTCCTTCTATCCGCTGATATGTTCTGTTGATGGATATTGTCTTGTTATCAAGGTCAATATCAGCAGGTGATAGAGCAAGCAGTTCACCTTCTCGCATACCAGTCCAGTATAGGACTTCAAAGCATATATACGATAGCGACTTGTCTTTTACACCCTCACGGAAAGCAATATATTCATCGTAAGTCCAGTAATGCATTTCCTCAGCCTTTGCTTTTCCAATGGTGCCTGCCTTGCCGCAGGGATTGGTGTTAAGGTCATAGAAACGCTTGGCGTAATTGATGATGCTGTTAAGCTCCGTGTTAATCTTTTTCAGATAGGTCTGGGAGTAATTATTCGGCGAACTCATAAGCTTCGCCTGCCATCTTCGTACATCAGAGGCTTTGATTTCATTTATCGGCTTGCTACCGAAGAATGGAAGAATATGCGTCTGTAGTACCGCCTTTTTTGTCAGAAGAGTTGACTGCTTAAGTCTTGCAGCCATATCCTCCATATAAATTTCATAAAGGTTTTGAAATGTCATGTCAGGATTGGCAGACTGCTTTTCCAGAAAATCCCTTTCAAATCCTAGGGCTTCCTTTTTGGTGGCAAAGCCTCTTTTCCACTTCTGTTTTTTGATTCCCTGCCAGTTCGTATAATAGAACTTGGCGAACCATTTACCAGTTTTTTCATCTTTGTAAGCTGGCATAAATATCATCTCCTTTTTGTAAAATTGTTGTGCAATCATCAAAAGGCTATGATATAATCTACTTGTTCAGGGTGATTATAAAGCCTTCGGGTTAATCACTTACATAGCTTCGGTTATTCCTTTTGCGAGAAGGAGTGTGCCGGAGCTTTTTCTTTACTAAAGGTGTAAGCCTGCAATTATTCAGTTTTTTAATCGGCTTCATTATCCAGTCTGGAATCCTTATAATATGCTAACATATCTGATTTCCATGAATCAAACTTTTCTTTTGAAATTTTTCCTGTCTGAAGCATATTCTTCTTTGCTATCCAGTTTTCCATAAAGAGACAGAAGTCTGCATCATATTTTCCATTGCCTTTGCCATTAACCTTGATCCCGGCAGTCCATTCAGGATTTTCAGGAGGTTTGGTGTTGGTCAGCTCAAATGAAAAATCAGTAAGTTCAGTTATGGCAAAGAGAGCGTTGATAACATCTGACATAGTGTGGAATTCATATGCCGGATATTTAGTAGTCGTATTATCTTTGGGAATATTATTATCTTCTGGAGATAAAAGCTCCTGCCATGGAACATTTAATTCATTAGCAATCTGTTTTAAAACATCTATCTTCATTAGTATTTCACCAGACTCATATTTCTGGATAGTGCGTTCTGATTTACCAAGATGCTGTGCAAACTCTTTTTGAGTAATTTTCTGTGCTCTGCGCTGTTTCTGTATTGCCTTCCCGATTTCTTCTGGAGAAGACATAGTGATTTTAATGGAATGAGAATTAGTCATTCTGTCCACCTTCCTTTATATGAAATAGTCCGTTGTAAAGATGCGTATAAGATTGATAATAAATAAAATACGTATCAGTAAGTGACTTGTTTATGATTGTAAGATTACTTTATCATAAGTAAAAACGAATTGCAAGTGCGTAATTACAAAAATTTTATTGACAAATTTTGAAAAGGATATTAAGATAAACACGAATTAAAAATACGGATTAAATAAAGAACAGGATAGTGACTTTGTGAAAAAACGTATTTAAAATAACAATTTATGAAAGGAGGAGCTGCATGAAGGGTATAAAGGAAGCATTCATAGATGCAGGTGAGATAAGCCAGATGCTTGGTATCGGGATGACAAAGGCATATGCGATTATAAAGGAATATAATGCAGAGCTTGAGGCAAAAGGTTATTTCACCATGCGGGGCAAATGTCCAAGGAAGTACTTTGAACAGAAAATCTATGGTTACGAAGATTATTACAATCCGGATTATGAGCCACAGCGTAACCGAAGCAAGGTTGTAGAAGAAATGGATTATGAAGCGGCAGTTGGGGATTCTGTGATAAGTGAACAGGATGAAGTGGATATACCGCCTGAAACAAATGAATTGTCGGAAGATGGTGCTGAGATAGCAGAAAATGTGATGTTGGATGCAGATGTAATGGTGAAAGAGACAACTGAATAGGTGAATCCAGCGAGTGGGGGCAAAAAGCGCCCCCAAAACGTGCAAATGGGGGCAGAAAGCGCCCCCAAAACCACAAAGTGGGGGCAGAAAGCGCCCCCGCACAAATCAGAGCCGAAAAAGTGTGGAGGCAAAAAGTGCCGTCAAAATGGAAAAGTGGTGGCAAAAAGCGCCGTCAAAACAGCAAAGTGACGGCAAAAAGCGCTACCACTCAGATAAGCGAGAAAAAAGTTATGGTGGCGGAAAGTGCCGTCAAAATGGAAAAGTGGTGGCGGAAAACGCCACTAAAACAGTAAAGTGATGGCAAAAAGTGCCACCACTTTTAAATCAGGTGGAACTTTAGCCACCATATCAGTAATTGTGGTGGTACATTAACCACCACATATCATATACAGGGTGCAGGTGCTCCTGCCAAGACGAAAAATTATGTAAACGCTGATGCGTTTATATTTTTTCGGGAAAAGGTCCGACCTTTTCCGCATCTTGCAAAACCTATAAGTAGAACTTTTAGAAAGGATGAAAAAAGCAATGGTACAGATAAAAAGAGATTGGTTTGATACAGAATTTGGAAATTACGAAAGGGGAAAAACGTATGGCAGATGGAAAGAGAAGATACAAGTCTGACAGGAAAGATTATAAGATATCGGTGAAGTTGTCAGAGAAAGATATGGATATTCTGAAAGCGGCACTTAAGCGAACAGGAATGACAGCAAGTGCCTATATAAGAGAATTAATTCGGACAGGAGGCAACATTGATACAAGTTATCCAGAGGACAGGGCAAAAATAATTCGTGTTATTGCAGGTATTGCAAATAATATTAATCAGGCGGTAAAGCTTGGCAATTCACAGGGAAGATTGTATTACAGCGATATTGATAAATTGCAGAACAGTCTGGATGATGTAAAGAAAACATTCGGGGAGGTGCTGGAAGTATGGCGATTACAAAGATCTTAAATATAAAAGAGTCAGAAGGTAGAAATCCAGCATCACACCTGAAGAATGCTTTGGAATATATCCAGAATCCGGATAAGACAGAAGAATGTGTACTGGTGGGCGGTATTAACTGCCTGCCGGATACGGCATTTGAGCAGATGGAGGAGACAAAGAATATATTTCATAAGACAGGTAAAAGACAAGGCTATCATGTGATTATATCGTTTTCGCCGGAAGAAAAAGTAACTGCAGAACAGGCAATGTACGTCCTGGAGCACTTTGCGAAGGATGAGCTTGGTGATGATTATGAGGCTGTGTATGCAGTCCACACAGACAGAGAGCATATGCATGGACATCTTATCTGGAACAGTGTCAGCATGACAACCGGCAAGAAATACAATTCACCGAAAAGCAACTGGAAGAATCATCTCCAGCCTATCACAAATAAATATTGTGATGAACTTGGACTTTCCATAATGCCGGCAGAGTACAGCAGGAATCCAAAGAATATCAGCAGGGACAAATGGGAAAAGGAAATGTCCATGAAAGAGATAATTCTCAGGGATGCCAAGATGTGTGCATATGCAGCCGGGAATGTGGAGCATTTTAAATATCTGATGAAAAGACTTGGATATGTATTCAAGAAAGATGCGTGGATGGAAGTGCAGGCACCGGGATTCCGATATTATCATAGTCTGGTAAAGATGGATGAAATGTTTGCAGAGGATAGGCTTAGACATCATGTAGATATGCCTTGGATGGCAAAGCCTTATTTTTATTCATCGGATATAAGAGGGTTGCATGGGGCGAAACTTTCACCATACCAGAAACGATTTTATGCAAAGCTATATAGGCTGAGAATTGTAGAACAGAAGCGATTTGTGGTTGGTGGAGCAAAGTATACGGAAGAATTGAAAAGGTTTCATCAGCTGCAGGACGAGTACCTGTTACTGGTAAATAATGATATTAGGGATGTTGCGGGACTTGTGAAGTACAGGAGTGAACAGCAGAAAAAGGTGAAGCGGATTGATGACAGGCAACAGGAGATTTATAAGGAAAACGCCAGCAGGAAACGGAAGATTAAGACGGATGAGAAGTACCGGGAATATCAACTGTGGCATGCGGGAGTGCAGGAAGAACTGGACGAACTGAAGCAGGAGAAAAGGGAAATTAAGAGGCAGATACAGCTTACTGATGACATTATAAAAGAAGATTTGTATACGGCTTATTATGCGGTGTCGGGGAAAGAGGAGATTGTTGCTGACAGGGATGTTGAGATACCGGGGATGGAAGAGGATATGTTAGTTGAGAGAACAGCGGGAGCAGTTGTTGAGTCGGAGAGAAATGTTGTTGTAATGAATCAGCCTGCTAATAACCATAATGATGGAAATGGACAAAAGGAGCAAATTAATGTTGCCGGTAAACAACAGATAGATTTAGAAGGAACAGAAATGTCAAAGGTTCACAATCTGTCTGATGAGAATGTGACAAGAATGGACGAAGGTATAACTGATGTAACAGGTAAAAGCGAATTGGTGGAACATGAAGAAAAAGAGTCTGTGGACGAAGTTGGATGGATTGTCAGGAGAATATCAGATCTTGGTGGTTTTGAGAATGTCAGTGATTCTGTTAAGGCAGATGTATTCGGATTTGATATTGCTGATATTAGTGGAAGCATAAGGTTGTTTTCGGATGTAATGAAAAGGCTGGAGATAAAGCTGGCTGGAGACGAGCTTTATGAGGAGTTCCAGAGGATTTATGATGAAGCAATTAGCAGAGATGTTGATAAAGGTAAGGCGGAAGATAAAATATGGAATAGGGACAGAGAAAGGTGATTCCTCTGCATATCTCCGATTCACTTTATGCACCCGAATTATATAATGGAAACTAGGAAACAATCGCAAGAAGTTGCGATTGTTATTGATGATGTAGTGATTCTGTGATATCATATAAAAAAGTGGTACATGAAAACGGAGGTCAAAATGAAAGTATTGATAATGAATTGTAGTCCTGTAAGAAATGGAGCAACAGCAGAAATTGTTAATATAGTTACTGCTTGTCTGGAAAAGAAACATGATGTTAAAAACATATGTATTGATGATTATGATATAAAATATTGCAAAGGATGTAGAACTTGTCATAATACAGCAAAATGTGTTCAGAATGATGATGTTGATAGGATAATTGAGCAATATGAATGGGCCGATATTGTTATATCTGTCTCTCCGTCGTATTGGGCAGATGTACCAGGACAATTTAAATCTTTTATTGATAGATGCACTCCGTGGTGTAACACACATGAACCGCATGCCAAGATAAGTAGTGGTAAGAAGGGATATGTTATCGTATTAAGAACTGGACCGGGAATGAAGGAATGTGAGAGGATTATTGCAACCATAGAACATTTTTATGGACATATGGAAATTGAATGTTGTGATAGACTTGGTTTGTGTTCGGTGGAATATAAGGAAGATTTGGAATGCAGGAGAGAAGAAATCGAGGAATTCTGTAACAGTATAGATTAAATGATTTATTATGGATATTATTCACATATAGATGGAATGTTTTTGGTTGGTATTACAAGATTTTTATATCAAAGAAGGGGTGTGATGATATTGGAGACAGGTATTATGATAGAAAATGCTATAACATATGTGAAACAAATATTTGCTGCTGATTCCAGTGGGCATGACTACCATCATACCATTAGGGTTTATCGGTTGGCGGTAGAAATTGCAAAGCAGGAAAATGCGGATATGCAGATTGTGCAGTTAGCAGCATTATTACACGATGTAGATGATGCCAAGCTTTCATCGGAAACTTATGCTTCGAAGAGAAAGGCAGTTGATTTTATGAAAGGCAACGGTGTGGATAATGAAATTATTGAAACTGTGTGTAAGATTATAGAGGAAGTATCATTTGCAGGAAACGATTCAGTTGTGCCAAGTACGATAGAAGGTAAATGCGTGCAGGATGCGGACAGGCTGGATGCAATCGGAGCAATTGGAATTGCAAGAGCATTTGCTTATGGTGGTAGTAAAGGTAGAAAGATTTATGAACCGGAGATAAAACCTTTGATTAATGTGAGTAAAAAAGAGTATCAGCAAAATCAAAATTCTACAAGCATTAATCATTTTTACGAAAAGTTACTATTGCTAAAGGATATGATGAATACGGATGCTGCAAAGAAGAAAGCTTGGCATAGACAATTTATCATGGAATCCTATCTTGAGGAATTCATGGCAGAGTGGGAAGGAGAAAGGTGATATGTTAGAAGTGAATTTTTATGATACAGTTGATGACGATTTATTGAAGTTTGCAGTGATTATTTCACAGAGTAATGGGAAGTGGGTAATGTGTAAACATAAAGAACGCGATACATATGAAGTTCCGGGTGGACATCGTGAAGAAGGGGAAGATATTTTGGAGACTGCTAAAAGAGAACTTCAAGAAGAAACAGGTGCCGTTAAGTTTGATATAGAACAGCTATGTGTATATTCTGTCACAGGTAAGAACAGTATAAATGAAAACGGAGAGGAATCATTTGGATTATTATGTTTTGCAGAAATAAGAGAATTTTCAGGTGAACTTCATTGCGAGATGGAGAAGGTGGTACTTATGGATGAATTACCAGAAAATTGGACTTATCCATTGATACAACCAAAGTTGATTGAAAAATATCTGCAAATACAAAAGCAATCTTATAGTCAGATACAGCAGACTGCAAAACAGACTATAGCATATATAAAAAAGATTATTAAGCCGGGTATGAAGTTATTTGATATTCGAAAACTATGTGAGGAAAAACTGATGGAGTTAGGTGCAGACTCTTTCTGGTATTGGGATGTTGGTGCATTTGTATTCGCAGGAGATGAAACAACGGTTTCCGTATCTGGAAAGCAATATGTAACTTCGGATAAAATTATAGAAAATAATGATATTATAACAATTGATTTAAGTCCACAGGTAGGTAATATCTGGGGAGATTATGCTAGAACTATTATTGTAGAAAATGGTGAGGTTGTAGATGATATAGAGTTAATTCAGAACCAAGAGTGGAAAAGTGGTTTGCAAATGGAAGATAAGCTACATGCAGAGTTATTTCGTTTTGTTACAAAAGGAACCACTTTTGAAGAACTATATTATCATATGAATGAGTTCATAGTTGAAAACGGATTTGTGAATCTTGATTTTATGGGTAATCTAGGACATTCCATTGCGAAAGTTAAGAGTGACAGAATTTATATTGAAAAAGGAAATAAGGCGAAACTTGTAGCGATGAATTATTTTACTTTTGAGCCACATATAGCATTTCCTGATTCAAAATATGGGTATAAGAAAGAGAATATTTATTATTTTGATGAAGATGTGTTGGTAGAATTGTAAAAGGGGATATTTGCTAATTGTCTAGTTACAAAGAAAGTGTGTGCTTTGAATTCAGGAGGCAAAAACAATGGATTGGAATGAAGTTTTAAAAGATATTGTGTCAGGAACAATACTGCTTGCTATAGGTGGTATAGGCGGATGGTTTGGTGGTGTGATTAAAGGAAAAAAACAATCATCAATGGCTGTTGAACGCAAAAATCAAATATATCAGCCATTACTTGATGAAATTAAAACATATACAACTTTTGACTGGTCAATATTGATAAATATAAAAGCGGACATTTTAAAACAAGTAGTTTGTGAATCGTATAAATTTGGATTAAATGAAGAAATACAAAATAAGTGTAATTATTTGTATGAAGTTATACAAGAGTATAATAATATAAAACCTGTTGCAGTAGCTAATCAAATTATTGTAGATATTTTTACAGAAGCTTATGAAAAAATATATGGGAATATTATTGATGGTATTGCTTATCATACTGACCGCGAAGGTAACGAATGGGAAGAGGAAGTACTAGTAGAATCGGTACAAATTATAAGAGAATTAAATCTTACTAAGGATATTGAGAACTTATTAAGAAATGAAGATATGTATTCAAGTGAAGTTTGTGTTGATTATGAAAATGGATTATATGAGCCTATCTATCTAGAATTGAAGCGCATTTATGCATCAGCACTCCATGTCATTATAAATGGAAAGCCATGCAAGCATGCTCAGCCAGTAATAGAATTAAATATGTTACCAGAGGAATATATGGCGTATTATTATGATTTCTTTGATAGATATAATAATGATAAAAGGATAAAAAGGAAGTATGAATTAAGGGAGGAGATTATATATAGTAGCCAGTCTCTTGTAGAAGATATGAAGTCAATAATTGACAAAATTGTACGTATTTATGAAATTGAAGAAGTATAAAAGCGGACAGTGTTTTAGCAAAGAGAGAGGATGTCTGTATGCAATATGCAAGAAAATTGAGAAAAGGTGACAAAGTAGCAATTGTAAGCTTGTCGAGTGGAATGCTTGGTGAAGAATTTTGCAGTCATAATATTGAGATTGGTGTAAAGAGATTAAAAGAATATGGTTTGGAGCCGGTATTTATGCCTAATGCTTTGAAGGGGATTGAATATTTGCAAACTCACCCACAAGCAAGGGCGAAAGACTTAAAAGATGCATTTCTGGATAATTCTATTGCAGGGATTATTTGTGCAATTGGTGGTGATGATACATACAGACTTTTGCCTTATCTAATGGAAGATGAAAAGTTTATAAAGGCGGTAGAGGAGCATCCAAAATTATTTACAGGATTCTCAGATACTACGATCAATCATTTGATGTTTTATAAACTGGGCTTGTCTACTTATTACGGACCAAACTTTATTTGTGATTTGGGAGAAATTGCAGATGAGATGTTACCATATACCCAAAGGGCATTTGAGAGTTATTTGGAAGGTAATGAATCTGATGAAATTATATCCAGTGATACTTGGTATGAAGAAAGAGAAGATTTTTCAAGAGCCGCAATAGGAACAGAAAGAAAAACTCATAAGGAAGAACGTGGGTTTGAACTTCTCCAGGGAAGTGAAATTTTCCAAGGAGGATTATTAGGAGGATGTTTGGAAAGCCTTTATGATGTATTGACCAATAGCAGATATGAAGATGAAAAGGAAGTTTGTGAAAGATATGATCTGTTTCCAAATAAGGAAGAGTGGGTTGGGAAAATTCTATTTATAGAAACCTGCGAAGAAAAACCGACTCCTGAATTGTTTGAAAGAGAAGTGTTATTACTGAAAGAAAAGGGAGTATTCGACGTGGTAAAGGGTGTATTAGTTGGAAAACCACAGGATGAAGCTTATTATCAGGAATATAAAGATATTCTTATTAGAGTGATAGACAATGAGAAACTTCCGATTGTTTATAATGTGAATTTCGGACATGCTATGCCACGATGTGCGTTACAGTATGGTGCTGTTGCAAAGGTAGATATGAAGCAGAAAAAGATTTATGTGAATAGGTAGGAGCGAATACTATGGCTGTATCATATAACAAATTATGGAAATTATTAGTTGACAAAAAAATGAGCAAATCTGATTTGCGTAAAAAGGCAGAAATTGCCCCGAATACAATGACAAAATTGCGACGTGATGAAGAGGTAAGTCTTACAATTCTTAGCAAAATCTGTAAGACTTTAAATGCAGATTTTGGCGATATTGTGGAGTATGTACCGGATGCAGAAATTTGGGATTTGTATGATGAAAATAGGGAGCTTCTTGGGAAAGACCATGTCAGGGGTGAGCAGTTACCGATAGACGGATATCATCTGGTGGTACATGTTTGGATTCGCAATTCAAAGGGAGAGTATCTGATTGCGCAGCGCTCGGCAAACAGACCAACATTTCCCTTGGTGTGGGAATGTGTGGATGGTTCAGTGATAAAAGGGGAAGATAGTTTGCAAGGTGCACTCAGAGAAGTAAAAGAAGAAGTAGGGGTAGATTTATTACCGGAAAAAGGACATGTTATTTTGTCTGATATAAAGAAAATAGAGTTCGGTAAAGTAGTTAATAAAATTGTAGATGTTTGGTTGTTCGAGTATGATGGAGAGGTTGATTTGAGCAATGCTACAACAGATGAAGTGGCGCAAGTTGCGTGGATGAACAGAAGTCAAATAAAAGAATTATTTGATGCAAATATGTTTGTGGATACATTGGAGTATTTTTTTACGGAAGTGGAGAAAGAAGGGAGATAAATGTTTAAGTTTATATTTGATTTAATAACAGAGCCATTAGGGTTACCAATTGAATGGTACTATGAATGGATTATTCTATTAGTTATTGGAGAAATGGCATATCGTGTGGCATATAATAAGGTGGGTGTTTTGTATCAAAGCGGTTCTATATCTGGAAAATCTGCAGGCTCATTTTTTCATTGGATAATTCGTACTGTTGTATTTGTGGCAATATGGGCAGTGACATATGGAGTGATTTGGATTGGCAAATTTGTTATGGCACATAAAATACAAGTCGCTATTGGTATATGTAGTATTGTGGCGGTTGTTATAGCTGTAAAAATATTTGTTTGGTTTAAAGAACAAAATGAATTAGTCAAAGTCTCAATAAAAGTTGAAGATAAGGATAACCGGTAAAATACTTTAGAAATAAAGAATGTTGGTGGATATATGAAGGAAAAAGAACATCAATCCATAGAGTGGAAGGAATCATGGCAGGATGAGTATTTAAAATGGATTTGTGGATATGCCAATGCCTACGGTGGAACAATATACATAGATACGGATGACGATGGTAATGTTGTAGGTATTGATAATGCAAGAGATTTATTAGAACGAATTCCTAATAAGATTACAGATACAATGGGAATCATTGCAGATGTGAACTTGTTATATAAAGGCGAACTTGAGTATCTGCAGATAATTGTTGATAAATATCCATCTTTAATAAGTTTTCGTGGAAAATATTATTGTCGTTCCGGAAGTACCATGCGTGAGATTACTGGAAAGGAATTGGAAAGAGCTTTGTTAAAAACGCAGGGAAGAACATGGGATGGTGTGCCTCTGCCAAAACTGTAAGTATCTGACTTAAAGCAGGATGCAATACAGTTATTTAAAGATAAGGCAGTGAAAAGAGGAAGGCTTACGAAGGAAGAAGTCAGTGTGGAAGATACTATCTTGATGGATAACCTGCACCTAATTGATGAAGATTTGAAACAAAAAATCCGGGATATAATGGTGCATACTCATATGAAGAGTTTATGAGGATTGTTAAAGAGTTGTAGTAAATAGAAAGGAAAGTACGTATTGATGCGTAGAGAAAATCCAAGATGGGAGTATAGAAGAGAAACATCAGCATACGATAAGTCTGATTATAGGAGTAAATTTTATAAGGGTAAATGGGAAAAAGCTTGGATAAAAAATAGAATCCAATATGCTTTAGATAAAAAAATAGATTTATATGAATCAATGTGGGAAGGTTATGTAGATAAAACAGAACATATGCCCAAAAGTTTGTTTAAATTTTTTCCATTTAATCATAATAGTTTAAAATGTATTGAAACCAATTCTGTTTTTATGAATAACCCTAGTAACTTTAATGATCCATTTGATTGCTTATTGTGCGCAAATGAAAATGAATTTCTTAAATACTGTTTATTGGATTATCTGAAAGAAACGGACGCTGTTGGACGAGAGATATTATCACAAGATGAATTGAATAAATTGGAACATAGTTATTGCGGTGATTGGGAACAGCATAATGGAAGTATATATAATACTTTTGATAGTGTTGTTACTCATATCTGTTATGATCCTGAATTAAGAAAAGAACGTAAAGGAAGCGATGAAATTAGTCGGAAACTATATTATGATAGGATAAAATATGAAAATGGACTAAAAGAGCTAAGAAAAAATATGATACAAGTAACTTCATTTGCTAATATTGATGATTTTAAGTTGACTTCTTATATGGAATTATGGGCACATTATGCACAAAATCATGAAGGTTTTTGTGTTGAGTACGATTTAACACGACCTATTGCAGATTCAAGAGAAAATGCAATGATTCTAGGGGGATTATTGCCTTGCGAATATGGAGCAAAACAGATTATTTTAAGTAAAAGAAAAATATACAAGTATATAAACAAAATCCCGCTTACAGCATATGAACAGATGGAACTTGATAAAAGTTTAATGCTGTCATTTATCACAAAATCTTCATCGTGGAAATATGAAAATGAATGGCGACTTTTGCTGCCTGTGGATATATGTAAAATATATGACAATATGATACCATTCTTCCCAATAAAGGCAATTTATATTGGATGCAGAATGCATAGGGATAATAGAGAGTATTTGTATTGTTTGGCAAAACATAAAGATATTAAAGTTTATGATATGTCTATGCATAAATATAATTTTGAACTTGAAGGTGAGTATTGCGAAGCCGATATAAATAATTATTTTCAATCAAAGGAAGAGAAGAGACAGAGAGAGTTAAGAGATAGTAAATATAAGTTTTGGAAATAAAAATCAAATAAGATACTAAGAAAATTAGAAATGATAATTATGTTTAGAATATAGTTGTGTAGGAATGGAGATGACACTATGGAACTTGAAATGGATGTAGAGGACTTATTAAACAAAAGAAAATTAGAATCAGACCGAATAGAGTTTAAGGCTGGGTGGAATCCTGATGATATCTACCATAGTGTCTGTGCATTTGCAAATGATTATAATAATGATGGCGGCGGTTATATTGTTGTAGGCGTTGAGGAAGAAAATGGTGTTGCCAAGCGTCCGGTAAAGGGCTTACCTGAATATATGTTGGATTCAATACAGAAAGATATGTTGGGTTATAATAATCTGATTTCTCCACCCTACTTTCCACAGGGTATACCAGCAGAAGTGGATGAAAAATGGATTTTTGTAATTGTTGTCAGAACAGGACAGCAGCGACCTTATAAATCACCAGAGCATGTAACAAGTAAGAAAGAGAAAAAGTACAATTATTATATTCGTTATCAGACAAGTTCTGTTAAGGCAAATAGTGAACAGGAGCGAGAACTGATTAATATGTCAGATCAAACACCGTTTGATTGCAGAGCAAACCATAAGGCAACATTTGAGGATATTTCACCTGTACTGTTAGAAGATCATTTGAGAAAAACCGGTAGTAAGCTTGCTAAACAGGTAAGGGAACGTGGTGTTGAGGAAATACTTAATGATATGCAGTTATTGATTGGTCCGCCAGAACTCAGATATATTCAGAATGTGGCAATTATGATGTTCTGTGAACATCCAGAAAAATTCTTTGGATATACTTATGTACAGATGACATCCTTTCCTAAAGGAAGTATTGAAAATCCAAGTATTAGTGAAGATTTCCCCAATATTACAGGTTCTGTGCCACAGATGATTCAGGCAACAATGGAAAGATTTCGTAATTTGATTATTCGAGAGAAGGTAATTAAAGTACCAAATCAGATGGAGGCGTTAAGGATATTCAATTATCCATATCAGGCGATAGAGGAGGCTGTTGTAAATGCCTTTTATCACAGAGATTATATGTCCTTTGAACCAGTAACTATAGAGATAGAGCCGGATTGCATAAATATTATGAATTTTCCGGGGATAGACAGATCTATTTCAGAAAAAACGATAGCTGAGGGAAAGAGATTTGTTTCGAGATATTATAGAAATAGACGACTTGGAGAGTTTTTAAAAGAACTGGATTTATCAGAGGGACATTCTTCTGGCATACCAACAATACAGGAAGAACTTGAGAAGAATGGCTCACCAAGAGCGGAGTTCTTTACGGATGAAGATAGACGAGCTATGAGAATAAGAATTCCAATCCACCCGGCATTTTTGGAAGCGGATGATGAAGTTTTGCTGCCAGATAGCTATGAGAAAGCAACGAAAAAATCATCAAAGAAAAAGATAGAGCAATATGAAAAAATCTTAAAATTATTAAATGATGGAGAATGGCACAAAACAGCTGAAATAGCTGATAATCTGGGATTAAAGGATACTAGGACAAAGGAATTGTTAAAGGAATTAATTGCACTTGATAAACTCATTGATAATGGGAAAACAAAAGGCAAGTTGTATAGATTAAAATAATTCGTCGCTTTTTTCGTTGAAAAAGCGACGAAAAAAGCGACGAAAAAAGTTATTCTATCATGAGGACTACCTGATAGATGCAGGTGTGCCGATAGTAATTAAGTGTTGAATATAGTACAGAACAGGTAGCGGAAATACGATATAGGAAGGAAAAAGAGATGTTGGTACAAATTGGTAATTGGCTATATCAAAATGCAATGGCTATTTTCATTTCTGCGATTGCATCGTTGTTAATATCAAAAAGATATTATGACAAAGCAAACCGAGAAAGTGTATTGATGATGGTGATATTTCCAATCGTTAAATTATTGAATGAAAAATATTATACGCGTAATGATTATGAAGCACTTTTTGAAATCAATTCTTCTTATGCGGTTAAATATCTTAGAAAAAAGGAAAGAAATAAGTTGCTTGAATTATTAAGTGCTTATAGAGATGTATGTAAATATAGTAAAGAGAATGCAGACACAAGTTGTATTATGGCATATTATAACTATAAGTTGAAAGAAAAAGGCATTAATCCTAAACCTTGTGCAATAACAGATGATGATGGAGAAGTGGTAGCAGACGATTTTCCACCAGATTATAATTATCTGCAGGATTATGTGTATAAAATAGTTTCTTCATTTGATTTTATAGAGTCACCAGAAGAATGCACCATAAAAATTGCAGATGCGTTTAAATGCTATACAGAAAAGTATTATACGGGGGAAGAAATAACTTATTTTAAAGATTATTCAATCGAGAAAGTGATAGAATTGTCTGAAATTTCTAAAAAGTGGAATGATAAATTCAGGCGAGCAGATAAGAGTAAAGAAGAATTTTTGAATTTACCTATTTGTAAGAAAGTGAAAAATATTATTGATGAGTCAAGTGTGAATAAATATGTAAATAGAAAAATAGATGAGAAAGAATATAATTATAAAGAATATGAACAAAGACGAATTAGAGATAATATGATTTTGGAGGATGTTAAAAAAGCAAATGAACTGGGGAGTATAAGCCGATATTCGGAAGAACAAATACAGTGAGCTCAAAAAGAAGAGGGGAAGAAGGCTATAAATGCATTATATTAGAGACCGTTTCAAGTTTTGTGTAAACGTTAAAAACTGATATAAGATTTGTGAATAGTTACAAATGGGCAG
>NZ_JAOQKI010000030.1:0-22660 GCF_025567465.1 Roseburia amylophila
CTCTGCCCATTTGTAACTATTCACAAATCTTATATCAGTTTTTAACGTTTACACAAAACTTGAAACGGTCTCGAAATAGCATCTACTTTGGACGAGTGGGATGCTATTTCTTTTTATTATTGCAATTATCTATCTACATCTTTCCGCACAATCCCTTCTCCATCAAACTCCGGGATAAAGCTCTCCTCTGCCACATCTCCTTCCTGGATGAAGCCATTTTCAATGCCAAGTTCAATCGCATAATCCACCACCGCATCATATTCCGCTTCCGTTACCCGGCGGCTTAATTCCGGATACTCCCTGCACTGTGGCAGCGGCGTATACTGATTCATAATGCTGATAAAAATCTGACCGCCATAGGTCTTAAGAAGATAAGATATCACACGCTTGGAATCTTCCACACAGTCCGGCATAACAAGATGGCGCACAATGACGCCTTTTCTCATCAGAAGAGACTCCCCGGCTTCGCTGCGCTCCTGATATTCTGCTGCGTCAAATATCATATTATTCTGCTGTTCCAAAATTTTCTTTTTCTCATCTGCCAGAAATTCTACACTGCTGCCTTCTTTGCCTGCTGCCCGTTCGAAAACAAATTCCGGCTCGCCTACCTGCCGCACCATTTCTGCAATTGCTGCACTGGCACAAGTAAAATAGTCCGCTGCATGAGAATACCTGCTGCTGATTGCGCTGTCAACATATTTTAAATCAGGAAGATAAATATCCACATAACCCTCTAACAGGCGAAGTGTTTCCACCTTTTCATAGGAGCTGGTATTATAAACAACCGGAAGATAAAGTCCCTGCTGCTTTGCCATCTTCAGTGCCCCAACCACCTGTGGTACAAAATGTCCTGCCGTTACCAGATTGATATTATTTGCACCCTTTTCCTGCAATTCCAGGAAAATTTCTGCCAGCCGCTCTATACTTATTTCAATTCCAGCTTTTCCTGTGGCAATATTGTGATTCTGGCAGAAGATACAGCCTAAATTACAGCCGCTGAAAAATACCGTTCCGGAGCCATTCTGTCCGGAAATGCACGGTTCTTCCCACATATGAAGTGCTGCTCTTGCAGCCTTTATAGCTGCTGTCTGACCACAGACTCCCATTTCACCTTTTTTACGATTTACCCCACATTCTCTTGGGCAGAGCATACAATTTTCCATCTCTTTTGCCTTTCCTCTATTTTCTTTTCCGGTTCTTCCCACTCCCGCCGGATTAGTCTTGCCTTTTCCGATTCTATCATATATAGTTATTCTTGTAGGATATTTTCTTATCGTAACTATAACTTTTTTATATATCCTAACACAAATCTTTGAAATCACAAAGGAGTCTGACTATGAATACATCGATTCAAAACTGCATGGTTGCCCAGTCCGGCGGACCAACCGTTGCAATAAATGCAAGCCTTGCCGGTGTCATTAAAGGTGCTGCCGGCTGCTATGGCACTGTTTACGGTTCCGTAAATGGAATCTTAGGTATTTTAAATGAACATTATCTTAACCTTTCCGAAATTATGGAATCAGACGATAATGCATTAGAGCGTCTGATTCACACACCGGCAATGTACCTTGGTTCCTGCCGTTTTAAGCTGCCGGATTTTATGGATGATGATTCTTCTTATAACTATATTTTCAAACAGTTTGAAAAGCTGAATATCGGTGCATTCTTCTATATCGGCGGAAATGATTCCATGGATACCGTATTAAAGCTTTCCGAATATGCCGAGCGTATCGGAAGCAATGTACGCATTATTGGTATTCCAAAGACCATCGATAATGACCTGATGGTAACAGACCACACTCCGGGATTTGGCTCTGCAGCCAAATATATTGCATCTTCTTTACTTGAAATCGCACATGATACATTTATCTATGCCGTAAAGAGTGTAACAATCGTAGAAATTATGGGACGCGATGCCGGCTGGCTGACCGCCGCTTCCGCCCTTGCCAGAAACGAATACAGCGATGCACCGCATCTTATTTATCTTCCGGAATGCAATTTTGATAAAGATGAGTTCTTAACGGATGTGCGTGCTCTCTTAGAGGAACACAACAATATTATCATTGCGGTATCTGAAGGACTTCATGATGCAGAAGGCAATTATATCTGTGCCGGAGAAAGCAAGGAAGATACCTTCGGTCACAGCCAGTTAAGCGGTGCCGGTAAAGCGCTGGAATATCTGATTAAAGACAATATCAACGTAAAAGTCCGTTCTGTAGAAGTAAATGTATTACAACGTTGCGCTGCCCACCTTTCTTCTGCCACCGATTTAAATGAAGCAGTTGCTTCCGGTGAACATGCTGTTGCTTTTGCAAAACAGGGCATTACCGCTTCTATGGTAACCATGAACCGTACTTCCAATGCACCATATACCATCGAATACGGTTATGCAGAAATCAAAAATATTGCGAACGAAGCAAAATCCGTTCCAAGAGCATGGATTAACGAGCGTGGAAATGACGTTACCGAAGAAATGGTAGCATATCTTCTCCCACTGATTCAGGGCGAGACTTCCATTTCCTATGAAAATGGACTGCCAAATTATATGAACGTGTCACACCTGACTAACAAACGTTAGTTACCTGCATATACAAAATCCGCTGTCCCGGTTGAGACATTTTAATCAGTCTTTTCCGATACAGCGGATTTTTATTCCGAAATCATCTCAATGAATTTGCCGACTTCAGCCCATGCCCGCTTGGATTCCGGCATCATAAGCATTGCCATCTGGAATACATGAAACATTCCTTCGTAAATGCTTAAGCGGACTTTTACGCCCTGCTTCTTTGCCTTTTCTGCTACGGATGTGGAATCACTCAAAAGCATCTCATAAGAACCTACCTGAATCAGCATTGGCGGAAATCCTGTGAAGTCACCAAACAACGGTGAAATATAAGGATTCGTTTCGTCTGCGTCTCCTACATAATCCTTATTATAAATGAGACTGTCTCTTGTATTTCCAAATAAAGGGTCCCGCTCATAATTCGTATCATAGGATTCACCACTGGCAGTCAGATCTGTCCAGGGAGACATAGCAATCAGTCCGCAGGGAAGTGCTTTCCCATGATCCTTTAAGTACATGCAAAGTGCCAATGCCAGTCCACCTCCGGCAGAATCACCTGCCACAATAATCTGTTCCGGCTTAAATCCACAGCTTAGCAGCCATTCATAGGCTTCCACCGTATCTTCCAATGCTGCCGGAAAAGGATGCTCCGGTGCCACGCGGTAATCGATGGTCAGCACACTGATTCCTCTTCCCACCTCGCTGTAAAGTCCGGCAAAGGTGCGGTAGGCATTTCGCATTTTTCCAATATACCCGCCACCATGCAGCTGCAGAACTACTTTATCTTCCCTCGGATTCTGCATGGAGGTTAAAAGCTCCATTTCAAACTGTGGCATCTTAATTTTCTGCATCAGAAAACAGTCCGGGCATTTCCACGCCGGTTCCACCATTTTCTTACGAAGCTCTCCGGTCTTTAATTTTCTTCCTATCAAGTTATCACTTGCAAAACGGGCAATTAGGTCACGGATGACTCTGCCCTGTACACTCGTCTTACTTTCTTCCATAATCACCTTACATGAAATCTTCTCTTTAACTCTAGTCTGGCTCTGCGGTCACCGATAATCAGCGTTCCTAGGAATAAAAATACCGATATTCCAAATGCCAGTTCACTTAAGCCCGGATGGGTCACGATGTGAAGTGCTATCAAAAGCAGCGGTATCAGGCTACATACAATTCCAAACAACTGGAACATCAGATAACTCTGCCAGTTTCTGGAATTGATAATCATGAGCAGAACAATACCTGCATCTAACAGCATAATGCCTGCCGGAAGCACATAATTAACCGACCAGCCATGGAATCCCACTATCCAGTCAATCAGAATCACATATAAAATTCCGGATAATGTGGTTGCTATAATTTTCGTCCGATATCCATTATTGCTTAAAATATCCAGCCGGAAAATCAGGAACAGATACCAAAGTCCTGCAATTGCAATCAGGCTCCAGAGTTTTCCCTGATACCAGATATAATTGAGATAGCCTGCTGCCACACTGCCTAATAGCACCAGAAAGAATATAATATTTGTCACAAATTTTAATCTTCTGGTGGGAATCCATGCATCCGGATAGGTATTGTGTCCTTCTTCTCCCTCTTCTAATACACTGTGGCACAGCGGACAGATCTGGCTGTCATCTAAGATTTCCACATTACAGTTCTTACATTTACTCATAATACACACCATTACTTTCTATTTCCACATTCAGACCATCCTCTGACAGTTTCCGGAAAAATCCACGCTGCAGGGATGTATCTTTTAAAACAGAACTAAAGGTAAATGCCAGCGTATCCTGATAGGAACAAATCGTTCCCTTGATATTCTGTCCCTTTGACATGGCAAGGAATGCATAAAACATCTTGATATATGGCTGGTAATCCTCTTCCACTTTCACATTTCCAATGTTGGTTACGGTTGATGTATTTGCCAGTGCTGCCGATGTATACACATAACGCATGGCAATATTTTTCAAAAACAGCGGTACTGCTCTTGCAACCAATAATTTTTCATTGGAAACATTATAGGAAAACAGTTCCTCTAAATGCTCTTTATTAATCTGTTGATGAAGACTCTCTGTAGTAATCTTCAATACTTCTTCAAACGTATAGGAATCCTCCACCGGTTCAAACTCTGCAGATACTACCGTAAAAAAGTTCTTGGTGGTAATGGAATTAAAATATGGTCTTAAATTCACCGGAACCGCCACACGAATCGGACGTTTGTCCGGCATGCCATGCAGATATTCCCGGTATACGCTGTAAGCAAATGCCGCAACCAGATACTCATTGATGCTGACACCATATTTATGACATACCTCTTTCAATGCCGGAATCTTTACAAATCCATGAATCACTCCAAATTCATCGGTTCGTAATTTTTCCCCTTTGATAAGATATGCTTTCTTTGTCTTATATCCCTTGGCATAGCTGTGCTTGTAATTTTTAAGGAAGCTGTCCTCACGGTTCATGGATGTGTCGCTGCTTAACTTATCTCCCAGCTTCTCCTTCAGTTCCGGATGCACCAGTCTTAAATACTGATAGGTCAGCTCCTTTAAGAAATTGATTCCGCCCATGCCATCTGTCAGTACATGAAAAACCTCAAGGTTAATCCGGCATTTATAATAAGTTACCCGGAAAAGATAGCTGTGGTTCTTATTCTGTCTGATAAAACGGCATGGAAAATGTCTTTCTTCCTGTACTCTTGGAGCACTCTTGCCATTTTCTTCAAAATAATACCAGAAAATCCCCTGACGCAGTCTTAAGTTAAAGCCCGGAAATTTTGGAAGTACGATATCCAGTGCCTGCTGCAGATACTCCGGCTGCACCTCTTCCTTTAAGGTAACTGCAATCCGGTACACATTGCTCATTGATTCTCCTGCAATGACCGGAAAAAGATGTGCCGTATTATCCAGCCGGTCCCATTTGATATCGGTATGACGACGCTTATTATCTTCTGCTTTCCGCTGCTGCTTCTCCTGCTTTTCTAGTTCCTTTGAAGCGGCTTTTTCGTGCCGGCTCTGCTCTTTGACCGCCTGCTTTTCCTGCTTGCTTTCTGCTTTGGCAGCGGCTTTCTCCTGCTTTATCTTCTCTTTATTTTGTTGTCTTAGCTTTTTTTCTTCTTTACTCATAACGAATATTATAAAATAATACGCATAAAAATACAACCGGCGTTTCTAAGCTGTCGGCATTTTTCGTCTCGGCAGGCAGACCTTAAATGTTGTCCGGCCGTTTTCACTCATTACACGGATGGTTCCTCCATGCAGATCCACCAGTTCTTTTGCGATGGCAAGTCCCAGACCCGCTCCTCCGCTGTTGGTCTGTCTCGCTTCATCCCGCCGATAGAATTTGTCAAAAATACGCTGCTGTTCTTCCGGTGATATGGTCTGCCCCTGATTACTGAACAGGATAACGGTTCCCGGTGGCTCCTCCCATGCGGAAATAACAATGGTACTGTCCGGGTTGCTGTAGGCAATGGCATTTTTTAATATGTTATTGAAAATCCGCGCCAGCTTATCTGCATCCCCATATACTTTGCAGTTTTCATCAGCCCGTATTTCCACTTTCTTATGTTCCGGTGCAAGAAGCGGGTAGACTTCATCCGACAGCTGCATCAGCATATAATAAAGGTCTATCTCTGTCGTTGCCAGTTCAATATCCTGCCGGTTAAAACGGGTAATGTCAAAAAATTCATTCACCAGAACTTCCAGTCTCAGTGCTTTGTCCAGGGTGACATGGATAAATTTATCCTGCTGCTCTTTTGAAATATCCGGCATCTCCTCTAATAATTTCAGATACCCAATCACAGAGGTAAGCGGTGTCCGGATATCGTGGGCAAGATACAATACCAGCTCATCCTTCTTCTTCTCTGCCATCTGAATATCATAAAGCTGCCGGTTTAAAGTTGCATTCACGCTGTTTAACTTTTCTTCCATGGCAGCCATTTCCTTTGACATGCGGATCTGTCTGCCATCATGATGCACCAATGCATTGATTCCGTCATCGATTTCCTGAAAATATTTTGTAAATGAATTTAAAAAGAAATAAAACATCAGACAGAATACCAATGCAATTGCCCCAAAGAAAATCAGTTCGAAGTGATTTCCGATATTATGCCAATAGAAATCTCTCGCATCTTCATAAGTCATGCTGGTAAAATCATAAAGAAACCTTACAATTCCATCCGCAAATCTGCCCTGCAGCACATACTGGTAGAGAAACCAGATGCCAAAGAAAGCTCCTGCCATCAGTAATATAATCCGGGAAAATATTTTTCGTCTTACCGGTGCAAAATCCAGTTTTTTATTATTATTGTCATCCTTCAATCTTATATCCCACTCCCCATACTGTCTTAATGTATTTTGGACGTTCACCGGTATCCTTAAGTTTCTCCCGCAGATGCCGGATGTGAACGGTTATGGTATTGTTGCTTTTGCTATAATATTCGTCTTTCCAGATAATATGAAACAGCTCTTCCGCACTGAGTACCCTGCCTTTTGCTTCACACAACGCCTGCAAAATCGTAAATTCTGTCGGTGTAAGTGAAATCTCATCTCCATCCAGATAGCATTCATGTGCACATTTCTTTAACAAAATTCCACGGCATATAATAGTATCATCCGATTCCGTTCCTGCATGATTTGATGCATAAGTTCCATCTGCCGCATCATATAAACCATTTGCAGATGTATTTTCTATTATATTACCGTCGAAAGACATATTCTCTGCCGGCTGGTCCGTCCTTGCTCCATAGCGCTCATAACGGCGTAACTGTGCCTTCACTCTTGCAACCAGTTCCAGCGGAAGAAACGGTTTTGTCACATAATCATCTGCTCCTATGGTAAGTCCGGTTACTTTATCCACTTCGGAATCTTTTGCAGTTAACATAATAACCGGATAATTCTCTTTTTTTCGAATCCGGCGGCACAGCTCCAGTCCACTAATCCCCGGCAGCATAATATCCAAAATTGCAAGGTCAATTTTCTCATGCTCTATTGCATCTATTGCTGTATCTCCATCGTAACACTTGATTACGTCAAACTTCTCACTTACCAGATATATCTCTACTAAGTCTGCAATCTCCTTCTCATCATCCACCACAAGAATACGGTTTTTCATAAAAATCCCTCCTGCCTGTCTGCTATTCCAAACACATTATAGCATACAGACAAAGGAGGGATTCCTTATTATTTATTAAGATTTACTGAACTTTGCCAACATGGCGGTGAGGATGAATCCGCCATAAACCCGGTGCAAAAATCACTAACATCGGGTATAATTCCAATCGACCAACCAGCATGTCAAACATCAATACCAGCTTGGATAAAACACTGAACCCACCAAAGTTACCGGTCGGTCCTACCATGTTAAGTCCCGGTCCGACATTATTAAAGGTTGCCATAACTGCTGTAAAGTTCGTTGTCATATCAAAATTATCAAGACTGATTAACAACACTGATACGATAAGAATAACAACATAGCCTGCCAGATAGCATAACACAGTCTTTACCACATTATCCGGTATTCGTCTTCCGTCCATATGTACCTTCTGCACACTTCTCGGATGGGTCACAGACATAATTTCATTGCGGACAGATTTTACCATAATAATGAGACGGGAAACCTTAAATCCACCGCCGGTACTTCCGGCACAGGCTCCGACAAACATTAAAAGCACCAGAATCATTCTTGAAAATTCCGGCCAGAGATTAAAATCTGCCGTGGCAAATCCTGTAGTACTGATAACAGATGCCACCTGAAAGATTGCCTGCTGGAATGCTTTTCCAAAAGAAGCAAAGCTGGCTCTGATATTAAATGCAATAAGCAGTGCCGAACCGAATACTATCAAAAGATAGTAACGCATTTCCTCACACATCAGTGCTTCCTTCGGCCGCTTAATCAAAAATATATAATATACAGTAAAATTAATGGAACAGATAATCATAAATACCGTAATGATAATCTGCACCGCTGTACTATAAGATGCTATACTACTGTTCAATAGTCCAAATCCACCGGTTCCCACGGTACCAAAGGTCAATGTCATGGAATCAAAGAGTGGCATTCCTGCTATTAACAGCGCAATAATCTCAATCACCGTAAAGACTACATAGATTCCATAGAGAATCATTGCAGTAGTCTTTACCTTTGGAACCAGTTTTCCAACAGATGGTCCCGGGCTTTCTGCACGCATCAGATGCATGCTGGAGCTGTCGGAAAGGGGCATGACTGCCATAATAAATACCAGCACACCCATACCACCGATCCAGTGGGTAAAGCAACGCCAGAAAGCTGTTCCACGGGAAAGTTTCTCTACATCACTTAAGATACTTGAACCTGTTGTCGTAAAGCCGGAAATTGTCTCAAATAACGCATCAATATAAGATGGAAATTCTCCGGTTAAATGCATTGGCAATGCGCCAATCAGACTGAGGATTATCCAGCTTAATGCAACTGCTGCAAATCCTTCTTTTGAATAAAATACACTGCTCTTCGGTTTTCTTCTTCTGCCCAAAAAACCAATCAGCATACAGGCAAGTCCGGTAATCAGATATAAAAAGCCTTCCTTTTCCTGATAAATACCTGCTGTTGCTGCCGGAAGCAGAAGAAAGATTCCCACGAAGCATATAACACTGCTTAATATGTATCGAATCATGGAATAATTCATGACAAGCCCCCTACCTTAATGCATCCCGGATATCATGTAACCCTGTCGTCGTGGTAACAAGAATTACCGTATCTCCCACTTCAATTACACTCTGTCCTTTTGGAATGGTCACTTTTCCTTTATGGGTGATACATCCAATCAGCATCTTAGGTTTCAAGCGAAGATCCTGCAATGGAATTCCAACCACCGGAGAACCCTCTTTAATTAAAAATTCCAGTGCTTCTACCCGGTTATCATTCAGCCGGTACAATGTCTCAATATTGCTTCCCATGGAGTTTTTCATAGCACGTACATACTTGATAATACTCTCGGAAGTAATAAATTTCGGATAAATAATACTTCCTACATCTAACTGGTCAATAATATCATCATAAGAAATACGATGAACTTTAGTAATCAGTTTTGCAGAAGATAAACTCTTTGCAAACAATGCCAGCATGATATTCTCTTCATCAAAATTAGTGGTTGCCACAAAGGCTTCTGTCTCTAACAATCCCTCTTCGATTAAAAGGTCTTTATCTGTTGCATCACCACAGATAATCATCGCCTTTGGAACCATTTCATTTAATTCTTCGCAGCGTTCTTCGTCACGCTCTACAATTTTGACACGGATACCCATTTCCAAAAGCTGCTTTGCAAGATAAACAGAAGTTCTTCCGCCACCGACAATCAGTGCATCTCTCGCAGAAGAAGTAGGCACACCCAGTTTCTTAAAGAATTCAATAGTTTTAGCCGGTGTCCCTACAATAGAAATCTCATCCCTGGCTTTCAACTCAAAATTACCATCCGGAATATATACTTCATCTCCACGCTCAACCACTGCTATCAGTACGTCACAATGCAGTCTGCTTCCCATATCCTTAAGCTGCATATTACAAAGAGGGTTGTCCTCCTCAATCCGGTAGTTGACTAATTCCACCCGGCTCTTGGCAAATGAATCCACTTTGAGCGCGGAAGGGAATTTCAGCAGTCTCGCCATTTCGCGTGCTGCTGCAAGCTGTGGATTGATAATCATGGACAACCCTAATTCCTCTTTAATAAAACCTATTTCTCTACTGTATACAGGATTGCTGACTCTTGCAATCGTATGGCAGCCTCCTGCTTTTTTTGCGATCAGACAGCATAAAAGATTCAGTTCATCTGAACCTGTCACTGCAATCATAAGGTCTGCATCTGCAATCCCTGCATCTGTCTGTGCATTAAAACTTGCACCATTTCCAATAATTCCCATTACATCACATACATTGGTCACTGCCTCTACAGCCTGCTGTCTGCAATCAATTACTGTAATATCATGTTTTTCTTTACTAAGCTGTTCTGCAAGTGTTGCACCTACATTACCACAGCCCACTATAATTATCTTCATAGCTTCTCCTATGCTTGTTCTCATACATATTTATTGGTCGTTGAAGCAAATACCTATGACGAATTATAGCAGACTTTATAAATAATGCAATCCCGGTTTTACCCAATCCTAATTCTGGGCAAATCTTGCCAGGAACTGCTTTGTTCTCTCTTCTTTCGGATGCTCGATTACTTCCTTCGGGTCACCCTGTTCAATAATATAACCGCCATCCATAAAAATGACACGGTCAGCCACATCTCTGGCAAATGCCATCTCATGAGTTACAATTACCATGGTCATATGCTCACTTGCCAGCTGACGGATTACTTTTAAGATTTCTCCGGTAAGCTCCGGATCTAATGCGGAGGTTGGCTCATCGAAGAATAAAATCTGTGGATGAAGTGCTAACGCTCTTGCAATGGCAACTCTCTGCTGCTGTCCACCAGAAAGCTGGCATGGATAGCAGTCTGCCTTATCGGATAACCCCATTTTTTCAAGAAGCTCCATTGCTTCTTTCTTTACTTCTTCTTTATTCCGCTTCTGCACATGTACCGGTGCATCCATCAGATTCTTTAACACGGAATAATGTGGAAACAGATTAAAGTTCTGAAATACCAGTCCGAAATATCCCTGAATCTTTTTTAACTCTGCGTTTCCCACATACCGGGATTTTCCATCCGCACCGGTTGACACCGCATGCTCACCGAGATAAACCAGTTCTCCTTCATCCATTGTCTCAAGAAGTGTGGCACAACGCAGCAGTGTTGATTTACCGGAACCGGAAGGACCGATAATTGCTACAACCTCACCCTGTTCCACGGAGAGTGAAATATCATGAAGTACATCTACAGCCCCAAAGCTTTTCTTTACATTCTTTATCTCTAACAGCTTCATTCTTTTCCTCTCCTTACTTATAATAACTCAGTTTCTTTTCAATTCGTTCCATGATAAATGCCACTACAAAGTTAAAGATGTAGTAGAAAAGTCCTGCTACAAACAATGGCATGATGCTGCTGACACGGGCCGCAATCTGTTTTGCAATGGTAAACATTTCTGCATAAGCCAGTACAAATGCCATGGAAGTATCTTTTACCAGTGTAATAACTTCATTGGTTACCGGCGGCACCACACGTTTTACCATCTGTGGGAAAATGATTTTACAGAAGGTCTGTGCCTTAGAGTAGCCCAATACTTTGGCTGCTTCATACTGCCCTACCGGGATTCCTTCGATTCCTGCACGGTAAATCTCTGCGAAATATGCCGCATAATTAATGGAGAAACCAATGATTGTTGCATAAAAGCTATACTCTTTGGAGATTCGGATTCCAAATAAGTAATATGGTCCGAAATACACCACCAGAAGCTGAAGCATCAGCGGAGTTCCACGCATAATGGATATGTATAATTTTACAAGCCACTGCACCGGCTTAATCCGTGACTTTCTTCCAAATGCCACTAAAAGTCCTAACGGCAGTGAAAATACCAATGTTAATACAAATATAGAAAGTGATGCCAGCATACCGGAACCCAGCTGCTGTGCTACAGCAATAAATGACATATCTATTCTCCTAAGCAAACCATTTCTGGTAAATTATAATCTGTGTAGTTATTTACGATAGTAGTAAATGTTCCATCTTTCACCATCTCATCCAAGGTCTTCTGAACCTGGTCTTTTAACTCTGTATTACCTTTTTTAAATCCGATTGCATACTGCTCGCTGGATACCTGTTCATCCAACATACGGAAAGCATCTCCTCTGGATGACATCTGGTATTTTGCTACTCCGATATCCAATACTACTGCATCTACAGCACCGGACTCCAAGTTCATAAATGCAGTATTGTAATCAGCTACCTGCTGAAGTTCAGCAAAAGATGCAGTCAGCTCTTTATTTTCATCGGTTGCATCATCTCCCTGTAATGCTGCAAGTCCTGAAGAATCAGCCTGAACGTCTACTACTTTTCCTGCCAGATCTGATAATTTATTAATATCCGAATCTTTTGCAACAACTACAACAATACTGTTGTCTACATATGGATCAGAGAATGTATAATCATCTTCTCTTCCGTTCATGGTAAATCCGTTCCAGATACAGTCAATGGAACCTGACTCTAATTCCATATCTTTTGAATCCCAGTTAATTGGTTTCTTTACCAGTTCCCATCCGTTACGGTCGCATACTTCCTGTGCCAGTTCAAGGTCAAATCCGGTATAATCTCCATCTTCATCCATATAACCATATGGTGGAAATTCTGCGTCAAATCCTACAACAAACTGGGTTCGGTCTGAACCATTGTCGCTCTTTGCATTTTCAGTATTCTGGACAGATGCATTGTCTTTCTTATCTGCATCCTTACTTCCACAGCCAGCCAGTGACACGGTCATTGCAGCTGCCAGTAAAACAGTCAACATTTTCTTCTTCATAATAGAGTTCCTCCTCTTTTTGTAATATCTTTTTATTAAGTTCTTTTTCTATCACTTTAGTATACTACCATGATAAATCAGTAATGTAAATCATTTTCTATATTAATTTCAGGTTGTCAGCCGATAAATTTTAGACTAAAATTGGGCATATACCCGAATAATCCATAGGTGCTTGCGAATGGGGGAAAGTTTTAAGGATAAAGAAATTTTGTGGTATTCGATGTAGGTTTGATTTTTTTGGATGTGAAATGCCAACTGTTCTTAGTAGTCCATTTTTCTTTATTATAAACTGTCTTTTCACTTGCTTTGACAGAATATCGGCACTGTCCGTCAAAAGCGGATGCCACATAATGTCTGCAAGGGGCACTAGGAATTTCGGCATAATTCTGATTTCATCTGGCAACCGGCACATATTCACATCCATGTTCAAATGTGCCTCGCTGGTACATCCTGTACCAGCGTTGCCTGTTGCCAGACGAAATTCCAAGTGCCCCTAACAGCCCTTAAAAGGCATCCGTACTTTGACGGACAGTACCAATATTCTGTTAAACATGGAAAAGACTGTTTTTATCCGAAAAAGAAAAATGGACTACTTAGAACTGTGGCATTTCATCATCTTAAAATCAAATGTGCAGCGAATGCCTTAAAACTTTTTTTATCAGGAAATCCTCTCCCCCTTTCGCAAGCACCTATGCAATCAATGATAAAAGGAGATATTACACCATGAATATACCAAATGACCCAGTCATGTTATTAAGTTACATCAACACGCAGCTTCGGGACTTCTACCCTACCTTAAATGAACTCTGTTCTGCATTAAATCTTTCGAAAGATGAGCTCTGCAGCAAGCTTTCTGCCATCGACTACGAATATGATGAGGAAGCAAACCAGTTTGTATAAATGTGGTCTGTTGTGGTGGTTGAAAAGCCATATCTGCTGCAGCTACCTGGAAAATGTTCTTTCCCTCTCAGCATCAAAAATAACCACATTTATACCAACCGTTCTGATACACATAACGAAAGGAGTATCCCATGTCACTTTACGAAGACCTCTTGCAAAAACAATTTCTGCCCCACGCCTATGAAGACTGGGCAGAGTATCGCAATGCCATCAGCAACTATCTGATTGCATCTACTGCTGCTGACAGTACTCTTGCTATCTTTGGTGCTGGCTGCTGTAACGACTGGGACTTGTCACTCCTTGCCGGACACTTTTCATCGATTACTTTAATTGATAATAATCTTCCTGCCATGAAACAGGCTCTTAAACGCTATCAACTGGAAACTTATCCTACCATTCACCTTGACGAATGCAATCTTACCGGTTTATACGGCAGTGACTACGAGAATTTCTGTGATACACTCTTTGAGCAGAAAAAGCTTTTTGGTGCTTCCATCGATACGGAGCTTCCGGTCAGTACGGCACTGGCATTTCTGCATCAGACTTATGAGAAAGCCAAAAAGCATGTCATACGCTATGGCAGCCATGCTTTTGATTATTCTGTAGCTTTTGGTCTTCACAGCCAGCTTAATAATATGGCTGCGTGGATCTGGGATACCATTGCAGAAGCCTGTCACTGGCAGGACGAACGGGTAACGGAATATATTGCCTTCCAGACCGATGAGATTGTAAAACGGGTTAATGATACCATTTTGCTTTCTACCGGGAAAGACGCTTTCTTTGGAAATGAACGGACTTCTTCCCTTAATGATTCTCCCGTAATCGGCGCCATGGAATGCATTTTAGACATCAAAAAACGTTACCCCGGCTGCCAGGCAGCTCTCGTTCCATGGAATTTTAATCCGGAACTTGGGGTAACGTACGAAATGCTGTTACAACATGTAACACTATAAATCAATTCTATGACTGTGCGAACTGGCTGTTATAAAGGGCTGCATAGAAGCCATTCTTCTGAAGCAGTTCTTCATGATTGCCCTGTTCGATAATATGTCCGTCTTTCATAACCAGAATAATGTCTGCCTCTTCAATGGTAGACAGACGATGGGCAACGATAAAACTGGTTCTTCCCTTCATCATCCGGCCAAAAGCTTCCTGAATCTTCATCTCAGTTCGTGTGTCAATCGATGAAGTTGCTTCATCCAATATCAGCATCGGCGGCAGGCAAAGCATAACTCTGGCAATGCAAAGAAGCTGTTTCTGTCCCTGGGACAGATTGCCTCCGTCTTCTGCAATAACCGTATCATAGCCCTTAGGCAGACGCTTGATAAAGTTATGGGCATGGGACGCTTTTGCGGCTTCCATCATCTCTTCATCGGTAGCATCCGGTTTTCCCATGCAGATGTTCTCACGGATGGTTCCCTCTTTTAACCAGGTTTCCTGCAATACCATACCATAGCTGCTGCGCAGGCTGCTTCTGGTCATATCTTTAACCGGCACTCCGCTGACACGGATGGTTCCACTGTTGACATCATAGAACCTCATCAGAAGATTAATCAATGTTGTCTTACCGCACCCGGTCGGTCCGACAATTGCCACACGCTCACCCGGATTGACATGAAGATTAAAGTCCTCAATCAGTTTCTGTCCCGGCTCATAAGAGAAGTAAACATGCTCTAAATCCACATCTCCCTTTACTTCCTCTAATACCACTGCATCTTCTGCATCCGGTACCTGTGCCTCTTCATCAATCAGCTCAAATACTCTTGCTGCACAAGCCAGTGCATTCTGTAACTCAGTTACGACACCGGAAATCTCATTAAAAGGCTTCGTATACTGATTTGCATAACTTAAAAAACAGGATAACTGCCCAACACTGATTCCACCATGAATAGCTGAAACTGCGCCAAACACGCCAACACCTGCATAAACTAACGCATTGATAAAACGGGTACTCGGATTGGTAATGCTGGAAAAGAATAAGGCACGAAGGGAATATTTTTCCAGTCTTTCATTAATTTCATCGAAACTTTCCAACGCCTCATCTTCATGGGAAAATGCCTGGACAATTTTCTGGTTTCCAATCATTTCATCGATTAAAGCAGTCTGCTCTCCTCTTGTTTCCGACTGCAGCTTAAACATGGAGAATGTTTTCTTTGCAATGAATCCTGCTACCACAAAAGACAACGGTGTTAAAAATACGACCACTGCCGTAATCTTTACATTGACGCTCAACATAAAACCTAAAGTTCCGATAATTGTTACCACACCGGTAAACAACTGGGTAAAACCCATCAGAAGTCCGTCTGCGAACTGGTCTACATCCGCAATTACGCGGCTGACTATTTCACCGTAGGAATGAGCGTCTAAATATTTCAGTGGAAGAATCTCTATTTTGCGGATAGCATCCTTACGGATATCCCGGACAATATTATAAGTCATCTTATTGTTGCAGACATTCATAATCCACTGGGCAGCTGCCGTAATCAGAATGACTACCACCATTTTCTTAAGGATCGGTGTAATATAAGTAAAATCCACTTTTCCTTTGTCTACGATATAATCAATGGCATCTCCGGTAAGAATCGGAATGTATAAGGTTAAAATTACACTGATCACCGCTAATGCAATGGACAAACCTAAGAATAACCAGTACTTTTTCATATACTTAAGGATTCTTCCAAGGCTTTCCTTCTGTCTTGATTCCTTTTTCATATCAGTGTCCTCCTTCCGTCCTCTTAAACTGCGAATAATAGATTTCCTGATATACGCTGCAATCCTTTAACAGCTCTTCATGGGTGCCGGTTCCTGCAACAGTTCCATCATCTAATACGATAATCTTATCGGCATACATAATGGATGCGGCACGCTGTGATACGATAAATACGGTCGGACGGTTTGGCATATTATGAATTGCCTGACGCAGTTTAGCATCGGTAGCATAATCCAGTGCAGATGAGCTGTCGTCCATGATAAGGATTTCCGGCTGTTTTACCAGTGCTCTGGCAATTGTAAGACGCTGCTTTTGTCCACCGGAGAAATTCTTTCCACCCTGTTCTACTTCCGCATCCAGCTTACCGTCTTTCTTATCTACAACTTCTGCTGCCTGTGCAACGGAAAGCGCCTGCTGCATCTCTTCTTCCGTCGCATCCTCTTTGCCCCAGGCAAGATTGCTTCGGACAGTTCCCGCAAACAGCACTGCTTTCTGCGGCACAATACCAATCTTATCTCTTAAATCCGTAATCTTATATTCCCGGACATCCATGCCATCTACCATAACCTGTCCCTCCGTGACATCATAGAAACGAGGAATCAGATTGACCACAGAGGACTTCCCGGAACCGGTTCCACCGATAATACCAATGGTATCTCCTGGCTTTGCTTTAAAATCAATGCCGGTTAAGGTATCTGCTCCGGCACCTTTATAACGCATGGAAACATTGCGGAATTCTACGGTATATCCGGTATCTTCCTTTTTGCTTCCATTTCCATCCACCATGGAAGTCTCCATCTCAAAAATACTCTGCACGCGGTTTCCACAGGCAATTGCCTTGGTTACCGTAATAATCAGGTTTGCAAGCTTTACTAATTCCACCAGAATCTGGGACATATAGTTTACCAGTGCTACTACTTCACCCTGTGAAATCTTTCCGATATTTACCTGAATTGCACCTGTCCAGATAAGAATAACCAGTGCCACGTTGATGATAATATAGGTAAGCGGATTCATCAATGCTGAAATTTTTCCTACGAAGAGCTGTACATCCGTCAGCCTCTCATTACTCTCATCAAAATCTGCAATTTCTTCCTGCTCTTTATTAAAGGCACGGATAACACGGCTTCCGGTCAGATTCTCCCTTGTTACTCCAAGGACTTTATCTAAAGATGCCTGCACCCGGCGGAACAACGGAATTGTAATTATCATAATTCCAAATACCACAACGGATAAAACAGGAATCGTTACCACAAAGATAAGCGCTGCCTTTACGTCAATGGTAAATGCCATAATCATGGCACCAAATACAATAAAAGGAGAACGCAAAAACAGACGGAGTACCATATTGACACCGGACTGTGCCTGATTGATATCACTGGTCATTCTGGTAATCATGGTATCCGTTCCTGCGGTATCCATCTCTGTATAGGACAATTTCTGAATATGGTCAAATAATGCATGACGTACCTTAGTTGCAAAACCTACTGCCGCTTTTGCCGCAAAATACTGTGCAGTAATGGAACAGGTCAGTCCCACTATTGCCAGCAAAATCAAGATTCCACACATTTTCAAGATGAATCCGCCATCTTTATTGCCAATACCGGTATCAATGATTGCTGCCATAACCAAAGGCACAAACAATTCAAAGGATGCCTCTAATAATTTAAATAATGGACTTAAAATGCTCTCTTTTTTGTAATCCTTTAAAAAACGCAATAACTTTCTCACTGTACCTGCTCCTAATTAGTGATCATCTAATATTCCCTTTTTCCTATCTTTCTATGGTTGAATCTTATCTTTTTTTAATCCATCCATATAAACTTTGGTTTCAGCCACAACCACACCGCTCAATGCAGTAACTGCAATCAGGTTCGGCAGAGCCATCAGTCCGTTGAAAATATCTGCAATGGTCCATACAGCAGATACTGTCATAAACGGTCCGATAAATACCGCTAAGATGTATAACCAGCGGTATGCCTTTACAACAGCCTTCTTATGTCCGGTCAGATACTCCAGACAGCGCTCACTGTAATAATCCCATCCTAAGATTGTGGTAAATGCAAAGAATACCAGACATACCATCAGTATAAAGGATGCTACCTGATTTGGGAACGGAAGTCCGAGCTGGAATGCCTTGGTTGTAACGGCAACACCTTCCAAGCCCATGTCCCATGTACCTGTAAGTACGATTGCAAGACCTGTCATGGTACAGATAATCAGTGTATCAATTACAGTTCCAAGCATGGAAACCAGTCCCTGTTTTACCGGATAATCGGTCTGGACTGCTGCAGCCGCAATTGGTGCACTACCAAGTCCTGCTTCATTTGAGAAAATACCACGGGCAATACCTTTCTGCATTGCTACAATAATACTTCCCATTGCACCACCGGCTACCGCCTTAAATCCAAAGGCGCTCTTTATAATGGTTGCAAATGCTGCTGGAACCTCTGTAATATGCATCACAATAATAATTAATACAACTACCACATAAGTCAGTGCCATAAATGGTACAATGACCTGTGATACTGTAGAGATTCTCTTAATTCCACCGATGATAACAAGCGCCACACAGATGGTAAGAATAATACCTGCAATAATTACAGTCCAGGAATAAGTTCTTCCAAAGAGGTCAACTGTCCAGATGGTATCCGGGTCAAAGAAACCCTTTACTGCACTGGTAATACCATTAATCTGTGTAAAGGTTCCGATTCCAAATAAGCCTACACCTACACCAAAGAAGGCAAATAATTTTCCAAGCCATTTCCACTTTGGTCCCATTCCTTTTTCAATATAATAAAATGGGCCGCCGATGATATGACCATCTTCTGCCACCACACGGTACTTGATTGCCAGAAGACACTCACTATATTTTGTGGCAGTTCCTACCAGTGCTGCTATCCACATCCAGAATAACGCACCCGGTCCACCTTCTACCAATGCAGTTGCTACTCCGACAATATTTCCGGTTCCTATGGTTGCTGATAATGCAGTGCAAAGTGCTGCAAAACTGGATACTTCGCCGGATTCGCCACTCTTTTCATTTTCAAACAAATATTTTACTGCTAATGGTAATTTTCTAATCTGAAGTCCCTTCAGGCGGATGGTAAGAAAAATTCCCACCAGAAGGATCAATACAATAAGTGGTACACCCCAGACAAAATTATCAATTTTACCAAGAATGTTGTTAATCTGGTCTAACATTTTTATTCGCTCCTATTCTCTTTTGATTCCAATTTAAATGGTTAAATACACTTTAGCATAGCACAGTTATCAAGTGCAATCAATAATTCTATCTTTTTTTTGCATAATTTGTATAAAAATACTCCTTTAGGGTTATATTACGGATGAGGTGATGACAAAATGATTTTAACCGAACAAGAGACTATGCTGTTAAATGATTTAAAACAGCAGGAAGAACTTTGCCGCGACAAATATGCCTTTTACAGCAGCGAAGCAAAAGACCCTGAATTAAAACAGTTATTTGAGGTCATTCAGAAAGAAGAAGCAGAACACTATGACACCATCAGCAGTCTGCTTTCCGGTGATACGCCTGATGTTGGTATAGCTGCCCCGAAGAACTATCAGCCAAAAGCTGCTTACCATGCATCCAGTGAAAATGCCGACAAGAAGCATGATGCATTATTGTGCAGTGATTCCATTTCCAGTGAAAAGTATGTATCTTCCGCATACAACAACGATTTATTCAGCTTTGCTTCTCCAAAAGTCCGTCAGATTTTAAACCATATCCAGACGGAAGAACAGCAGCATGCAGAAATGATTTACCGCTATAAAACTGCAAATCAGATGGCTTAACCTGCAGATGCATTGCAACTGTCAAAAAGGCATCGGAACAGGAAATTTTTCTGCTCCAATGCCTTTCATGCTTTTTATACTTATTATTTATTTTCGCTGCTCACGGTTCTTACATTTCATCTCATACATTCGCTCATCTGCCCAGTTAATATACTGTTCCATGGATGCCTCGGTATCCGGCTCCTTCTGGTAATAACCAATACTCATAGACAGACGGTACGGCAGCTTCTCATCCCTCTGCCACTGCTTTAACAAGGCTGTTATCTGAGCTTTCTTTTCTTCAGCCTGTTCCCAGCATAAAGCATCAGAAACCACTAAGAATTCGTCCCCTCCATAACGGATAATCAGTTCCTTTTCACAGAACGCCTCCTGCAATGCCTCTGCTGCAAGGCAGATTGCCTGGTCACCCGCTTCATGACCAAACTCATCATTGATTTTCTTTAACCCGTCCATATCAGCAAAGATAAATAACAATCGACGTCTGCTGGTATTTGCCTGTTTTACCATATCTACCACAAAACGGTTGATTCCCATCCGGTTATAAACTCCTGTCAGGCTGTCGCGGACTGCCATATTATCAATGTTACGGGCAGCATTCCGAAGTTCTGATACATTCTTTAACTTTTCCAATGCATTACTGATATTACGAATCCAGACATAATAATTCGGAATATGTTTTGTATCCAATGTACCGGTCAGTATCATATATCCCAGGCAATTATCCCTGAAATGAACCGGCATATAGAGATATTCCCCTGAACCTCTGCCATTCCACATTGCCGGGAACATCTGCTCACTGGTAAAAGAATAAAATTCCGGCATGCCGTCCTCATTATTTAATTTGGTTATGTATATCTTGTTTTCATAATCCCGGGTAATTGTGCGGTTGCGTAAAATGCTGTTACCACGGCCGGTCATCTCATAATAAATACTCTTATTCAGGCACAGATATACATCCTCTGTCGTAAACTTCCCAATATTCTGGCGGATACAGAAGATTAATTCTTCCAATGATTCGCACTCCATCATCTCATCTTCCATATTGCGTATCTGATAAGTATATTTTTCATTTTCTTTTTTTTCAAAGTATAACGTTTCTATCGCAGATACCACGCGCTTTTTGTCCTCTAAAACACAGCCACAGCTTTCATGCACTGCAACACGGGAAGATAAAATCAGCTCCTGTTTCTTCCCTGTCTCAATTTCCTGCAAAAGTAACTGCATAGCGGTATATCCCAGTGTCTCCTTTGGTCTGGCTACCGTAGTAATTCCCGGAATATAGCGCTGGGTATCATAAGAGCCATCAAATCCTGTTACTGCTATGTCCTGTGGCACCTGATATCCCAACTGTTTCAAACGGTTGCAGGCGCCTAATGCCATCTCATCATTGGCACAGCAAAGTGCCCGTGGTATCTTTCCAGCCTCTTCCATGGCATCCACTACCTGTACGCCACTGTCAAAGGAAAAATCCCCATGCCATACCGCATAATCTTCTGTTGAATAGTTCTTTTCTTCCACAAAATCTTCAAATGCCTTCTGGCGGATATTACTCTCTTCATTTGTTGCATTTGCAGCTACAAAATGAATTGGATGATAGCCATGACTGTCAACATGCTCTATCATCTCCCGCATTGCCTTATAATTATCTATTCCAATCAGGCTTAAGCCTTCTACCTTTTCCTCAAAGCTTACTGCAGGAATGCCAGCGTGATGTATTCTTCGAATAATTTCCTCTTTTGTTGGTTTCTCCCAAATTGTATTGGTTGCAAGAATTACGCCATCAAAACGCGAAAGATTAGCCAGCGAATATATTTTATTTTCTCCAAGCACATGCTTGTCCGAAATCTCACTCCCTGCCTGACAGGAAAAAATAGAGATTGCATAGTTTGCTTCCTTTGCCTTACGAATAATACCATTGATTAATCTGGTCTGATATTCACTATTCCATCCAGCTAAAAAGACTGCAATATTACCCAGTTCTTCCATTATGTTCCCTCCAGCATATTTCTTTTATTTTACCACAAATATTCCAACTTTCCACCTGCTTTTTATTAAACTCCTTAAATTTATTTACCAGACATTTTTATACGCCGCAGTGTGCATCCTCACGGAGCGTTTTTTACTTTACAGAAAAGCAATTTCCTGTAAAGTAAAAAAAGACCTGCAAAATTGTACCGACCCCCAAAAGTTAGACCTAAAAATCTAACGATTGGAGGTCGGTATTTTTATGGCTAAATATTC
>NZ_JAOQKI010000031.1:0-11997 GCF_025567465.1 Roseburia amylophila
CTTTCAAGGTTATTTCACTGTTCAGTTATCAAGGTTCTTTGTGTTTTGTTGCTGACCTGCAACTTTTACAGAATATCATGTCTGTCAGCTTTTGTCAACAACTTTTTTTATTTTTTTAATTCTTATCTCCCGCCGCAGCAGGCGTTTCCTGCGCGGTGGAGTTTTATAATAGCACGTCATTTTCGGGATGTCAACACGATTTTGCCATATTTATTAAAGTAGGTCATTTGTCGTTTTTTATCTAAATTGTTTGAATTGTGTGCTCAATTCATTTTTCTTTGGATAAAATATAGCGGATGGCATCCTGTACGTTGCTGACACCCACTACATTTATATTTGAATTCTTCTTCAATCCTGCTTTACAAACTTCAGGTAGAATGCAGGTGGTAAAGCCAAGCTTCTCAGCTTCCTGCACACGCTGTGCTGTCATACTGACTGCGCGTACTTCACCACTTAGTCCTACTTCCCCAAAACAAATGGTCTTCTCATCAATTGGAACATCTTTATAGCTGGATACAATCGCAAGCACAATACCCAAATCAATTGCGGGTTCATTCATACGGATACCCCCGGCAATATTTACATATGCATCGCAGGAACTTAAGGACAGTCCCAGTCTCTTTTCTAATACAGCCATCAGAAGATTGACCCTGTTATAATCCGTTCCTGCAGCTGTTCTTCTTGGCATTCCAAAATTGCTGTGGCACACCAGTGCCTGTATTTCCAAAAGAATCGGACGGGTTCCCTCCATAGAGCATGCCACTACAGAACCGGATGCTCCTTCCGGCTTTCCACTTAACATATATTCTGAAGGATTTTCCACTTCCCTTAACCCTTCGTTACACATTTCAAATACACCTATCTCATTCGTGGAACCAAAACGGTTCTTCACGCCACGCAATATACGATATGCCGCATGACGGTCACCTTCAAAATACAATACCGTATCTACCATATGTTCTAACACACGGGGGCCTGCCACAACACCCTCTTTGGTCACATGGCCGACAATAAAAATAGAAATACCAAGCCCCTTTGCAATCTGCATCAGAACTCCGGTTGCTTCCCGGACCTGGGAAACACTGCCAGGCGCCGATGTAATATTTTCATTATACATGGTCTGAATTGAGTCAATGACCACGATTTCCGGTTTTGTTCTGCTAATCACTTCTTTGATAGTATCCAGATTGGTCTCACAAAGCAGTGATAAAGTATCGCCAAATTCTCCGATACGCTCTGCACGAATTTTTATCTGCTGCAGGGATTCCTCTCCGGAAATATATAATACATCGGTCTTCTGCATGGAAAGATTCCGGCACACCTGTAAAAGCAGCGTGGATTTTCCAATTCCAGGATCTCCACCGACTAAAACAAGGGAACCTTTTACGATTCCACCTCCCAAAACCCGGTCTAACTCTTTTAGTCCTGTAGTCAGCCGCTCTTCCCGTCCTGTTTTAATATCTGCAATTTTTACAACTTCTGCTTTTGCTGCTTCCTTCCGCACTTTTGCAGGTGCTGATTTATCTATCACTTCTTCTACAAAAGTATTCCCCCCGCCGCATCCCGGGCACTGTCCCATCCATTTGGATGATTCATAGCCACAGTCCTGGCAGAAAAATACGGTTGCTTTTCCCTTTGCCATCTATTTTCCCCCTTATTCTTGCAATAACTGTCTTTCTTACCTACCGGCAACTGCGAGAAACACGCTTTACGAGCTTAGTTCCTTCTTTTCTCCCGGATTTTTTCTCGCTACTCGCGTAAATTAGTAAAAAGAGAACCCAATCCGCTGGAATTGGATTCTCTTTCTTATCATCTTATTGATTATCCATTTATACCCTGGATACTTTTACTGCAACCGGAGTTTCCGGGTCTAATTCAACGCTAAGTGTTAATTTACCACCTAAATTGGTCTTCATCTGACCAATTGATTTTCCTGCTACAAATACATCATACTCTGTCTCTTCCATTAAGCCAAGTGTAATCTCTGCATCTTCCGGTCCCTCTACTTCAAATTCCACACCGTTTTCAGATGCTGCCATATTTGTAACTGCAGTTCCTGGAACAGATTCATATACAAACATTCCATTTCTCTCTAATTTGGTAATCTCACGAAATGTCTTAACTTTGTACAAATCTCCTGCATGTTCAAAATTGTCCAGTTTGGATTTTGCGCCCAGTGTATAATCTCCAAAACTGATTGTTCCGTTTGCTTCTGAACGAATTAATTCTGCAACTACAGCCATTTTTTATCCTCCTATAAGCCACTATCCCATGATGGCTTTTTCGTAAATTTTATGAAAATATTATAGCTTATCTCGACACATTTTTCCAGTTATTTTGATGAATTCACAACGGTTTTTATTTCCTTTTTTACCATGCGGATTTTCACATCATCTCCCGGCTTGATTTTACCGGATAAAATCTCTTCTGCCAGCATATCTTCTATCTGTGTCTGTATCATACGCCGCAATGGTCTTGCTCCATATTTCGGATTGTATGCCTTCTCAGCAATGTATCCTTTTACGCTGCCGGTTATGGTCAGATGGATACCCATCTGTTTTTCACACCGGTCAATTAAAGATTTGCTTAAAATGGTGACAATCTTCTTCATGTCCTCTTTATTGAGAGCCCGGAATACAATGGTCTCGTCAATTCGGTTTAAGAACTCCGGCTTAAAGATTCTCTGGACTTCTTCCATTACACCATTTTTCATGTATTCATAATTCTTCTTTTCATCTTCGCCTGCAGCAAATCCAAGCTTCTTCGGTGCAATGATAGACTGCGCCCCTGCATTGGAAGTCATAATGATAATCGTATTCTTAAAATCTACCCGTCTGCCCTGGGCATCTGTAATCTGTCCATCATCCAGTACCTGAAGCAATACATTAAATACATCCGGGTGTGCCTTTTCAATTTCATCAAAAAGAATAACAGAATATGGTTTTCTTCTGACCTTTTCGCTGAGCTGGCCGCCTTCTTCATAACCTACATAACCTGGCGGTGAACCAATCATTTTAGAAACACTGTGCTTCTCCATGTACTCTGACATATCAACACGAATCATTGCCTGCTCATCGCCAAAGACAGCCTCTGCCAGTGCCTTTGTTATCTCTGTTTTACCAACTCCGGTCGGTCCTAAGAAAAGGAAGGAACCTATCGGACGATGCGGATCTTTTAATCCTACCCGTCCTCTTCTGACTGCTCTTGCCACTGCACTGACTGCTTCTTCCTGTCCTACTACACGCTTATGCAGTGTCTTTTCCAGACGGTTGAGACGTGCAGCCTCGCCCTCTGCCAGTCTCTTCACCGGTATCTTTGTCCAGTCAGATACAATTTCTGCAATTTCATTTTCTCCAACAACCAGTTTCTTCTTGTCTGCATCCCGATGGTATTTTTCCACCTGCTTTTCGTATTTCTTCCGGACAGCTTCCTTCTCCTTGCGGATTGCCCCGGCATCTTCAAACCGCTGTTCCATCAATGCCGTCTCCATATCGTCCTCTAACTGAGCAGCCTTACGTTCCAGTTCACTAATCTTCTCCGGCATTTTAAATCCGCCAAGGCGAACCTTCGAGGAAGCCTCATCCATCAAATCAATGGCCTTATCCGGCAGATAACGGTCTGCAATATAACGGATAGACAGCTTCACTGCGGCTTCAATTCCGGCATCTGTAATCTGTACATGATGATGCTTCTCATAGCGTTCTCTTAATCCCTTTAATATTTCTATTGTCTGCTCTTCCGTCGGTTCTTCCACCGTTACCGGCTGGAAACGACGTTCCAGGGCTGCATCTTTTTCAATATATTTACGGTATTCTTCTAATGTGGTTGCTCCGATTAATTGTATTTCTCCACGGGCAAGGGATGGCTTTAAAATATTGGATGCATCAATAGCACCTTCCGCTCCACCTGCTCCGATAATGGTATGAAGTTCATCTATGAAAAGAAGTACATTTCCTGCTTCTGTCACTTCACGAATGACTTTCTTAATCCGCTCTTCAAATTCTCCACGGTATTTAGAGCCTGCTACCATTCCGGATAAATCCAGTGTTACCACTCGTTTTCCCCGGACTGTATCCGGAACCAGTCCGGATGCAATACGCTGGGCAAGTCCTTCTGCAATAGCTGTCTTTCCAACTCCCGGCTCTCCAATCAGGCATGGATTATTTTTCGTCCTGCGGCTTAAAATCTGAATCACGCGGGCAATCTCTGCCTCTCTGCCAATCACCGGGTCTATCTCACCATAGGCTGCCATAGCAGTTAAATCCCTGGAATACTGGTCTAAGGTTGGCGTTACTTCTACTGCTTTCTTTTTTCCGGATTTGCTTGCCGCAATCTCCTCTTTATAGCGGTTTACGTCTTCTCCCATGGCTACCAGAGTCTCGATATAAATCTTCTGGATATTCACACCCAGTGTATTCAACAGACGTACACCGGCACAGTCTGCCTCTTTCAATAATGCAATTAAAAGGTGTTCTGTTCCGATATTCTCATTGTCAAAACGCTCTGCCTCCTGGTCAGCGGTCTCAATGATATGCTGAATCCTTGGAGAATAACCTTTCCGGTCTAATACTGCCACATCCGAAGATGGAGCGATTAAATCTTCTATCAGTTCTACCAGACGGGTTTCTTCTACTCCCGCATCCATCAGAACACAGGCAGCTACTCCACTGCCTTCTTTTAGCAATCCCAGTAAAAGGTGCTCTGTTCCAATATAATTATGATGCATGCTTCTGGCTGCCTTTGTCGTCAGTTCTATTACTTTTTGCGCTTGTTTTGTATATGGTTTATGCATAAAATCCTCCTGTCACTACGCGCCAATTCTCTTATAAATCATTTAAATCCATTACTTCAATATCATCATCTGATGATTCTTTTTCAATAAAGTCATCATGGCTTGCAAAGATTCCATTATCTTCATCATCGTCATCAAAAATATCTTTGCTCCGCCGTTTCTTCTCTTTTTTTTCTCTCTTTTCCTTTTCACGTTTCTTTCTGCCGGACATAAATTCCGGTTCTTCTTCAAATTCTTCCATAAAGTCAGTTTCGCCTAACCGTTCTGCCACTTCTTCCGGTAACTGAGCGGCGGAATCCGCTTCTTCTTTTTCTTCTGACTCTGCTTTCTCCGGTAAATCCTTCACTGCACTGGTCTCTTTTTTTTCGACCGGTTCTTCTTCGACTTTACCGGCATCTTCTACGAATTTCTGTTTCTTCTTTGCCTTTCTGCGTTTTTCTTCTTCAAAGATATCTACTGCTTCTTCGATTTCATCATCGTCCTCTTCTTCATAACCTCTTCTTCCACGAAGCAACAGATTAATAATGATAAAAATAAGAATTACGATTACTACAATTAATCCGGCAATAATTTTTAAATCCCGGTCTTTTCTAGCGGTATATTTGTCATTTAAGTCATTTAATGCATTCTGAAGATAGGTGGTATCGGTATCCTCCTCCGTGCTGTCACTGTACTGGTATTCGCTGAAGGTTCCATCACTGGTATTGTAATTATACCAGCCTTCCTGTCCATCATTTGTCATTCCATATACGGTATAAATATTTTCTGTATCTGTTGCGTATGCATCTTCAAATGTACTGTCCCCAACCTGAATAGGCGTGGTTGCTTCGCCCGGTACAAAGGAAGTCACTGCCGAAGGTGTCATTAAAATCAGATAATTATCCCCATTATCGATACGAATATATGGACACACACTGCCATCGGTGCCATTTACCACATAAAAGCCTGCATTTCCTGCTGCATCTGTCATATATAAAAGAGATAAATTACCATTGTTAAAAGCAGCACCACGGTATTCAGCTCCCTGATAAGTTACCTGCGCTTCTGTAAAATCTGCCGGAATCTGTTCTGCTGCGAAATCTTCTGACACGGTATAGGCAGATACAGTATCGTCCGGTGTGGCTGTATCTGTGCCATTATCTGCTCCGGTATTATTGTCCGCCGGAGTATTGCCTGTGTCTGTGCTTGTTGTAGTATCTGTTGCAGCACCTGTTGCAGACTTGGTTATGGTCAGATGATAAGTTGCAAGATTTCCATTCTCTGCCTGCACTACTACGTCAATCTTTGTATCTCCATCTGTTTTTAAGGTAGTGGTTCCCACCCCGGACTGAATCGTTGCTGCCGGATTTACCGTTTTTGCACTTACCGTCACGCTGCTTACATCCTGTGCTACCTGTACCGTATAGTACATACGGCTTCCTTCAAATGCAGGTGATAATGAACCCTCGGCTACTGTCAGTGTCTCCAGCGAATTATCCGCAGGACCTGCATATACCTGCATCGGCATTCCTGACATGGCAAAAATGCAAATCAATGACATGAAAAGTATCTCTATCTTACGAATTGTTTTCTTCATTTTCCGTCTCCTTCAATTCCCTTTTTCTCCAAAACAACAGAAAATCTTCTTTTGATTTTCCTGTACAATATAATCAGTTTCATTATAGAAAACTATCGGGAATGCGTCAACCTCAATTCGAAAAACCATGTCGTACTTATCCCACGGATATGTCTAACGGTTTGCCCTGATTAACCATCCCCACACAACTCCGGCAAGAGAAAGTCCTGCTGTAATTGCTACTCTGTGGTTCCAGTCTGTAATATCCTGTCCCAGCAAAGCTGCCAGCAGTAATAATGTTCCACCGCTTACCATAAGGGCTGCAAGAGCTGCAAGCACTATCATTTCCATTCTTGACGGATGTTTCTTTCCTCTTCTTACATGTACTGTATTATCACGCATAATTGTGACCTCCCTGTGTCTTTTTTCTTATCTTTTCCTTCGCTTTTCTGCCACTTTTCTGGTATTTTTCAGTGGCTTTGCTCTCTGATAAGATTATGTTACAACAGGATGTGTCCCATATTTTGTACCTATATTATGTAAACTTATTTTTCGATTTTTTCTAAATACTTTGTTCCGAATCCAACCTTTTACAATAAATATAACGCTTGATAACCACCATAACCTGTCCTGCAGCTTCTTTGGATGCATAACAATGCAAAAGAGTTCTGCCGGCACAACACCCACAAAACTCTTTTCTCATATCCGTTATATTACTTTATTATTCGCCCTTTGTTTAATTTGCCGTACTGCCTCATAGAGCAATACGCTTACAGCTACCAGCAGACATCCCCACTGGTTCGCACTGAAAATCTTTCTGTCTTCATAATACCTCAGATAATCCAGTACGAATTTTAATATCGCATACAGCAACAGACTCTTTGGAATTATACCATTCCTTTTTCGTTCTGCCATCCTGTGAAGCAACAAAAACGCCAGCAGAAATAAGATTGTCTCTGCCAGCTGGACCGGAAAAAGGTATTCCCCCGCTGCTCCATTATCAAGATAGCGGATACTGCCAGGTCCCTGATATCTCATGCCAACACAACAGCCTGCAAAAAAACAGCCGAGCTTTGAAACCGCATACATCAGTCCCAATGCCAGCACATATGCAGTCCATAGCTCTATCTTATGTTCCTTACTGATTTTTGTAAAAATCCACACACCGAGCAGGATGCCCGCCATACCGCCAAGACTGGAAAAACCAAATGTTTCTACTTTACCCTGTTCTGCCAGCTGCACAATAAAGGTATAAAATGCTCCAAAATATAATGCCAGAACTGTATTCAAAAGCTCTGAATAAAAGATATGACTGCCCTTTACTCCTGCTTTTTTCAAATACCATGTGACATAAAGATATGCCAGTACAAAGCTTAAGAGAAAACAGATAAAATACGGCGAAATTCTCCAGTGCAAAATCGTAATATCTATCATTTATTTTCCTGCCTCATCAGCCCGGACAGTTTCGGACACAGCTTATGAATGCCAGCCCACAGGTAATAATTGTTACTGCTATAAATACTACTACAAGAATGGCAAGTGCAATATAAAGCCACATCAGCACTTTACCAAATACACTCTGCGGATATTTTACACGGACCAAAATCATAAGTACCAGTGCTGCAATTCCACAGCCAGCCATAAGAAAAGTCAGAATTGAACCTAATACATAGCTGCTTGCGATATTATAATAAAATTCTTCTTTTCCTGCATCAAACAACAGTCCCAGAATAATATTCTTTAGAAAAATTACTACCATCGGTGCAAACATCAAAATCATGGAAATAATACATAATTTGTCTGCCTGCTTCTTATCTTCCGGAGAGAGCTCCGGCCGTGGCATTTTTCCCTGTCGTGGCGGCATATTCGGTGGCATCGGCGGTCTCTGCTGCATCTGCATGTTTGGTGGCATCGGTCTGCCCTGCTGCATCTGCATATTCGGCGGCATTGGTCCACCTTGCTGCGGCGGCATATTCGGTGGCATCGGCGGTCTCTGCTGTGGCGGCATATTCGGTGGCATCGGCGGTCTCTGCTGTGGCGGCATGTTTGATGGCATCTGGTTCCACTGATTATTCATAATTTATCCCTTTACCCTTTCTCAATACATATTACATTTCCTGCAACTTTTATTAGAGTGCTTTCTTCTCTTTAATCGACTGTTCCTCATCACAACTATAGGTCAGTTTCTCTCCATAGGTCCGCTCGTAAACAGCTTTCCACGCTTCATAATTCTTATCCCGCATCTCACAGGAATTCTGTGCACGCTTTTTATTCGGATCCGGATAAATCGGTTCACAGAAATGCACCGTATATTCCTGCACATAGAATCCGTCATCATCTAAAACATCACTGTCTTCCATGGTAATAAATACGGGAAGTACCGGCTTATTATTTCTGGCAGCGAAGCTAAATGCGCCCTTCTGCAGCGGTCTTGGTTTCCGGTAATTCCACCACATTCCCTGCTCCGGATAGACAAGTACAAATTGATTTTTCTCTAATACCCTGTCTACGGCAGCAATGAATTTCTCCATGGTCTTAAAATTAGAGCTTAACGGCAGTGTGTTGCAATGGCGCATTAACACTCCGTAAAATCCCGGAAATCCGGTATAATTGCCTTCCCGGATTACACGGTACATCTTTTTTTTTTCAATTTAGCCTGTTCGAAGGCAAGCTGGATGACAAAGTTGTCAAATGCATTGAATTCATCCTCTAATTCATTTTCATAGTAGTATACTTGCATATCCCACAGTTTACTATTTCTTGCTATTTTTTGCAACTTTTCTGAACAAAGAATGTACCTTGGCACATTCTCGCGCCTGCGGCGGTCGCTTGCGACATCTACCTTATACGCCGCAGTGCGCATCCTCGCAGAGCGTTTTTACTTTATAGGAAAGCAATTTCCTGTAAAGTAAAAAGGCTCCTGACAAAGTATGCCAGAAGCTGCTTTTTGCATTTTAATATTTTACATGGAAGCCCCGTTCCGTCTCATCCAGTGGAAGTTCTTTTCTGTCCATGCTGCGGATTTCGATGTAACGGTCCTGGCAGAGTCTTTGAATTATCATATCAATTTCTTCCGGCAGTCCCTGCAATTCTGCCTGTACCGAGCCGTCATATTCATTGCGCACCCAGCCAGTCACACCAAAATGCCCCGCCAGATGCGACATGCGATAGCGGAATCCCACACCCTGGACATATCCGTTAAACTGATAAAAAACACGAATTTTTCTATTTTCTGACATACGACCACCTCTCTTTATCATTCCAATGGTATCAATCTCTTCCATCCAGACTAACGTGCCCGTTGCCTTTTTAAGTTTCTGATCAACTGTGGCGTATGTAATGCCAGTATCCGGTTGACCTGATTAACAACATGTGAATTATTTAACACATATACGATTCCGGCACTTAATCCCAACAGGATAAAAAATGCTATCCAGCCCCAGTCACCCAGATAATCATAGATTCCGGCAAACATCAGAATATCCAGTAAAATCCGGTGCAGCATATATACCGGCATGGTATTCTGTCCGATTACTGACAACCTTGTCTTTCCTCTCGGAATGAAAAACATGATTGCCCAGGAAATAAGAAATGCTGCAATCATCAGGGAAAGGCGGACCATCGGTCCTTTCCACACTTCTTCCAGTTCATAATAGGATATATTTTCATATACCATTCCCAGGGAATCTTTCAACCTTGCTCCATATGCCAGAATAAAGATACAGATTGCCTCCGCGCATGGAACCACCAGTCTCTGAAGCTTTGGCTGCAATGCTTTTTCCAGTGTCTTCTGCTCCAGAAAATAACCCAGATAGAAAAACGGTCCAAATACCAGAATTCGTGACAGACATAAAAAGTCCCCCACATTTTTAAAATAGCCAGCTGTTAATGCCAGCACTACAGTAAGCAAAAGAACCGGCACCGCTTTACATTTACGGACAAGTGGTATCGTCAGATACCATACAATCATTGCAAATAAATACCACGGTGCACCACTTTGGGAAAAGAAATCTATCTCCGTAAATTTTTCAAATCCCGCAATGGCATATACTGTCTGAATTGCCACAACGAACACAACATATGCTTTCAGCAGATACAATATTTTCTTAAAATTATATTGTCCATTTTTATAAATTTTCTTGGCAAAATAGCCGGAGATAAATACAAAAAGCGGCATATGAAATACATAGATGAGCCGTTTCACTACCACCAACGGATTGTCTCCACGGATTGGGAGCAGGAAATGTCCAAGCACAACTAAGAATATCAATACCGCTTTTAAATTATCAAAAAAATAGTCTCTTTCTTTATTCATCCTTTTACATCCTCGCATTACCGAAAATGTATTATAGAACTTTTGCGGGAGATGTCAAGATTTTTTATCATTTAGATTACTTTTATCTTGAAACATTTAATTTTAACATAAGTGCTTCCTGTAACACTCTGGAAACATTTATATGTGCTTTTTCTGCTTCCTGATTTAACCAATTTGGCAATGTTACATTTCTTCTTACTGTTTTATTATCTACTCTCCTTCGATACTCTGTAAAATCAATATCAACAAATGATACATAGCCCTCTCCATCTTCTGCAAAAGTACCCTTAGAAGTATCAATTTCATTTATAGAACTTGCCTCTGGAAACTTTTTTTCTTTATCTTCATAGGTTATTCCTTTTAGACCGATTGCATCCCTTGCCATTTTCACTGCATCAGCCATTCCATACCCCTCAGTTAATATTTCCCAATCCGGCACCTCTATTAATACAGTATCTTTTTTATCATTCAGTGGTGTAAAAATTACTGGATATACCTGTCTCATACAAAACAACCTCCATTCTTAATCTCATCATATCATTTATAATTATCATATAAGAAATGGGAATTCTTATAATCCCCATTTCCTTATAATTGCCTTTGCTAATCTTTCATTAATTTCTTTGTGTCTTGGAATCTGTTCTTCGTCTGAACCTCTTGTATATATATCATGATTACTACCATGTCTTTCCAACGAAAAGCCTGCTGCTTCCAGTTTCTTTACTAATTCCCTATTCTTCAAATAGTATCCCCCTTTCAATTATATTATACACATTTTTTGTGTATTTGCAAATATTTTTATGTGTGTTTAATACGCATTTTCATCAATTGAACTTGAATTAATTCTTTTTATTCCATTTTTTACTATAAAGCAGTAAAAAAGGAAGGACAAACCATATATCAATAGTAAATTCCAAGTTGCTACGCTCTATTTAACTATGATATAATATTTTTATGGAAGAAGGTGTTAAAATGAATGAAGAATCTATGTTAACAGATAAACAATATACTGGAATGTTAATAGATGAATTTCAAAGACTTGAGCGTATCCTGAAAGCTGCAAAAAATGAAAATGCAGTAGAAACAGTCAAATTAATTAATGACGAAATGAAATATCTCAGATTAAAATTAGAACCTATCAAATTACCATAGAGCAAGTCAAAAAGTTTGCTTGAAATTGCAAATATTTTCATATATACTCCACTTAGAAAGGTAATCGGATATGCTCCGATTTGCCCTCAGTGAAAACTATTTTTGAAATAGCGGGAGCATCCCAAAGTTTGTGTAAACCTCCAAACTGATGTAAGATAAAATTACTCAGTTTGGAGGTTATTT
>NZ_JAOQKI010000032.1:0-10399 GCF_025567465.1 Roseburia amylophila
CAGCAGGGACAGTTCCAGGGACAGCCGCAGCAGGGACAGTTCCAGGGAAGACCACAGCAGGGACAGTTCCAGGGACAGCCGCAGCAGGGACAGTTCCAGGGAAGACCACAGCAGGGACAATTCCAGGGACAGCCACAGCAGGCACGCCCGCCTAAGAAACCATTTAAGATGACGAAACAGTTATGGGCATTGCTTATTGCAGTCATTGCAGTTGTAGTAGTTGCAATTGTTGCACTTGTGGTAGTGAAGAATCAGAAAAAGAAAGTAAATATCAACGATTATATTTCTGTAGAGTATAACGGATATGAAACAGCAGGAACTGCATATGTTGATTTCGACGAGACCGGATTCAGTGAAGCTGTTATCAAGGCACAGGGAAAGAAACTTAAAAATGTAAAATCTCTTGATGACCTTGACTGGAGTGACCTCACAGATTTGATGGGAAGTAGTAACTGGGATTTGATTGACAGTATTACTTTTGATGTGAAACCGGATTCAGACCTGTCAAATGGTGATGTGGTAACCGTTACTGCTTCATGGAATGAAGATTATGAGAAAAAAGCAGGGGTTAAAATTCTTTCCAAAGAACAGGAATTTACAGTAGAAGGACTGGAAGAAGTAAAAGAAGTTGATCCGTTTGAAGATATCGAGGTAACCTTCTCAGGAACACCACCTTATGTATATCCAAACTGGACCAATAATTCAGATGATGATTACTTACGTTATCTGTGGTTCAATTTTGAAGATTATGACAGCCTTGATGTTGGTGATACCGTAACTTTAACAGTTGATGAGTCAGAAGAGAATGCATTGGCAAATGGTTACAAATTCACACAGACATCAAAAGAATATATTGTATCCGGAGTAGACTCTTATGTAACATCTGCTGCAGATATTTCAGCAGACAATCTGGATTCCATGAAAAATGAAGCAACAGATGCGTTAGATGCATATTTTGCAAATAACAATTCCTATATTGGAAATTCCGGATTCAGTTATGAAGGTTCTTATTATCTGGTTGCAAAAAACAGTGATACATGGGGTGATACGAACGTCCTTTATCTGGTATTTTCGACAACTGTAACCAGTGCAGAAAATGCATTTGAGCCAACTGTTGTATACTTCCCGGTAAAATATACAAATATTATGGCATTATCCGATGGAAGCCAGAACTTTAATACATATGGTGATATCGAAGGATATACTGATTTAGAGTATGATGACGGATGGTATAATGTTGATGGTTATACAGATGGGGCACAGATGTTTAATGATCTGGTTGTAACTCAGAAGGTTGATTATACTTACGAAGTAACTGATAATTTAACTCAGTTTGGAAACTAAAGGAGAAGGAAATGAATTCTGGAAATGATTTTACAAAGCACATTCATGTGAAAAATATCATTCGTCTGTTATCTATTTTATTAATGGTATTTTTCTTTGTACCATCATTTATGGTATCCTGTGCTGGATATGGAAATATTAAAATTAGTGCTTTTAAAGCTATGACAGGTATTAAGATAGAAGGCGAAAGTGTAACAGATCCAAAAGTAATCTGCATTATAATGCTGTTGCTTCCAATCGCTATGCTGGCTCTCTGGTGCTTAAAGAGCGTATTAAAAGACAAAATTGCTGCAATCGCATCCGGAAGCTGTGCAGTTGTTGACTTTATTTTCTGGATTGCACTTTGCGTCGGAGTAAATAAGGAAGCAACAGATAATTACTGTACAGCAAAAGTTACAGCCGGATTTATATTTAATATCTTATTTATTCTGGCAATTGTAGTGTTGGATCTGTTGATTATTATCAATGTACTTCAGGCTGAGAAGCCATTAATCAGACAGAAAATGATGAATGGATATCAGGGAATGCCACAGCAGAACATGTATGGAAATGTACCACCACAGCAGGGACAGTTCCAGGGACAGCCAATGCAGCCACAGCAGCAGGGTCAGTTCCAGAGCCAGCCAGTACAGCCGCAGCAGCCTGTACAGCCACAGCAGCCGACTCAGCCGGTATGCAGCAAATGTGGAGCTCCACTTGTAGCTGGAAATAAGTTCTGCACCAAGTGCGGAAATCCGGTTGCATAAACTGGAATATAAAATAAGTAATAAGTAAACTACGAGAAACACGCTTTATGAGCTACTCTCGTAAATAAGTAGAAGCCCCATCCTCTGATGATTCAGAGGATGGGGCTTCTTTTCTGCTGCTGCAGCATTGCAGGTTCTGGATTTTATACAGCCTGACTGCGGAGCTGTTTCTTTTTCCGGTTCTTCCAAACAAGATAGGAAATCATAAGTGGTACACCGGCACCAATCCATGCTACCGGGCTTGCCAGGCGGACTGACCAGTATCCATATGGATTTAAAAGGAGCCATACGACACCGACACGGCAAATCATTTCAAAGATACCGCTGACCATAGGCATGATACCTTTTCCAAGTCCCTGCAAAGAAGTACGATAAAGGTAAATAAGAGCAAGAAAGAAGAAAAAGCAGCTGATGGTATTTAAGTACTGTGTGGCATAACTGTAAATGGCTTCCGTCGGTTCGCTTAAGAAAAGGGAAACAATGGAACGGCCAAATACAGTACAGATGAATGCAGCAATTGCAACAGTTCCAAGGGCGATTCCAAAGGCCTTCTTCATGCCATCGAAGATGCGTTCGTATTTTCCAGCACCTAAGTTCTGACCACAGTAAGTAGACATTGTGGTTCCAAGAGCCGGCATTGGCTGGGTGGAAATCTGTTCTACCTTGGATGCAGCAGTAAAGGCTGCAACAGCACTGGAACCAAATACATTTACTGCAGACTGAAGAATCATGGAACCAACAGCTATCAGAGAGTAGTTCAAAGCCATCGGGATACCAAGCCCCATCATCTGGGCGGTTGTCACGCGGTCGATGTAGTAATCACTTTTTCTGGTGCGGAGAATCGTGAATTTACGGTACATATAAATAAGACAGAGAACAGCGGAAATACCCTGTGAGATTACGGTGGCATATGCAGCACCTGCAACATTTAATTTTAAAGTTACAATACAGAATAAATCCAGTACAATATTAAGAGCGGAGGAAAACAGCAGGAAGTATAATGGAGTCTTGCTGTCACCAACACCTCTTAAAATTCCGGAAACAACATTGTACATCATACTGGTAATGATACCCCAGAAGATAACCCGGATATAAGAGTCTGCCATATCAAGAATATTATCCGGTGTGTTCATAAAGATTAAAAGCTCCCGGGAAGTAGTAACAGTCAATGCGGTAAGAATCACGGAAATGATTATGGTTAAGAGGAAGGATAAAGCAACAATATGCTTTAAACGGCTTTCATCCTTTGCACCGAAAGCCTGTGATACCATAACACCGAATCCCTGGGCAAGTCCGGATGCAAAACCAAGCACCAGAAACATAATAGAACCGGTTGCACCTACAGCAGCCAAGGCATCTTCTCCTAAAAACTGCCCTACAATGATGGTATCTACCATGCTGTAGAACTGCTGGAACAGATTCCCGAACAATACAGGAAGTGAGAAGAGAAGGATTAATTTTAGTGGATTTCCGGTTGTCATATCTTTCGTCATAATTATAAGCTCCTTTCAAAAAAATTTGCAGAAATGTTCTGCACTATATGAGAAAAAAGTACTATATTCTTTGGAAACGGGATTAGTATACATTGGTAAAATAAAAATGACAATGTAAAAATCAATCTAATTATGGTATAATTCGCTCATGAATACGAATTTAGAATATTACAAATTTTTTTATTATGTAGGAAAACTTCACAGTATTACATTGGCAGCAGAAGAACTGAATGTTTCACAGCCGGCAGTGTCCCAGGCAATCCGTAATTTGGAGCGGGAGCTGGGAACCACCCTTTTCATGCGGACATCCAGAGGGGTGCGTCTGACTGCAGAGGGGCAGACGCTTTACGGCTATGTGCAGCGGGGCTATGAGACCATCCGGGAAGGTGAACGCAAATTCCTTGAAATGCAGGAGCTGACCAGCGGAGAAGTATGTATTGGAGCCAGCGATATGACACTGCAGTTTTATCTGCTTTCTTATCTGGAACAGTTTCATGAGCAGTATCCGAAAATCAGGATTACAGTTACCAATGCACCGACACCGGAGACACTGAAATATCTGCAGAGCGGCAGAATCGATTTTGGTGTAGTCAGCACGCCTATGGAGACAACGAAGAATATGCATGTAATTCCGGTGCGTGAGATAGAAGATGTCTTTGTGGCAGGACGAAAATTTGAATATTTAAAGGGCGGTAAATTAAGCTATAAAGAATTGGAACATCTGCCGGTTATGTGCCTGGAGGGAAATACCTCTACCAGAAAATATGTAGAGGAATTTCTGCTGGGCGAAGGCGTTGTGATTCATCCGGAGATAGAACTTGCCACCAGCGATATGCTGATACAGTTTGCAAAAAGGAGCCTTGGCATAGCAAATGTGGTCAGGGACTTTGCCCAGGAAGAAATTGATAAGGGGGAACTGTTTCAGATTACATTTAATAAGAAGATTCCTGCCAGACAGTTCTGTATTGTTTCGGATGACAGGGTTCCGTTGACTGCGGCAGCAGAAAAATTATTGAAATTATTACAACATAAGTAAAACTTATATCGAGTATAAGGAATATTGACTTTACTTATAATATCTGATTCGGTATAATCAGAAAGTAAGAAGCAGAGAACTGGTTTTTACACCGGTTCTTTTTTGCTTTACAGGAAATTGCTTTTCTGTAAAGTAAAACACGCTCCGCGAGTAGCTCGTAAAGCGTGTTTCTCATAGTTACGCGAGCAGCGAGAAGAACATATTTCTTATTATAAGGAGGAAATAAAAATGGTTACAGCAGTAGTTGGTGCAAACTGGGGAGATGAAGGAAAAGGCAAGATTACTGATATGCTTGCAAAGGAAGCAGATATTATTATCCGTTTCCAGGGTGGTGCAAATGCAGGACATACTATCGTAAATGATTACGGAAAATTTGCATTACATACCCTTCCATCAGGAGTGTTCTACGGACATACCACAAGTATTATCGGAAATGGTGTTGCACTTGATATCCCGAAGCTTTTCAATGAGATGAAGTCTATTACAGACCGTAATGTACCGGCACCTAAGCTTTTGGTTTCTGACCGTGCACAGATTGTTATGCCGTATCATGTGCTTTTTGATCAGTACGAAGAGGAGCGTCTTGGCAAGAAATCATTCGGTTCTACCAAGTCAGGTATTGCACCATTTTATTCAGATAAATATGCAAAAATCGGTTTCCAGGTAAGTGAACTTTTCGATGAGGATACTTTAACAGAAAAGGTAGACCGTATCTGTGAAATGAAAAATATTATGTTAGAGCATATGTACCACAAACCATTACTGGACAAGGCAGAGCTGTTAAATACATTGCATGAGTACCGTGATATGGTAGCTCCGTATGTCTGTGATGTTTCTTTATATCTTGATAAGGCAATCAAAGAAGGAAAGAACATTCTCTTAGAGGGACAGCTTGGAACCTTAAAAGACCCGGATCACGGAATTTATCCAATGGTAACATCTTCTTCTACATTGGCTGCATATGGTGCAATCGGAGCAGGAATCCCGCCATATGAGATTAAGAAAATTGTTACTGTATGTAAAGCATATTCTTCTGCTGTTGGTGCAGGTGCATTCGTCAGCGAAATCTTTGGCGAAGAAGCAGATGAATTAAGAAAACGCGGTGGAGACGGCGGAGAATTCGGCGCAACCACAGGACGTCCAAGACGTATGGGATGGTTTGACTGCGTGGCAAGTAAATACGGCTGCCGTATGCAGGGAACTACCGATGTAGCATTTACTGTGTTAGATGTTTTAGGATATTTAGATGAGATTCCGGTTTGCGTAGGATATGAAATCGACGGAGAAGTAACCACAGACTTCCCTGTAACCACAAAGCTTGAAAAAGCAAAACCTGTATTAAAGAAACTTCCGGGCTGGAAGACAGATATCCGTGGAATTAAGAAATACGAAGACCTTCCGGAAAACTGCCGTAAATATGTAGAATTCATCGAAGAACAGATTGGATATCCGATTACCATGGTTTCTAACGGACCGGGAAGAAATGATATCATTTATCGTTAAGAATAAAGGCAGATTGTGATGATAAAAAATGTAATCTTTGACGTAGGAAATGTACTGGTAGACTTTTGCTGGGAAGAAGTATTTCATAAGCTCGGATTTGAAGGTGAAATCTTTGAACATGTAGCGGATGCTACCGTCCGTTCCGTAACCTGGAATGAATTTGACCGGGGAGCAAAGCCAGATGAAGAGATTATTGCTGCATGCATCAAGGAATCACCGGATTATGAAAGAGAAATCAGGCTCTTTTATGACCATGTAGGAGATACGATTCGTACTTATCCATATACGGTGCAGTGGATACGAAGCCTTGAGAAAAATGGATATCATACCTATATATTATCTAATTTTCCAAAGAGCACTTATGAAAAAGCAACAGAAGAACTTTCTTTTGAAAAGGAGACTACCGGAGCAATCTTTTCCTATCAGGTGAAATGTATTAAGCCGGAAGCAGAAATTTATAAACTATTGCTGGACAGATACCACTTAGTACCTCAGGAATGTGTATTCATAGACGACCGTCCGGAAAACATAGAGGCGGCAGAAAAGCTTGGCATTACAGGCATACAGTTTCAGAATCAGCAGCAGGCAAAAAGAAGGCTTTTGGAACTTGGTGTCGTATCCGGCAGTTAATAAGTAAAGATTATGTAAAAAAAGAATAATTGTCTATTCGTTTCTTGCATTTCAATAGCGAAATGCTTATAATGAGCGTAAGCAGACGGGTAGCAACGCAACTGGCAGGAGTTACTCCTGCCAGTTTTTTTACTTTACAGGAAATTGCTTTCCTGTAAAGCGTGTTTTCGCAGTTGCACAGTAAGCAGGGAGAATACAATGAGGATAACAGGTTTAAAGAAAAAGCTGATAAGTCTCATAGTGGCTGTTATTATGACGGTTTCAGGAATGTATGTTGAAAATATCAACATAGATTCTTCCTTTGCATGTGAAGATACTGCGAACCAGAATTTCATACAGGCAGCACATTTATCCAGACCATCAGAGAGCTGTACCGAAGAACTTCTGGGAAATCGGGAGACCGGCAGGATTGCAGCGGGATACCGCAGACTGTCGGAGAAAAACAGCGATTTGGAAGGAGCAGCATTATCACTGGAAGCAGTATTGCCTGAAAATCAGGCAAAAGACGGCTGGAACTTTGAATTACGGAAATCAAAGGATGTTTTGGACAGCAGGCGTGTCATTATAGGCTATATCCATCATCAGGATGGAGCGAAGGGCTGACTATCACAAGTTAGAAGCAATTTACCTGTGCGCAGAGGAGCATAGGTTTCTTTGCGTACAATATCAGGTCATAACTGTGATAGGAGGATAATAAAATATGGCACAGGATATTGTAGTAGCGCTTATGGGCGTTATGGCAGCGGCAGCAGTTGCTGCATGCTGGTGGTATGAGCATCATGGCAGAGAAGATGAGACTTCTTCCAAAGAAGAACAGGAAAAGACGAAAGAAGTATAAAGAAATAAAAGAAGATAGAGGGCTTGTAGCAGGAAAGGACAGAATATGAGAAAGACAAAAATTATATGTACATTAGGACCAGCAACAAAGGATGATGAAGTATTAAAACAGTTAATGGAAAATGGAATGGACGTGGCGAGAATTAACTTTTCCCACGGCTCACAGGCAGAACATAAAGTAACCATGGATCGTGTAAAAAAGATGCGTAAGGAACTGGGCAGACCGGTTGGAATTCTCCTTGATACCAGTGGACCGGAAATCCGGATTGGACAGCTGGAGGGCGGCAGAGCAGAGCTGCTTCCGGGAGATACCTTTAAGCTTACCACCAATGATATTATGGGAAATAAAGAGCGGGTCTCTATTACTTACAAAAATCTGGTACATGATGTCAAAGCCGGAACCAGAATTCTGATTGATGATGGACTGATTGAAATGCTGGTAACCAATGTGACAGAAACTGAGATTACCTGTAAAGTAGAAAATGGTGGTGTGATTTCAGACCGAAAAGGAATTAATGTACCGAATGTAAATCTGTCCATGCCTTATATCAGCCCGAAAGACCGCTCCGATATTCTATTTGGAATTGAACAGGGTGTAGATTTTATTGCAGCATCTTTTGTACGCTGTGCAGATGATGTGCTGCAGTTACGGAAAATTATGGCAGAGCAGGGCTGCAATGACATTAAGATTATCTCTAAAATCGAAAACCGTCAGGGTGTAGATAATATTGATGAGATTCTGGCAGTGTCAGATGGCATTATGGTTGCCAGAGGAGACATGGGAGTGGAGATTCCGATTCGTGAAGTTCCGGCAATTCAGAAGAAAATTATAAAAAAGGTTTACCATGCAGAAAAGGTTGTTATTACGGCAACCCAGATGCTGGATTCCATGATGAAGAATCCACGCCCGACCAGAGCGGAAGCAACAGATGTTGCCAATGCTATTTATGATGGAACCAGTGCAATTATGCTGTCTGGTGAGACTGCTGCCGGGAAATATCCGGTGGAGGCATTAAAAACCATGACAGAGATTGCGGAATATACAGAAAATGATATTGATTATGAGAAACGTTTCCGCCAGTTGGAGAAGATTGATAATCCGGATGTAACCGATGCCATTTCCCATGCAACCTGCATGACTGCCATTGACATCAATGCGGCAGCAATTGTTACGGTAACCAAATCCGGCAAGACTGCCCGTATGATTTCAAGATATCGTCCGAAATGTGCAATTATTGGCTGTACCCCATCGGAAAAGAGTTATTATCAGATGAATCTTTCCTGGGGTGTAACACCACTTATGATACAGGAAGAGACGGATACAGAAGCATTGTTTAATAATGCGATGGAATCCGCAGAACAGCATGGATATGTACAGCATGGAGATTTGGCGGTTATTACAGCTGGAATTCCATTGGGTATTTCCGGTACCACCAATCTGATTCGTGTAGTAGTGACGGGACACTTAAAGAAATAGGAGCGCAGATGGTATGAATGAACAACCGAAATTAGCAGTGCTGATTGATGCAGAAAATGTATCCAATAAATATGTGAAACTAATTATGGATGAGGTCAGCAATTACGGGGTGGCTACTTATAAGCGGGTTTATGGAGATTATTCGAATCCGAGCGTATCTGCATGGATGAAAAATATGCAGGAGTATGCTCTGACGCCGGAATTGCAGTGCAATTATACTGCAGGAAAAAGTGCTTCTGATTCAGCATTGATTATAGATGCCATGGATATTCTTTATTCCGGCAAAGTCAGCGGTTTCTGCCTGGTGTCGTCAGACAGTGATTTTACCAAACTTGCCATGCGCTTAAAGGAAGCCGGTATGATGGTAATCGGAATGGGCGAGGAGAAGACACCGAAGTCCTTTGTAAATGCCTGTGAGAATTTCAAGTATCTTGATTTACTTTATAATAAGGAAGAAGCAGAGGAAAAACAGCGTACAGCCACCACAAGAAGAAATACGAATGCATCTTCGGAAAAGGATGCCGGGGACAATGACAACCTTCCGAAGCTTTCGGATATTGAAAAGGAGGTAATCTCCATTATCCGGAGCAATGCAGAGGAAAATGGCTGGATTAATATTTCTGAGCTTGGAATCAATCTGAGCAAACGTATTCCGGGCTTTGACCCACGAAATTACCAGTGCAGTAAACTTTCTACCTTTTTAAAGAAGTTTAAGAGCATTGAATTAAACCCGATTGAGAATCCGCACAATAAGCTGTTGAAGGTTGTGTATGCAAAAATAAAAGAGTAGCAGGAAGAAAAAATGGCATCTGATGTTCTTTAAAATCAGATGCCATTCCTCCTTGTATCTTATACAAAAAGAAAAGCTCAGGTAATTTACCTGAGCTTTCTTTTTTATCGTGCGGAAGATGGGACTTGAACCCACACAAGCGCAATGCTTACAAGATCCTTAGTCTTGCTCGTCTGCCAGTTCCGACACTTCCGCATACCGTATGAACTTACGTCTCATGACGACTTGTAAATAGTAACAAATTCCGGGACAATTGTCAATGCCTATTTTTAACTTTTTTCGATTTTTGTCAATTTTATATATTTTTTCAAAAAAAGGTAAAAAATTAAAAATAGGGGTTGACTTATTACCGTTGAAACGGTAAAATATCATTTGTTCGCAGGAGTGGCGGAATTGGCAGACGCGCAGGCTTCAGGTGCCTGTGGTAGCAATATCGTGTGGGTTCAAGTCCCATCTCCTGCATAAAAAAAGGGGCTGTAAAAAAACTCCCCTAGAAAAAAATCGCCCAGACCGTGAGGTCTGAGCGTTTTTTTGGTATAATTA
>NZ_JAOQKI010000033.1:0-9687 GCF_025567465.1 Roseburia amylophila
TACGAGAGGACCGGGCTGGACGGACCACTGGTGCATCAGCTGGATACCAAATCCATAGCTGGGTAGCCAAGTTCGGAAGGGATAAACGCTGAAGGCATCTAAGCGTGAAGCCCCCCCCAAGATGAGATGTCCCTGTCTTCAAGACAGTAAGACCCCTGAAAGAGTATCAGGTAGATAGGGCAGAGGTGGAAGCACGGTAACGTGTGGAGCTGACTGTTACTAATCGGTCGAGGGCTTGACCAAAGCAACTCGGAAAGCAATCTGTATGAAGTTTTGAAGGTATGTACCTTTAAGGCCTAATGGCTCAGTTGGTTAGAGCGCCGCCCTGTCACGGCGGAGGTCGCGGGTTCGAGTCCCGCTTGGGTCGTTTCAAATGGGATCTTAGCTCAGCTGGGAGAGCATCTGCCTTACAAGCAGAGGGTCACAGGTTCGAGCCCTGTAGGTCCCACTTTTCTTGTAGTTATAAGTGTAGCACAAGATATGCCGATGTGGCTCAATTGGCAGAGCAGCTGATTTGTAATCAGCAGGTTATCGGTTCGAGTCCGATCATCGGCTTTATACAATTTCATATTGTATAGAAATGGGCAGATTCCCGAGTGGCCAAAGGGGACAGACTGTAAATCTGCTGCAAATTGCTTCGGTGGTTCGAATCCACCTCTGCCCATTCTTCTTTTTAGAAGATAATTGAATAACGCGGGATGGAGCAGTCTGGAAGCTCGTCGGGCTCATAACCCGAAGGTCACAGGTTCAAATCCTGTTCCCGCAACTCTTGCCCAGTTAGCTCAGTTGGTAGAGCAGAGGACTGAAAATCCTCGTGTCTCTGGTTCGATTCCGGAACTGGGCATTCTCAGAAAACCTGAGAAATGGGATATTAGCTCAGTTGGTAGAGCACTTGACTTTTAATCAAGTTGTCCGGGGTTCGAATCCCCGATGTCTCATTAGTTAAAAATGGCGGAAATACTGATAAATACAGTGTTTCCGCCATTTTTGTGAGTAATCGGAAGTGGTGCTAAGTAAGCCTAAATATTCATCTTCACTCCATCTTCAAGGGCATTTTTGAACCCCTTCATCTTCAAAAATTAATTGAATTTTTTACTACTTCCTGCACGTTTTCTTTCTGTTCCAGAACATGATTATAAATCTCTAAAACCATCTTCTCAGAATCACCTAATAATTGTGCAATTCTTTTAATACTGATGTTTGGCATCTGATAACATAAGTTTGCACAGTAATTATGCCGAAAGATATGCGCGGTCAGTCCGTTTATTATTTTAATCTTATTTGACCCACCGGCAGCAACATTCATTTTGGAAACAATATTAGACCACATCTTATTATAAGCAGAAGCAGTCATATATTCATTATTGGCAGAATAGAAGAGATTGGTTCCTGGTAAGGTCTTTATGTATTCTGAAATAAATTCATTTAAAAATGGTGGTATGGGAACTATACAATTGCCATTTACGGATTTTGTACCCGATTATTGCCATCAAAGGCTAAAGCCTTGTTTACGGTCAATTCATTACGTTCTAGGGATATATCAAATATAGTAAGGGCAAGAATTTCACCTCTTCGTAATCCGCAGCCGTATGCAATATATACAAAAGCCTTTTCTCTTGGTGAAAAATCAGCTTTTTTTAATGCATCTTTTTCTATATCAGTCAATCCCCTTTTTTCTTTTGCCACATATTTTGGCAACTCTATATTTCCACATATATTATCCAGAGCAGTAACCGGAAGTAGTTTATCAGATATGGCAGATTTGATAATCTGTTTGAATGTTACATATATCTGCTGGCAGGTGCGAGCCTTTTCAATATTATTATTTATAACAAGCTGTAAATGTGTTCGTCGAATGTCCGATAAGTGTACGCATGATAAAGTGAATAGATGTGTATTTATTATATTCTCATACATAATCTGTGTTCCACGTTCTCTGACTTTTTTATAAGTATTCAACCATGATAAAGCATAGTCATAAAACGTCATGTCAGTACTAATAGCAGACATTCCGGCATCCAATTCCTGCTTGAATAGATTTACTTTTCTTTTGAGGTCTTTACTGGACTTGGTGGAGTAGATAGAAATATATTTTTTGGCACCAGTTTTAGTATAGGTACCAGTCCACACCTTTGCTTGAAATCGTCCGTCCTTTTGACGAGTGTACTTAGTTGCCATAGTATCATCTCCTTAAAAATGGGTATAAAAATAACAGCCAGCTTGGAAACGGTGTTCCGCTTGCATTTGGCTGCTCCGAATGATACAATATGCTTGCTTAGGGCTTTCGTATTATTCGGAAGCATACCGCCTTGCTTGAAAGAGTAGGGCGTTTTTTTATTATTACAATATACAATGTGTACAATAATTAGTGCATGCATTATGTTATTATGCATATGGATAATTATAAGTATATTGTTTATAATACTTTTCTCCCTTTTCTGAAAAGTGTGTCTGATGCTATTACCAGAGAATTTGATGAATATTTATACTTTCGCTAACTGTTTTGGCGATTTGAGCGATTTGCTGGGTTACTAAACTATACTGCACCCAGCTATCCTCCCAGACTAAATTTGAGTTCTGGTTGAAAGCATAAAGAAAGGCTATCCAATCTTTTTGACTGGGTAGCCTTTGAAAATTTTTATTCAGTTTTTAATGATTATTCAGCTTTAGGAAGTGGAAGTAATAATTCTTCAACTACTGCACCAGCACTGAACTCTACTTTGATTGCACCGCCAATGGTATCAAGAGCATATACTTTTGCCAATTCTGCTTCATCATTTGTTGTTACTCTAATAATGATGTTGTTTGTGCTCTCATATACGCCAGACGTTACAACAAATGGGATTTCCTTATTTACCATTGCATTTGTTATCTTTTCCTGTAACTCTGTGAGATATGCCAATGTGTAAGTACCTTTTACGAAAGTAGTATTGCTTTCACTTCTGCCAAGTTCCTTACAAATAGCTGTTCTATTAGCTGGTGTATCTTCTGTAAGAACGATTACAAATTTTCCATTAGCATCTGTATAGGAACCACCAAAAAACTCTGAGGTATCTTTGGTTAAGTCACTGCTATTTACTTCTTCGTTATATTCTCCCTTATTGTCTGCAGGAACATCTTCTATAATAGTTTCTGAAGTATCTTCGATTTCTGTACTTTTACTTTCTTGAATGTTTACAGATTCTTCTTTGTTGTTCTGTAAATCCTCAACTTTATTATTGTTTTCGATTGGTAATGACTCAACTGTTGGTGTGTTGGTATCCTCTACTGGTGATAAGCGTGTTACCATAGGAATACATAAAACCAATAAGGCAAAGCATGCTGCGATTGTTCCCCACTTAACCCATGCAAAATTATTTTTTCGCTTGTTGTTCATATGAGCTTCCTTAATATATTGATTGTTAATGTCACCAAGAGTATCAAACAAATCTTCTTTTTTCATAATACATAACCCCTTTCCAATAAGTATTCTTTAAGTTTAGAACGTAATCGGTTTAATGTAACCGATACATTACTTTCAGTCATTTCATACCGCCTTGCAATTGATGAAACGCTGTCAGAATACCAATATCTACAGATGAATATGTTTCTCTTTTTTGGTGGCAAGGTTTCCAGAAAAGAATTGATTGTTGCGACAAGTTCTCGTCTGTCAATTTCTTGCTCTACATCATCTACGCCGGATACACACTCTGCAAGTTCGTCAAGAACGACTGCTATTTCTCCGTTTCCACGTTTCATCACATGATTATGTTTGTATTTGTTAAAAGCTAAATTTCTTGTGTTTTTCCCAAGAAACGCAGATAGAATTGTTGGTATAGTTGGCGGTATAGAGTCCCATGTACTTAAATATGTATCATTGACGCATTCTTCTGCATCTTCATTATTACCTAGGATATTTTTTGCAATAGAAGTGCAGTATTTCCCATACTTCTTTGCAGTTGCAGATAATGCACGCTGGTCTCTATTTAAATACAACTGAATAATGTCCTTGTCGTTCATACTCAATCCTCCTTTCTGATTTTTTCCCTTACACCTATATAGACAACTTCTGAACCATAATCTTACACTTTTTTCAAAAAATTTTTTTCTAAATTTATATACCAAATATATCAGATTGTCGAAAGAAAGGACATAGCAAAAATAAACCATGCTATGTCCTTTAGGAAAAATTTTATATTGATTTGGAGCAACAATAAACCGAACCGCTTTTGGAATTGCTAGGATGTAGATTTATACATCCAAAATATAGAATTATACACGCTTTTCATTCAGACACACAATTCCGAAAAGGGAGATACTTTTTAAAGAACGAAAGGAGTATATGTGTAATGAAAAAAGTTTACAATATAATAATGTATACTGCTATATTTATTGCGTGTTATTGCACATATTGTAAAGTTATTACAATGACAGTTGATATATACTCTAGTTCAAAGCATTAGATCCTAAGACGCATAAGAAGATAGATGTACCGTTAACCATGAGTTATGCTCAATGGTACCAGAAATATGTGGAAGGGAACCAGGATGCTAAGCTGGAAGAAAAGAGAATCCGAAATATAACATCAGATAGGATTCAGTATAAAAAATATCAGGAGATTCTTGGCGAAGAAGTGCCGGAAACGCTGGAAAAATTCCAAAAAATGAAGTATAATAATACTGAAAATTGGGAACTGTTTAGAACGTATACTCGCTCCGTGAAGAATGGAATGATATCACCACTATCCGGATTTACTAATTATCAAAAGATATATGGTGATATTGAAAAAAATGTTATTGGAATAAAGACTTCTGAGGGAATAGAAGTAAAGGGACAGAGTAAACATTTCATGGAGAGAGTGATTGGAACCATGAAAGACCCCAAAACAGGAAAACCACGTTCTGGAGCTACTATTGAAGGAATAAAAGATGCATTGGAGAAACCATTAAAAGTGATGCCTGTGAGAACATCAGTTAATGGTGATAAAAGCCAAAAATATATTGGAAAAGGTGGAACAGTTACAATAAATCCAGATAGTGGTTTATTGATTCAATGTAATCCGACAGATGTAGATTACATAAGGAGAATAGAGAATGCGAAAATTTAAACTTACAAATGAACAAATCGAATTTCTTAAAGAAATGTATCCTGATAATGAACTTGTCCAGCAAGTATTGAATAGTGGGGAAAATGGAGTTTTTGAAATTGATGTAGATACTAAAATTGATTTTATGGATTATATAGAAGATGAATCCGTATATTGGATGGATAAACACCAGGAGGGAACATCAAAAACTCATATGTTGGAATCCATACGGGATGATATATATTATCAGACCAATTAGTTATCAGAAGTAGTAAATATTATAAAATGAATAATTATAGATACCACTGGCCTTTAGACTGGTGGTATTTTTATACCAATTTCTAGGAGGTGAAAACATGAAAATTAAAGTAACAAAGCGGTATGTGGATAAGTACACAAAGAAAATTGTAGAAGAGGGTACAGAAACGGAAATGACCGCAGAACGTGGCAAGGAATTGATAAAAGAAGGTGTTGCCAAAGAAGTAAAAGTAACAGGAAAAGAAGTATAGAAGGGCGGTGATTCCTTATATCTCCCAGCTATGGGTTAAATAGTGATAAGCACGCAGATTGTATTCTGGGTGTTATTTTTATGCCTTTTTTCCGCAGGCATTAAAGAACGGTAGAACAATGTGGTATGCAACGGACTGGGGAAAAGACCGGCTCGGGGCAGGAAGGAGAAAATATGAAGAATAAAGAAGTAAAGGCATTGAGAATGTCACTGAAATTACAGTTTTTTGCAACCGGAGACGGTGACGGCACTGGAGATGGTGACGGTTCCGGGGATGGAGCAGGAGACGGAGATGGCACAGGTGAAGGTTCAAAGGGTGAACCACCAAAGACCTTTGATGATTTCTTGAAAACAGGAGATTTCCAGTCAGAATTCGACCGGAGAGTGCAGCAGTCAATTACAACAGCACTTAAGAATCAGAAAGAAAAGTATGATGCTTTAATGGATGACCGGTTATCAGAAGCAGAGAAACTTGCCAAGATGACAAAGGATGAAAAACAGGAATACCTCAATAAAAAGCATGAAAAGGAATTATCTGACAGAGAAGCCGCTATTACCAGAAGAGAACTTATGGCAGAAGCGAAAAATACTCTTGCAGAGAAAAAACTTCCGGTAACATTGGCAGACGTGCTGGTGTATACAGATGCAGATTCCTGCAATAAATCCATTGAAGCAGTAGAGAAAGCCTTTACCGAAGCGGTAGCCGCTGCCGTAGAAGAAAAGCTGAAAGGCGGAAAGCCAATGAAAAACGGTGATTCCAATGTAACAGAGTTGGACAAAATCGTTAGTATGATGAGCGAATAGGAAGGAGATTTTAGAAGATGGCAATTAACACATTAGCAACAGCAACAAATTTTCAGAAAGCATTGGACGTGTTAGCCGTTCGTGAAGCTGTAACCGGCTGGATGGAAGCAAATGCAGGTCAGGTAAAATATACTGGTGGTGCAGAAGTAAAAATTCCGAAAATGTCGGTACAGGGTCTTGGAGATTATGACAGAGATAACGGATATCTCATGGGTTCCGCTACTTTGGAATATGAAACTAAGAAAATGACTCAGGATAGAGGTCGTAAGTTCCAGTTAGATTCTATGGATGTTGATGAGACTAACTTTGTAACAACGGCATCTTCCGTTATGGGAGAGTTCCAGAGAACAAAAGTTATTCCGGAGATTGATGTATGGCTATATGATGTGACACCGCAGGAAGAGTGAATAAAAAGAGAAATCACAAAAAATTAAGTATTATTTCCTCCGTTCTGTGATATGATACTGCTGTACGAAGAAGACAGAAAAAATGCGACCTGGAGGAATGATTATGATAACATATATGAATGCGTCACGAAGAGATATGGAGAATCTGATGAGTACCCGGCTGGAGATGCTGCGGGAAGTAAATAATTTGTCAGAGGATTATACATTTCCGGATAATCTGATCGACAGCAGCAGACTGTATTTTGAAGATGGCAACCAGACAACCATTCTGGCAATGGATGGAAGAAAAGTAGTTGGCTGTGCGTCGGTCAGCTATATTGAGGTCATGCCGACATTTGCCCATCCTACCGGAAAACGTGGACATATTATGAATGTATATACAAAGAAGGACTATCGTGGACAGGGGATTGCCCGCCATATGATGGAACTTCTGATAAATGAAGCCAAATTGCGTGGTGTGACAGAACTGATCCTGGATACAACGGAGAGTGGCAGAGCCTTGTATCATGCCTGCGGATTTACCGAATCTAAAGAATGTATGGTTTTAACAATAGAGCGGGAATAATAAAAATTTCATAGAAACCCATGCACAAGGAGGACAAGTATGAGAAAAATCTTGGTAACTGGTGGCACTGTATTTGTGAGTCGGTTTATTGCAGAGCATTATGTGGCAAAAGGTGATGAGGTTTATGTGTTAAATCGAAACACCAGACCGCAGTCGGCGGCTGTAAAACTGATTCAGGCAGACCGGCATGCGATCGGTGATGCACTGCAGGGACTGCATTTTGACCTGGTGGTTGATACGGCATATACCGGGGAAGATGCAGCGGATTTGCTGAATGCATTGGAAAGCTACGAAGATTATGTTCTTATAAGTTCAAGTGCCGTATATCCGGAATATGCGCCGGCACCATTTACGGAAGAAACACAGCTTGCAGAAAATGTGCACTGGGGTGTATATGGAACAAATAAAATAGCGGCTGAGGCAGCACTGATGAAGAGAAATCTGAAGGCATATATCCTTAGACCGCCTTATTTATATGGACCGGTGAATAATGTATACCGGGAAGCCTTTGTATTTGACTGTGCATTGGAAAACAGGAAATTTTATCTGCCACGGGAGGGCAGCATGAAGCTGCAATTTTTCCATGTGGAAGATTTGTGCAGATTTATAGATATTCTAGTGGAAAGACACCCAAAGCAGCACATTTTCAATGTTGGAAATAAAGAGAGCATATCCATTCGTGACTGGGTGACACTGTGCTATCAGGCGGCCGGAAAGCAGGCAGAGTTTGTGGAAGTTACAGCGGAGGAAGAGCAGCGTAATTATTTCAGCTTTTATAATTATGAATATGCACTGGACGTTACGAAACAGCTTGCACTTATGAGTGGGACGAAGCCACTGGCGGATGGATTAAAAGAAGCTTATGACTGGTATGTGGTAAATCAGGATAAGGTAAATAAGAAACCATATCTTGCATACATAGAGGAACATCTGGTATAAAAACAGGGAATTTCTTTCGATTAGAGCTCCTGTGGTTGCAGAGAAAAGAGCAAAATAGTATAATAAACGAAATAAAAATCTGTGACAGGCGCAGATTTACAAGACACAGGATAGAACGGAGAAAAACATGAGTGTATTTCAGGTAGAATTAAAGAAGGTAGTTGATGACAGTTACGAAATCGAGATTGGCTACCAGCTTGAGAACCGGTTAATAGAAGATTTAAAAAACGGTCTGGTTGGAAAAATCAAGAAATTTGCAGTAATTACAGACAGCACGGTGAAGGAGCTTTACGCAGACCACATTGTAACCTTATTACAGGAAGCAGGATATCAGGCAAGGGAATTTGTTTTTACGGCAGGAGAGACCAGCAAGACCAGAAAGACGAAAGAAGAAGTAGAAGATGCTATGTTAGAGGCAGGTTTCCGGAGAGACTGCTGCATCATTGCCGTTGGTGGTGGTGTGGTAACCGATTTGTCTGGATTTCTGGCAGGAACCTATGGCAGAGGAGTGCCATTCATTAACTATGCTACGACACTTTTGGCGGCGGCAGATGCATCTGTTGGTGGAAAAACCGCAGTAGACACACCACTGGCAACGAATCTGATTGGACTTTTTAACCAGCCGGAGAAAGTATATCTTGACATTGCAGCATGGAAAACACTGCCACAGCGACAGTTATCCAGTGGTATGGCAGAGACAATCAAACATGCCTGCATGGCAGATAAGGAAATGTTTGAATTCCTGGAAAAACATATGGAAGATATTTTTGCGGGAGACAGAGAAGCCTGTGAATACATCGCAAAGAAGAACTGCCAGATTAAATATGCTGTGGTAATGAAGGATGAAAAGGAGCAGGGCTTAAGAGAAATCTTGAATCTAGGACATACGGTAGGACGTGCCATTGAGACAGTCAGTGACTATAGACTGCTTCATGGAGAAGCACTTTCCATTGGAATGGTAGCGATGACAGAACTGGCACACCGACTTGGTTACATGACAGAAGAAGAAAAAACAGCAGTAAAGAATCTGTTAGAGAAAGCGAAGCTGCCGGTAGAGATTCCGGAATACATTGACCGGGAAGCCCTGGTTAAGAAATTATATACGGATAAGAAAGTCCGGGACGGAAAACTCCGTTTCGTTGTAGAGAAAGGAATCGGTGGAATCGTAGAGTTTGAGGAAGGCGTATTTGCTACACCGGTGGAAGAAGCCGTTGCAAGAGATATCATTATGAAAATGAAATAGTGAGCGATGAAAGTTAATGATAAGCTGATTGGCTTATCAATAATTATCATATAATGAGCGCAAAAGGGGCTGTAAAATAAGTCCCTAATTAAGAAACGCCAACTCCGGCAAATGTCGGTTTTGGCGTTTCTTTGTATGAATTTTTCTATTTTTGAT
>NZ_JAOQKI010000034.1:0-7744 GCF_025567465.1 Roseburia amylophila
AGAAATGCTGGTAGAATATACCAAGCGGTTAGCACAGGCATTACATGTAGTAGGACTGATTAACATCCAGTTAATCGTAATGGACGAGCAGGTATATGTCATCGAAGTAAATCCACGTTCTTCAAGAACGGTACAATCAGCCTTGGACCGGAAATGAAGTCCACCGGAGAATGCTTAGGAATTGCCAAGACCTTTGATGAAGCCTTATACAAAGCTTTCTTAGGAGCAGGCGTTCAGCTTCCGAAATATAAGCAGATGATTATGACTGTAAAAGATGCAGACAAGCCGGAAGCAGTCGGCGTAGCAAAACGTTTTGCAGCCTTAGGTTACAAGATTTATGCCACCAGAAGTACTGCAAAATATTTACAGGAGCATGGCGTAGATGCACTGCGTGTCAATAAGATTACCCAGGAGTCACCAAACGTTATGGACTTAATCTTAGGACATAAGATTGACCTTGTCATCGACACACCGACCCAGGGAAATGGTGATAAGAACCGTGACGGATTCCTGATTCGTCGTAATGCAATTGAGACCGGCGTATACTGTATCACGGCAATGGATACAGCCAACGCACTGGCAACCAGCTTGGAGAATGCCCAGTCAGAGCTTACTCTGGTAGATATTGCAACCGTGAAGAATATTTAAGAGCAAAGAAACAGCCTCATGTGTTTCGAGTGGAACACATGGGGCTGAAATTTTTGCTGTCAGGCATCTGTAAGAAGCTGCCAGTAACAGGTACTGCAGGCGCAGGCAGCGTTTATATAATATATACAAAAACGGAAACATAATTTGAATAAAAATGACAATTGACAAAGAAATGTAAAATGGTTAATCTGATAGGTAGTTGCTGAAGAATCAGCGGGAGTACTGAGCTATGAAAAAATGAGATGAAATGATTAGATAGTACAATTCATAGATTCCGGAATTCTCCGGTGATAATCCCAAATGATATGAGGCAATAAAAATAGAATAAGTATGCATATGAGGTGGCAAAATGGAAGAGAGAGTGGACTATCTGCCGTTAGGAAGTGTTGTTATTGTGCATGGAGGTGTAAAAAAGTATGTAATCGTAGCAAGAGGACTACAGCTAAAGATAAATGGAGATTACAAACTTTTTGATTATGGAGCATGTACTTATCCGGAAGGAATGATGGGAGACCGGTTAATGTATTTTCAGGCATCTGATATTAACAAGGTAGTATTTAAGGGGTATACGGATGATGATGAGAGAATAATGGTTGATAATATTCAAAAAGCAATGGAGAGTCTTGATGTAGAGCGGGCAGATGTTCGAAGACTGAAGCAGAGTATGAGGAATTAATATGGCTAAAAAATATGACAATTCCAAATATCAAAGTTTAAAATCACAGAAAAGTGCAAATGAGAAAAAACAGGAATCATACAAGAGCGAAATTAATGATATAGAAGCTGAGATTGAGAGACTTCGGGTCGCTTATAATACCCTGGATGATGCAAAGGAAGCGTTGGAGGATATAAAGAATATTCATAGTAATATGCCGACTTTCTATGAATCATTATGGACGGGAAATAAGGCACAGTATTTTTATGAAATCTGTGAGAGTGGCGGATTGAAAATAGACTATGATGGATATATTTCCGGTATTGATAGTGTAGAAGATGAGATCAACTGGGAGATTAATGCTTTAAAGGAAAAACAGAATGAGAAATATGGAGCACTTTCAAAACTGGTAAATGCATGGGATGATTTATGTACAAAAATTCGAAACTTTTTTAATTAGCAGGAATGTTTAAAACAGGAGTGGAACAGATGATAACTATTTTAGATGAGATAGCCACGGAATCAGATATCGGAAAAATGTATATGGATGCATGTGGTCTTTCGCTGGAGGCAACAACAACAGATATTAGTGGAAAATCAGAAGCATTGGAGAAGTTTTTAAGCAGTTATGAGAGTTTTGCAAATATAGTAAGTGCTTATGAACAGATATTGATTTCGGATATATGCAATATATCTGAAATATCAAATTCCTGGATAGAACGGGACAGAGAGCAGAGTAATCAGTTAAAGGAAAGTAATACATTGTTAGATTTACTGGAACATCCATAGAAGGATGGGGGAGAAGAATGGAAGGGTTTGTAATCAAATATACAGATATAAATAATCTGTTATGGGAGTATAAGTCAAAGCTGGAAGGCTTGATAAGTAAGTTGGAAACGTGTGAAAGAAGTATAAATCAGTTTATTCAGAGTGACCAGTTTATAGGAGAGACGGCAACAGCAGCAAAAAATTATTTATATGATGTACATATTACTATGATATCCTGTTTAAAGGTGGCAACGCAAAATATGCTAGATGATATTGCTTATCATAAGGCATGTTATAATGAGATAGATGGTTCGACGAACTTTAGACTGGATGAGGAAGCAATCCGGGAGTTCCGCACAAAACTGGCTACGAATTCAGCGGATACGGAATCTTATGCTCAGAGTGTACAGCAGGCGGTATCCAATATCTCAGATATTTCAGACGTGAATACACCGGGAACAAATGGTATAATAGAACTGCATGAACAACTGGATCAGGAACTTTTGAATTTTATTGAGACAATTCAGACACAGGAAAGTACTACGGTAACAATTATTGAAAATACAGTAGATCTCATGGTTGACAGTATAAAAAACTGCCTTGGGAAAATAGGAACCAGTAAAACAGCAATTACTACTTATACAAGCAATAGTTTTTATACTGACATCGATGTGTATACACTGGCATATTTGAGTGAATATTTTTATCAGCAGCATACGGTTAATCAGGAAACTTATGATGCAATATGGGATGTAGAACAGCAGTTAAAAGATGCGGCAGAAGAACGGGAAGTGCAAGGTGTTATAAAAGCAATTGGCGGAATTGTACTGGTTGTAGTTGGTGTAGCATGTATTGCAGCATCGCTTGGAGCAGCAACTCCGGCAGTGGTAGCCGCAGGTACAATGATTGGAAGCGGAACAACCGTTTTTGGAATTACAGATACAGCCGAAGGGGCACAGGATGTTTATTATGGAAGTATTAGTGATCTTGACAGTACGGCTGTGAATCGGCTAAAAGAAGTAGTCTTTCAGGGAAATGAAGAGGCGTATTATTTTACGGAGGGTGTATTTTCTTTCGCAGCATCAGCCTTTATTCCAATTGGAAAAGCTTCGACAGTAGGAAAACTTACTTTTCGAAGCGGTTCAACGATAATTGCCAAAGAAGGACTTTCAACATTGGCGGGCGAAGGTGTCTCGAAATTGACAACAGATTTATCGGGAAACCAGACCGTGGGAATGATGGCAGGAATGCTGGCCAGCGGACTTACTTCACATGGGCTTGATAAGCTGGATGTGAAATTTAAGCAGAAATCGTTTACTGATTTGATGAAGCAGGGAATGGTTGAAAAGCCTTTGGATATGCTAGAAAATGAAAGCACAAAAGGACTGGCGGATTTAGAAAATATGGGTAATGTAACAGAGCCCGAAAAAGATGTTGTCACTTATAGACGAGTACAAGGGGGAAATGGAAATAATGCAAGCCAATTTAGAATAGAAGTTAATGCAGATGGAACCATTAGTATACCAAATAAGGAGGCAAATTTAAATATAAGTATTGACGATGGTGAACATGCAGAGTATTTTTTAGATAGGCGAGGTGATAATACGCAGATTGTTGAGGTGGATGTACCTAAATGGTTTGATGATTTTTTACAGGAGAATGCAGTTTCACAAATTAACTACAAGAAGAATCCATTAAATCAGAGTGGAACAGCACCTAAAATTACAGATATTAGTACACCGGGAAATTGCTTTGAACTTCCCGCACCGTGGATAGAATGGCTTGAAGAATATGGAACGAATGCAAGAATAATAAGTCCATAAGGAGGTATATTATGAAACCAATATATGCAGAAAATATTATAGTAGCAATAAAATCGTGCGGCTGTATAGAGTGGTATATTTTAGACAAAGATTATTGCTTTTTAGATTATCCTAAGTTAGAAGAAGCATATCGTAAGAAAGGCTATAATGATACTTTTGATGATGATTCCAGATTTGGCATAAAAGTAGTAAATGAATTGTCGAAAACACAATTTTTGGATAATATAAAAGAATATAAAATTACAGCCGAAGAATTAAAGAAAATGTTAATGAAGGAATCTGATTATAATGATAAATTAGCATATAATCCATCTATTTTAATAGATTTTGAAAATCGGGTATTTATATCGTATTATGCTGAACCGGAATCTTTTGAAGCGTTTGTTCCAGATGGCTGGATAGGAAAGTATCAGGATTTTACAGAAGAAATACCAGAAAAACAGAGATATTGGATGGATGAAAACGGTAAAAATTTGATAGGAGAATAGGAATGGATAATAATACAGTTACAATTTTAAATGAAGAATTTGAGAATGATAAAACAGGTGAGAAAGTACAGGGAATAACAATTATTGTAGATGGAAAACTTAAAGAAGTGCTTGATTTGCTTATGAAAAATAATCCTGATTACAAAAATTATACAGAAATTGTTCGGGATGCTTTTTTTGATGGCATTAATTCAATGATAAGAGAGCATAAATAATAAGCGCAAAAGAAGTTGACAGTAGATAATAAAACAGAGGGTATTGGTATGGAATTTAATGAGACACAAACAATGGCAATTAATTTTACTAAAATGGCAAAAGAAAAAATGGGGGATAAAGTTAAAGATTTTTGCATTTTAGACGTATATGATGATGCGAATAACCGAGCATTCAGCGTGGAATTTACAGCATATGATTATTTCCCAATAAGGTTGAATTATGAAAGAGGAAGATTTGGATGCTGCATATTATATGGAGAAAGAACAGTGGCATTAAGTAATTCACAACAATGGTGGGAAGAAGCTGATTTTGATGTCTTTTTTAAAGAATTAGAAAGAGAACTGAAGTTAAGAATTCCGGATAAATTCTTAAAAGCGCATCGTTGGCGATGATATGAAAGAAGCACTACTAAGGAGAAACAGACATTGCGTGATACAGTAATGAATGAAAAATATTTTAGGGAATATATTTTGGAAGAGACAGGAAGAATAAAAAATTTTCAAAATAAGTTAGAAAATAATGAGGTAAGAGAAGATAGAATTTATTCGGTAAAAAGAAAGATTGATGCTATACAATTTGAATTACTTATTGCAAGATATTCTAGTGGTGAAGATATAGAAAAATTAGAAAATGATTTTATGCAGTTATTAAATGATATGCCATTGTATTGGAATGGTAATTCTGGCTATATTGATATGCTGTGGATGATGGCACTTGCAATTTTATTCGATGTAAGTAGAGAAAAGTTTGGTATATTGTCGGATTTGGTAACTCAATATAATCGGAAAGATGCTTTATTGGAATTTTTTGTTAATTACAAAATGCATGGAAGCATAGAACAACTGGAAGGAGACTATTCCTTTGGCTTCCCATATGATAAGTTGACGGATATTGTTGCAAATAGAGAAAAAGCAGTTGAAAAATTAAAAGAATATTTGGAAAAATATTGGTATGTGGGACATAAAAATATGGGATGGTACGATATTCATAAAGCAAAAGAAAAATTGTATTACGGTTACTGGAGTTTTGAAGCAGGAGCTATTGCAAAAATATTAAATTTAGATGACAGCAATTTGAAAGATGTACCGTATTATCCATATGATTTGGTTCACTATAAAAGCAATAGTATGTAATCGGGATTAGAGGATATAAAAGGCGTTTTATATGTTGTGGGATAAATTAACGGAAGAGAATTATATAATATATGTAAACAGAGACATTGATTTAAAGATAAAAGTTTTTGAATTGATGGAGAATGATGAAATATATATCAACTATAAGGGATTTAATTTGACAATACCTATGTTGGTATGGGAGTTTGGAGAAGATTTAAAGTTGGCATCAATAGAAGATGTTCGTATGGAAGGCAACGACCGATTTGATAAACATTTTGTTATTAAAAAAGAGGATAAAGAAAAGTTTTTAGATGAAATATATTTCTTTTTGGTTGATAATCATATGGATTCTGTTTTAAATGAAAAGTATCGAGCAAATTGGTGATAAAGATAAAAAATATATTATAGGATGAATATGAAAATAAAGGTAAGAAGAGAAGCTGTTAGATGCACGAATTGTGGAAAAATTAATGAATTTTATTATTTATCAGATTTTTCATATGGTGAGAGATTAGTGCTATTTCATAACGGTATGAGTTATGCATATATTAATTTGTTGAAAGATGATGTTTATAATGATTTTATTGATAAAGTGAAATCTATTTTAAATTTGCATCAAAAAGAATTTTCAGAAGAAAAATTGCAAAATATAATTAATCATATATTTGGCATGACTTGTGACAGGATACAGGAAAGTGAGATTGACTTTGCAATGAACCATAAAAAATGCATCTATTGCGCCGCGGATGATTTTGAAGATTTAATGGCTGAGCCGGAAAAAATTATTTGTGTGGAGATGCCCAATGTGACACATCATGCGTGGAAAACTCTGAATGATGCGAAAAAGGTGCAGCAAATAGAAAAAGCATTAATGGAAAATAAAGTTATCTAATGATACAGTGGTGTATACCAAATGGAGAAAATCAGGGAATGAGAGATTATATTAAAAGTGAAAAATATTTCGACGAATTCATAGCGGAAGATACAGCCAGGATTTCAAAATTAACCCAAAAAGTAAATGGGGGAGAAGTAAGGCAAGAAAGAATAGTGCCGGTAAAAAAGGGAATTTTTCGTATTAAACTTGGAATTATAATAGCAAGGTATTCTAGGGGAGATGACATAGCCTGTTTAAGAAGTGATTTTGTGGAAATATATGAAGAATGGATAATATCTTTCTTCTCGCCAGATGCATATAATGAAAATTTGAAAATGTTGTCACTTGCAGTTCTTTTTGAAATAGAGGAAAAACTGACTGCATTAACAAAAAGAAAAATGAAGGAAAAAGAGGTAAAAGACTGGCTATTACTTTTTCTGATTGGCGAAGAACAACCGGATTTACCACTTTTATTTCCAGACAGATTTCAAATGATGAAAGCATTAGTTGAAGAAAAGGAAACAGATAAACCAAGGCTGCTGGCAAAGTATTTGAAAGAGAACTGGTATAATGAGAAGTGCGATTGTTATGAGGCTCATAAAAGCAGCCAGAATATATATTATGGCTATTGGAGTTTTGAAGCAGGAGCTATTGCAAAAATATTAAATTTAGATGACAGCAATCTGAAAGATATGCCATATTATCCATATGATTTGGTTCATTATAAAAGATAAAATTTCCGTGGAGAAAATGAAATGTGGAGAATCCAAAAGAAAGAAAAATTTGATATTTGGGAAAACGACTTATGTTCATTGAAAGTTCAATATGAAGAAAATAAATGTAGAGTTTGTGGGACAACTGTACATTACATAGGGTAAAATCTGTGCGTGAAAAAGTCTGCATAAAAGCTAAGTAAGTTTTCAATAAAGTTGTGGAATTTGTTTCTCATAGATGTTCATCTCCTTTTTGTTTACGCTGTCATTATAAAACATGAAAGGGTATATTACTTGCCAAAATAAAAAAATAATTGGACAAAAATTGCAATGGGCAGAGCGTGTGTAAATTCTCTTCCCATTGCAGTTTTTTATGGGAGCATCCCAAAGTTTGTGTAAACCTCCAAACTGATGTAAGATAAAATTACTCAGTTTGGAGGTTAT
>NZ_JAOQKI010000035.1:0-3411 GCF_025567465.1 Roseburia amylophila
TCTGCCCATTTGTAACTATTCACAAATCTTATATCAGTTTTTAACGTTTACACAAAACTTGAAACGGTCTCTTATTTTCGGATGTCCTTATGTGGAGACATAATAAATTTTATTTTGGGAATTCATTTTATTTTATCAAATACTCCTTCATTAACAAAACTCTTCTTCCATCCAATTCTCCAGTATCAATCTCAACATCAAATTTAAAACAAACCGATTAGCAATTTCATCCTCCAGTGTTTTTAATTCCTCTTTATCAGTATGCTCACATAAAATTTCAACCTTTCTTTAGCTTCTTCTTGATTCTAATTCAATAAGTAGTCCCTTTTTCAGTTCTCATTAATTCAATTCATATAATAGAACTGCACTTAAATATTATGACTCTTGCATCCTAAAATAGGAACTGATATTTAAATATGTATTTTTATCTGTATCCGATATACAATTTTTAATTATGGCATTAATCTTTTGTTTCATTTCACTTTCATCATAGTACTTCGTAATCATCCATCCTTTATTTAGCATAATTCCATTGTCCGGAAAGCCTTCATAAAGCCTTTTTATACTGATTACATTAAAATCATAAACTTCATATACATAATTTTCCTTTTGAGGTCCAATAAACACCTCGCATGATAGAAAAAAATCTTCTTCATCTATGTAATCTTTTTGTTTAATATTTATTGCTTTTATTTCCATAAAAACTCCTTTCATTAATCTAAAATATCAATATGTACATTCTTTAATTGAGAGCTATGCTGTCCTGGATTAGGATATGGATTATTAACCATAATGTTCTCTTGGAAATTAGCTTTCCACATGCCTTCCTTAGGTTTATACTGAATTCTAAATGCTCGCATCCCATCAGCACTGGAATAACCTAATATATTCCCCGAATTGTCTTTAATGACATTATAACTATCCCCAACCCATGCTTTACCAGCCGACATGGCATTCTCTCTCGTGGCACTACCAAGTGTCGATAAGCCTTTATCTGATTGCTTAACACCTAATATCATTTGAATGTCAGATAAATCATTCACATATCCTTCATGCCACCATTTTGATTTTCTACCACTCTCTCCCACATTCCCCAGTTGCTGTTTTCTAAGTTCCAACAGCTCCTCCGGGTTTACTTTCTTTAATGCAAGTGCTTCGTCTACCTTTCCGATTCCTCTTATTTCTGCCTCTGTGAGCCCTTCCTTGCTTCCATTCTCAAGAAAATCAAGATATTTCTGGGCATCTTCCTTTGACATTCCTTCTGCAAAAGAACTGTGTAATCCACTTACATTTGCCATGGAATCTAGCTCACTGAGCGTTCCATATGTTGCTATTCCGGTTAGTGAACCAACTACAAAACCTGCCAGTGGACTGTTGGTTGCTTCTGTCATTCTCTTGTCCACATAGCTGCTGGCTGCCACCGTCAGTCCCTGCTTTGCATACTCTGTTACTACGGCCCTTCCTATGGATGTTCCTGCACTTACTGCTGCATTAGCCGCCATTCCTCCTGTCAGTATCAGAGAAGCAGCGATTGTCAAAACATTTCCTATTAAATAATAGAGGTCCGGATTGCTGGCAAATAATGTATCACGGATTGGATTAACCGATACCATTCTTGGGTCTCCTGTTACTCCTGCATAAACATCCTGACCACCTTCTACTGTATTTGAAAAACCATATGCTACTGTTCCTGCGCCAATTGCCATTACTCCTACTGTAGCCACTAAAGGAAGTGCCATACCACAGGTTGCTACGACAAGCATTCCTCCCAGAATCATGGTTCCGACTCCGACAAGTGTTTTCACAATGCCTTCTTCTGTTCTCAGTCGGATAGATTCCTGCCACTGCTGTTGCTGCAGTTCATAGAACTCCTCACAGGAGTTTACCCTGTCCTTCACCTGCTCGAGATATGTACTTAACATTCCATCCATCATCTGTGCCAGTTGAAAAGGCTCTGTTGCATTCACAACCGATGCATCATATGTACTGATTGTAGCACTACTGCCACCTAACTGTCCACCAATAATACTGCGAAGATAACCTACCATCATATCGATGGGATACATATCTGCATGGCTGTGCACCTCTTCATATTCCCCTATCATTCTTAATTGCTATATGGACGACCCTGATGATTAATTAATAGGCGTGCATGAGTTGTAGGTTATTGGATGTCCGAAAGTATAAACCTAATTTAAAAACAATATTCTTATAGTAAACATTTTGAATTCATAATTTCTATCATTTCCTCTTGATTCAAATTTTTTAATTCTATTCCAACGAAATCATCTCCTAGAAACAATAAATTATTTAAATCATTAATCCTATATGCATTTAAAACACGCTCTTTAATATCATCTTTTAATATTAAAATTGCATTTTCTAACTTCCAAAATTTAAATCTCCCATCTACGGTAACATTCATACTATTCTCATTGAAATTCTCATTACTTATACTAATTCCAATACCCTCATTTATAATTGCGGGAATATCACTAATATTATTAATCATTTCATCTTGAACAAAATAGCTAATATACTCTATCATTCCATCTTCTGGATTAATTGCTATGTCCAACGGAGGCTTGCGCTTATCCTCATAAAACAAATGGTAATTTTGTCCTATTCTTTTATCAGCAGCTGATATTTCAAATAAAACAAGCCCCTCTCCCATACCTTCTATTTTTCGAATATATTTTTTGTTATTAAATACTTTTTCAAACTTCACTTTTTTCACCTTTCTAATTAAGCATCCTTGCATGATATACTACACCAGTCTCAGTATTAATACCAAGTTCCCAATTACCATATGTACCAAAATATCTTCCAGATGCCTCTGTACCTATCGTTTCCATCGCTTTATTAAGTGATGCAGAATAACTTTCTAACATTGCTTGACTTCTAGTCCCAATGCTCCAACTCTCATCTCCAAATCTACTTACATACTCACCCATATGTTTGGTTGCATTTGAATTTGTCCATAATGTGTTCGTTCCTGTTTCAGTATTCACATAATTAATTTTTCCATCCAAATCAATTTTAAAGGTGGCAGGTATTTCAGTAGCAGGCATATTGTCAGCTGTACCAGTAATATTATCCCATACAGTACCAGTATTACTACCACTCTCTCCCACATTCCCCAGTTGCTGTTTTCTAAGTTCCAACAGCTCCTCCGGGTTTACTTTCTTTAATGCAAGTGCTTCGTCTACCTTTCCGATTCCTCTTATTTCTGCCTCTGTGAGCCCTTCCTTGCTTCCATTCTCAAGAAAATCAAGATATTTCTGGGCATCTTCCTTTGACATTCCTTCTGCAAAAGAACTGTGTAATCCACTTACATTTGCCATGGAATCTAGCTCACTGAGCGTTCCATATGTTGCCATTCCGGTTAGTGAGCCAACTACAAAGCCTGCC
>NZ_JAOQKI010000035.1:3730-6056 GCF_025567465.1 Roseburia amylophila
ATCTCCGGCATAGTAGCAATTTCTACGATACTACTCCTCACCGCATCAATCTCTTCTATCCATCGGTCAAGCTGTGCCTGGATTAATTCACGGATGCTGGTAATCTTCTCGTACTTTACATTGTTGCTAAGAGCACGTTTATATCAGCGTATTGGAACTAAATATTCTATTTTGATTTTGCAATGTCCTTTCGTATACCCGACTCGACAAATTTTCGCTAGTGTCTATTAATTAACATCATGGATTCTTAATTGCTTCACAACAGCCATGATGATTAATTAATAGACATGCATGAGTTATAGGTTGTTGGAGTCCGAAAGTATAACCATAATTAAATATATTGTTTCATAATCATCCATAACTTATCTTTTAACTCATCTAATGGCTCATTCAATTTTAAACGTGTCTGAAAATCATCGTCATAAATATAAAAATCGCTTAATCCACCTTTTGAAGGATACAATATTTTGTATCTATCCAATATATATTCTGTCTTTTCTTTCTCATTTTCCTCCGAATCTATACATTTTATAATATCAGAAATAGCTTTTATTTGAATGGTATAATAATTTTCGCCATATTTTTGCACCAATTTTCCTAGTTGTAAAAAAATATCTCTTAGTTCATATAATTCTTTCTCTGTCATTTTTTCCTCCTCTACTATTTTAATGAACTCTTACTAATAACTTGATAATCCAATTTCCATGGTTCTTTTATAAATGTCTGCATTATATTATATCCCCCACAATAGGCTCCTCCCTGTGAACCAACTGGGCCAGTATAAACAGTTGTTCCTTTGGGTATTTTAATTGCATAAACAGTATCTACAACTGATTCTCCTGTTAATTCACCAGTAATTGTATCAATCCACTGTGGCTTAACTGCCGTATCAATTCTCACTTTTGCAACGGATTCTGGTGGTTCTGTTGTAAACCATTGTCCTAATGCTTTATCTGAATTTCCACCCCTATAATATATCCTATCTTCTGTAAGAACCTCTACATTATATCTTCCACCATAAAAATTCTTAGCAGGATTTCCTTGGATTTCCGCTAATGGTCCTGGATTTTCAATCATATTATATTGATAATTAGCTATATCATCTGACCCATATATAACAGTTGTACTACCACTCTCTCCTACATTTCCCAACTGCTGCGGTCTTTTTACGTTATTTACTACTTCCAGCTCTGCCCCACTGAGCGTTCCATATGTTGCCATTCCGGTTAGTGAACCAACTACAAAACCTGCCAGTGGACTGTTGGTTGCTTCTGTCATTCTCTTGTCCACATAGCTGCTGGCTGCCACCGTCAGTCCCTGCTTTGCATACTCTGTTACTACGGCCCTTCCTATGGATGTTCCTGCACTTACTGCTGCATTAGCCGCCATTCCTCCTGTCAGTATCAGAGAAGCAGCGATTGTCAAAACATTTCCTATTAAATAATAGAGGTCCGGATTACTGGCAAATACTGTATCACGGATTGGATTAACCGATACCAGCCTTGGGTCTCCTGTCACTCCCGCATATATATCCTGACTTCCTTCTACTGCATTTGCACATCCATATGAAGCTGTGCCTAATCCAATTGCTACAACTCCAACGGTTGTCACCAGTGGAAGTGCCATACCACAGGTTGCTACGACAAGCATTCCTCCCAGAATCATGGTTCCGACTCCGGCAATCGTCTTCACAATGCCTTCTTCTGTTCTCAGCCTGATAGATTCCTGCCACTGCTGTTGCTGCAGTTCATAGAACTCCTCACAGGAGTTTACCCTGTCCTTCACCTGCTCGAGATATGTACTTAACATTCCATCCATCATCTGTGCCAGTTGAAAGGGTTCTGTTGCATTCACAAACCGATGCATCATATGCACTGATTGTAGCACTACTGCCACCTAACTGTCCACCAATAATACTGCGAAGATAACCTACCATCATATCGATGGGATACATATCTGCATGGCTGTGTGCCTCTTCATATTCCCCTATCTGTGTGCGGACATTCTGCACTCCGGCAAGCGCATTGTCAAAACAGCTTTCCATACAGGTTGTAGAAAATCTGCCCACATCAAGATAAGCAGACAGTTCTCTCTCAATATCCGCTACTTCCTCTGCTACCGCATCAAAGTCTGATCTTGCTCCCTGAATGTTCTCCTCCAGTCCCTCCATGGAATCCTGAGACATCTCTGCCATCTGGTCAGAATCAATGTTATAATACCAGTCTGTATAGAGTATAAAGCTGCTCCGGTAGGTTTCTATCGTATCTTTTATCATATTTGCAAGATTCATATGATAATCCCACATATAGCTTCTTACATGCTCTGC
>NZ_JAOQKI010000036.1:0-3447 GCF_025567465.1 Roseburia amylophila
CTGAAAAAGCGGGTCTGCCCATTTGTAACTATTCACAAATCTTATATCAGTTTTTAACGTTTACACAAAACTTGAAACGGTCTCTATTCTATTGACTGTGGTTCTATTTCATGGTAAAAAGAGTCTTCTCTTGGTAGTACACCAAATAAATCACTTATATCCTCTTCTGTCAATCCCATCTCTTCCAACTGTACTACTATGCTTTCCATCCCATCAAATAGAACTCCCAACTGTTGCTCAGTTATTGTGGACGAACCTGAAGCCATTGCGGTATAACTTTGAGAAAGTACCAGACTGACCGCAAGCACAATTGAACACATAAATTTTACAATCTTTGTTTTTGCCATACTTTTATCCTCCCATGTTTTGATTCAGTTTTTCTTGATTCCAATAAAAACTTAATTTTACTAGCAAGCCTTTTCTTTCCACATCTATAGTTGCATAAAGTTCATCACCTCCATAAACATAAAGCTCATCATCAACCGATTTCCATACAACATTTATATCACTTAAATTGTAAGCTCTAAATATAAATACATTTTCTTCCACAATTTGTTTTGATATTATTTCTATGTCTTCTGTATTTTTTACATAATACTCTAGTATAAAATCACCATTATGCTTATAGTCATCTTCCGCATAAATAACATTACCCTCAAAATAATTTTTTTTGCCCAAATACAATTCTAAGGAGTTCATTCCATAATCAAATGTATGATCCACCCCTGATGCCGAACCCATCATTGTACACAATATTCCAAAAAATACCACCCAAAATCCATAGATAAAATAAAATTTTTTCTTTTTGCATTTTTTATCTCTATATCTGCCAAAGCACATTACATGCGTTATCTGATGTGCGAAGAAGAACGTTAAAAATAATGATAGCGCTAAATAGTAAACTTTCAAATTGTTCTCACCTCTCATCATGCATAATATATTCATTTAGTTATTCATATATTTCTCTGTATAAAAACCATAATAATTATTATACAATAAAATTTAATTCTAATGTTGAAAAATATTGTTTACTTTTTTTGCTTCTATTTGTAAATGACAAAATAATTTTGTACACAATAATATAAACTAAAATCAATATATAGTATCGTGAATCACGAACTGTTCCAATAGCAATAAAAAATATAGTAGTCAATATAATTAGTATTGAAAAAACAGTAAAAATAATTTTTTTCATAAATATCTCCTATCGAAATTGTAACCCTTAATTGCATAAAAACGTTATACAACAATTAATGTGTTCATTCTACTTATTCTTTAAATTTAGTTGTACGCTTTACTTACCTAAAATATCAACGAATTTAACATCATTTTCATTTACATAGACACAGTATAACATAATTCCTGTGCCTATGACAGCAATGGAAATATGGCTTCTTGAAAGAGCAGAGCCATTATATAAGATATATCCATGGAAAGCACTTCTTAGGGCTGGTTCAAGAGGATGCGCAGAGACGGATTATGGTCAGAATCTTATGCAAAAGATGATGATGTCCTATGATTCAGAGCCTAAAGAATATGCAAGGCTTGCCGGTTTTGGTTACAGAATGCTTGCTGAGGCAATCAAAGCAGATCTGCCATATCGTATCAGTTGTCCGGCACTTCTTATCTGTGGCGAAAAGGATAAAGCGGGCTCAGCAAAAAGCTACAATAAAAAATGGCATCAGAGAGAAGGTTTACCGCTTAAATGGATAAAGAATGCTGGTCATAATTCCAATACGGATCAGCCGGATGAAGTCAACAGACTTATAGAAGAATTTATCAGCGAGGCAGATAGGAAAGGAATGTCTGGATGATGTCTTTGCATAAAGATGATAATGACTTGCATATACTATAAGAATACTTTGGAATAGAAAAGTGTAAAAGGTTGCAAAAATCTATTTCAGGAGTGATCACGCATATTGTTTTTTTCTATTCCTGAGACTATAATAGAATAGAAAAGTGTAAAAGGTTGCAAAAATCTATTCTAAGGAGGCTTGTTACATGGAAATTAGCAGAGATTTCTATTTGGACAAACTGATAAAAAGAAAACATAATGGCTTAATTAAGGTAATTACAGGTATTCGCAGATGTGGCAAGTCTTATTTGCTGAATAATCTTTTTTACCATCATTTGCTGAATAATGGTGTAAATGCTGATCATATCATCCGTTTCGCGTTTGACTCTGCAGATGACCTTTACCTGATTGGTGAAAGTCTGATCCAGATTGAAAAAGAAAAGCGTGGAATTGACCCGGAAAAGTTTATGGCTTATATCCGTTCCAAAGTTGTTGATGACGGAATGTACTACCTGCTTCTTGATGAGATTCAGATGCTTGATTGTTTTGAAGCAGTGCTGAATGGATATCTGCGAAAAGATAATATGGATGTATTCGTAACCGGAAGCAATGCAAAGCTCCTGTCAAAAGACATCGCTACCGAATTTGCCGGTCGTGGTGATGAGATTCATATGTACCCTTTGAGCTTTGCAGAGTTTATGAATGTTTACAATGGCGATAAATACATGGGGCTTTCTGAGTATATGCTATATGGTGGTATTCCGCTGGTTGTCCTTCGTGAAGATGCAAATGATAAGGCAGCTGCATTGCAGAATTTATTCAACGAAATTTATATTCGGGATATTACCAGGAGGAACCGTGTTAAAAATATTGGTGAGTTGGAGGATTTGTTGAATATCCTCTCATCTGCGATTGGTTCACTGACTAATCCTGAAAAGCTGAAAAATACCTTTAAGACTGTAAAAAAGTCCAGAATTACTTCTGCAACCATAAAAAAATATCTGGATTGCTTTGAGGATTCTTTTTTGATTGAATCTGCACAGCGTTATGATATCAAGGGTAAGGCATACATTGAAACTCCAAAGAAATATTATTTCTCTGATCTTGGACTTCGCAACGCAAGAATTAACTTTCGTCAGTTTGAGCAGACTCATTCTATGGAGAATGTAATTTACAATGAACTGCGTATGAGAGGTTACAGCGTAGATGTAGGTGTTATCCCGATTGCAGAAAAAGATAAGAATGGGAAAGTAACTCGTAAGAAGCTAGAAGTTGATTTTGTTTGTAATATGGGATCGGTCAGATACTATATCCAGTCGGCATATTCGCTTCCAGATGAAATAAAACGCACTCAGGAAATCAGACCGTTTAGAAGGATTGATGACTCTTTCAAAAAAATTGTTATTACCAAAGATGTCGTTCAGCCGTATTACGATGAATATGGAATTCTTACAATCAATATTTACGATTTCCTTCTCAATCCGGATTGTCTCGAAAAATAATGTATTATGATAGAATTTCAAAGCGTTCGAAATGTTAGCTGGATTAGCTGATGACGAACTCTTTTATAGTTGTGGAGAATATTTGTTATGATTAGAAAGTTGCTGAACGGAGATATCAATAGAGTTGCTGACATATGGTTAAAGACAAAT
>NZ_JAOQKI010000037.1:0-2236 GCF_025567465.1 Roseburia amylophila
GCTCCATCTTTTAGCTGCATAAAGAAAAACGAGACGACCGAAGTCGCCTCGTAAAAGTCTAACTTTGAGGGGTCACCTCAAACAGCTTGACTTTTTTTCTCGATATGGTAAACTACTCCTTGACTGACAAGACAACTGACAAGACAGCTGAAGTCAAGGAGGAAGAAAAATGGAAAAGATAAAAGCGTTCTTAAAACGCAAAAATATTATTATCTCAGCAAAAAGATATGGCATTGATGCCTTAGGTGCAATGGCACAAGGTCTTTTTGCTTCTCTTTTAATTGGAACAATTATTAGTACAATTGGTGAGCAGGCTGGCATCCAGCTTCTGGTGGACATCGGTGGATATGCCAAAGCAGCAACCGGTCCGGCAATGGCAATCTCCATTGGTTTTGCTTTGCAGTGTCCACCACTGGTGCTTTTTTCACTGGCAGCCGTCGGTGTGGCCGCAAATACCCTGGGTGGAGCAGGCGGTCCGCTGGCAGTATTGATTGTCACCATCTTTGCAGCCGAATTCGGTAAAGCAGTATCCAAAGAAACTAAAATTGATATTATCGTTACTCCGTTTGTAACCATTTTCATCGGAGCAGGCTTATCCATCTGGTGGGCACCGGCAATCGGAGCCGCAGCCAGTGCAGTAGGAAATGCCATTATGTGGGCAACCGAATTGCAGCCGTTCTTTATGGGAATTTTAGTCTCTGTAATTGTAGGTATCGCACTGACGCTGCCAATCAGCAGTGCTGCAATCTGTGCAGCTTTGGGACTGACCGGACTGGCAGGAGGAGCTGCAGTAGCAGGATGCTGTGCCAACATGGTAGGTTTTGCAGTACTGAGCTTCCGGGAAAATAAATGGGGTGGACTTTTCGCACAGGGAATCGGAACTTCCATGTTACAGATGGGAAATATCGTGCGGAATCCAAGAATCTGGCTTCCGGCAATTTTAAGCTCCGCCATAACAGGCCCAATAGCAACCTGCGTATTCCATCTTCAGATGAACGGTGCAGCTGTAGCATCCGGAATGGGAACCTGTGGACTGGTTGGTCAGATTGGTATTTATACCGGCTGGATTAATGATATTGCATCCGGTGCCAAGGCAGCCATTACACCAATGGACTGGATTGGAATGCTGTTAGTATGCTTCATTTTACCGGGTGTTTTAACCTGGGCATTCGGTCTGTTCTTCCGTAAGATTGGCTGGATCAAAGAAAATGATTTGAAGCTTGATTTATAAGAAAGATTTAAGAAAATATAGATAAAAGTTATACCATAAGAAAACAAAAGCAATACCTCTTGTGCATAATTATTAAAAATTGATAAAAATTTAACTAATAACAAGCATATTATACAAAGATGTGCTATACTAAAATTAGATTGTTATTGCATATATTATAACTTATGAGGAAAATCCCGGAAATATAAAAAGGTTATTTTCCGCAGTAGATGCATGGAGGAGTAGAAAATGGAATCACCAATTGAAGTGACAGAAGGTGTAGATGGTTGGAATACCATAATCTTTCTTTATAATTCTGCATTAAAAGAAGTTGGAACCAAGCTTGAAATATTAAATGATGAATTTCAGCATGTACATCAGTACAATCCGATAGAATATATAAAGCGGCGGATTAAGACGCCGGAGAGTATCGTAAAGAAGCTGAAACGATATGGTTACGAGAGTACCATTGATAATATGGTCAATTATGTAAATGACATTGCAGGAATCCGTATTGTATGTTCCTTTACCTCTGATATTTATCGTATGGCAGAGATGATTGGAAAACAGAATGACCTTACCGTGGTATCGGTAAAGGATTATATCAAGCATCCGAAGGAAAGCGGCTATAAGAGTTATCATATGTTGGTTACGGTGCCGATTTTCTTATCAGACCGTGTAGTGGATACAAAGGTTGAGATTCAGATACGGACCATTGCCATGGACTTCTGGGCGAGTCTTGAACATAAGATATATTACAAATTCGAAGGAAATGCACCGGAATATATCAGTAAAGATTTACGGGAGTGTGCAGAAATTGTTTCTATGCTGGATGCAAAGATGTTATCCTTGAACGAAGCAATTCTAGAGGCAAAGGCAGCACAGGAAGCGGAGCTTTTGCGGGAAGAAAAAGATAGAGCGGATAAAGAAAAATAAAAGGGGCTGTAAAAAAACTCCCCTAGAAAAAAATCGCCCAGACCGTGAGGTCTGAGCGTTTTTTTGGTATAATTAATTATGCTACTAACT
>NZ_JAOQKI010000038.1:0-1456 GCF_025567465.1 Roseburia amylophila
ATAAAAATAACCTCCAAACTGAGTAATTTTATCTTACATCAGTTTGGAGGTTTACACAAACTTTGGGATGCTCCCATAGAATATAACGGAATCCAAAGAAGTTATGATTATATCATTTTCAAACATACTTGATACATATTAAACAAATGCATATTATCTACTGTCTCTATTGTCTTCCAAATACACACCTCAACTCGACCATACACATAAACTGACATATCTCCAGCAAACCCCAATAGTCTAGGTCTATTTACACCATGAAGTTTCTTTGGTTTTGATAAGTAGCCCCAATATATGTTGGGATTATTCTTAATAAATACTTCTCCAAAATATGCCGAAATATCAACTGCTATCATAATTGTATTTAGCGACAGCTTTCGTCTATCGCTCATAATATGTGCTTTTATCCAATTTGGACGCATAGCTAATTCCAACATTAATTCTTGTTCATCTTTTGTACACACCTCAATATGATTTGAAAACCAATCCCATAATTCAATTAACGAATTGGGCGTTTTATCTAATACCATATGCGTCCCCGTTAAATTAATATACTTTTCTAAATTCTGTATCCTCTGCTCTATGGTATCAATATACCATACAAAATATTGTTCAGCTTGCTTTTTCTTCATATCTTCAAATGGTATAAGATCAAACGGTGGGGTCATTCCATTATATTGCATACATGTCACCTCTTATAAATATTAATGAATAACATATTGAATTCCATTTTGTGTCAAGAACTCAAGCAATTGTTGAGTTGCACCACCCCGACCAGTAATATCACTTTTAAAGAATTCCCATACTACTGCATTCACTTGAATTCGCCAGTTTCCATGTCCATTGTGTTATGACATTTAATACATTTCATTGTAAATCCTCCTTGAAAAATTCCGATTTGCAAAACACATTCTTTTTTACATAGGCACAGTATACCACATTTCCTGTGCCTATGCGATAACATTTAATGCTTATTCCGATATGAACTCATCTTCTCCACAGTAACTTCTGGATAGAAGTAAGTAAGAATCGTTGCTTTGGGAACTCCTGCAGCCAATGCTTTCTTCACTTCTTCTTTCTGCTCCGGTGTATACGACCAGTGCAGCATTCGATTTGTGATTGTATCCTCCCACTTAGGCTTTTCCCTCTCTGGATTCCTTACAGGCTTACCACCAGTACTTCCATTAGACGCATTGGCACTTTCTGCAGCATCTGACTTCTGTGATTCATCAACATACTCAAGCTCATTTGCCTGCTCCCTGTCAATCTTTGCCTTCTGCTCTGCTTCATCCTGCATGGAGAATCTTCTGCTTAATTCCGCATCACCAAGCATCATAAACTGCTCATAGGTAAGAGAGTCTATATACACATTCTCGCCCTTACATTGAATAATGAACCCTTCTCTTTGGTAAAAAGAAATTGCTCTGGCATTCTTCTGGTATACATTTAATTGTAA
>NZ_JAOQKI010000039.1:0-820 GCF_025567465.1 Roseburia amylophila
AAATAACCTCCAAACTGAGTAATTTTATCTTACATCAGTTTGGAGGTTTACACAAACTTTGGGATGCTCCCGAAAATAAAAATCTAATATTTAGCTCCAAAATGCTGATATTAATGCACTTTTTTCAAAACTAATTTTTGCTGCGAAAGAAGTGCACTTTTTATGCGTGAAAGAAAAATAAATTAAGTTGACGTAAAACTGCAAGATTCAACAAAAGTAAAATTGAAAACTGCTGGATAAACATCCAGATGCCTGCTCGAATGATGCGTACTGGTTACTTGGTCAGTTGGTGCATTGCAGGGATAATATCATGAAACAGAGAACTAGACTGGTGAATCAGCTTCATGAGCAGTTGCATATTGCGTATCCGTCTTATGAGCAGTTTTTCAATGATATTAGCAGACCTGCGGCACTGTATTTCTGGAAGGCATTACCCATCCGGAATGTATCTGAAGGGTAAGACTTTTGAGGATTTTCGTGGGAAACTTATTCCTGCCAGTCACAATAAATATTACATCAAGACCTGCGAGACAATCTTAGACGCAGTAGATGGTGATAAAGTTAAAAATATTAAGTGTTCCATGTAGGGGGAGTGGAGAAAGTTATGGGATTTCAGGTAAAGTATGAAGAAATTACCAGCATTCGGGAACTGATTCTGGCACAGCTTGACTGGTGGATAGAACAGATAGATGCGGTAAGAAGCAGTATTGTAGAGATTGCTGCCATGCCGGAGATGCACGGAGAGGCGGCAGAGCATGTAAGAAGCTATATGTGGGATTATCATATGAATCTTGCAAATATGATAAAAGATACGATAGAA
>NZ_JAOQKI010000004.1:0-171845 GCF_025567465.1 Roseburia amylophila
AAAAATAGAAAAATTCATACAAAGAAACGCCAAAACCGACATTTGCCGGAGTTGGCGTTTCTTAATTAGGGACTTATTTTACAGCCCCTTTTGGGTAGTTCTTCTTGAACTTTTATTTTGCCAGCAACATCATGATATCGTTGCTACGCTGGATGAATTTTGTCATAGCATCTACGGATAATGGCTGGTTGCTTAAAACAGCTAAATCGTAAAGCTGCTGACAGAACATTGGTACATGCTCGGAATCTTTGTGATTTAAGATGTACTGGACCAGAGGATGACTGGTATTTAAGGTCAGTGTCTGGTCTGCCGCAAACATGGAAGTATCCATACCGCCCATGCCATTCATGGCATACATTTTCATCATATCCTGCATACGTCTGCCTTCCTCGGAGAGAGTAATAACAGAAGCAATGTCGGCATTTTTCAGTTTGGCAGCTTTAATCGTAAGCTTATCATTCTTTAAGGTATCCTTGAATACTTTGGACAGGGTTTCTTCTGCCTCTTTGGCATCCTCAGCATTTTCCTCTTTCAGGGAATCGGTAAGGTCTGCATCGATTCGCATGAATTTGAATTTCTCATTACGCTGCTCTAACTGGCTGATGAAGGAGGTATCGATATTGTGATTTAAGATAACTGCATCCATGCCCTGTTCCTTGAACATCTTGATATACTGTCCCTGCTGAACCGGATCGGTAACATAGTAAATCGGTTTTCTTTCATCCTTTTCTTCTGAGTTAGAAGCAGTATCAGCGGTCTTATCAGCATCAGAAGCATTGTCAGAAGCGGTATCTTCGGTACTACCTTCCGTATTTTCATCTGCTTTTTCGTCTTCTTTCAGAAGCTCCGGAAGAGTAAGGTACTTATCATCTAAGTTCTTAAAGAGAATGTAATCATTCATCTTGTCACAGAACTTGGTATCTTTTAAGCAGCCGAATTTGATAAATGGGCTGATGTCATCCCAGTATTTTTCGTAGCTTTCTTTTTCGGTCTTGCACATACCGATTAATTTATCTGCAACTTTTTTGCTGATGTAATCGGAAATCTTCTTTACAAAGCCATCGTTCTGCAGAGCACTACGGGAAACATTAAGCGGAAGGTCAGGACAGTCAATCACGCCCTTTAAGAGCATTAAGAATTCCGGAATCACTTCCTTAATGTTATCTGCGATAAATACCTGATTATTATATAATTTAATAGTTCCTTCGATGGAATCGTATTCCGTATTAATCTTCGGGAAGTACAGAATACCTTTTAAGTTAAATGGATAGTCCATATTCAGGTGAATCCAGAATAAAGGCTCTTTATAATCCATAAATACTTTCCGGTAGAAAGTTTTGTATTCTTCGTCGGTACATTCGCTCGGAGTCTTAGTCCACAGTGGGTTCGTATCATTCAATGGAACCGGACGTTTTAAAATCTTAAGCTTTTCGGTTCTTGGAGATACTTCTACGACTTCTTTTTTGCCATTTTCATTTTCTTTTTCTTCTGTCTTTGCTTCTTCAACGATTGTTTCAATGACAGTATCGGTATCTAATTTATCTTCCGGTTGGATGGTCTCATACTGTGGCTCTGCATTTGCCTTGGTCAGATAGATTGGTACCGGCATGAAAGAGCAGTACTTCTCAATGACTTCTCTTGCACGATATTCGTTGGCAAATTCCAAAGCATCTTCATTTAAGAATAGAGTAATTTTGGTGCCGACTTCGGTACGGTCACTGTCTTTCATATCAAATTCTGTACCGCCATCGCATTCCCAGTGAACAGCAGTAGCACCATCTTTATAAGAAAGGGTATCAATGTGAACCTCATCTGCAACCATGAAAGCGGAATAGAAGCCCAGTCCGAAATGACCGATAATCTGGTCTTCGTTGGCTTTATCTTTGTATTTCTCCAGAAAATCGGTAGCACCGGAGAATGCAATCTGGTTGATATATTCTTCTACTTCATCAGCGGTCATTCCAAGACCGTTATCGATGAAGGTAAGGGTTTTATCGTCTGGGTTGACAATAACGTGGATTTCAGGCTTATAATCGGCTGGAAGGGTATATTCGCCCATCATTTCCAGCTTCTTTAATTTGGTAATGGCATCACAGCCATTGGAAATCAGTTCACGATAGAAAATGTCATGATCGGAATACATCCATTTCTTTATAATCGGAAAAATGTTATCGCTGCTAATTGATAAATTTCCATGTTTATTACTCATTTAAAACACTCCTTTTCTTTCTCTATATAATTTCTTGTTCTATTTTGTAGTGTCAGACTACAAATCCTAATAGAAATATTATACTTTGCAAATTTAAAAGTCAATAGAAAATTAGCACTCTTTAGAAAAGAGTGCTAACAAAAATCCGCAACACCAGTATTTATGGGACGCTGCGGATTTCTTAAAAGTTTATAAACTTTCCGTTTAATCATTTTTTCATTCAGATTTAACAGCTTTATCTGGGCTTAAATTGCTTTCCTGGCAGACATAAATTGGCCGTTTTTTAACCTCCATATAAGTGCGGGAAAGGTAGGAACCTAAGATTCCGATGCACAGAAGCTGGATACCTCCGATAAAGATAACGATACATGCCATGGACGGCCAGCCGAAAGCGGAGCCGCCGAATAAAAGCTGCCTTACAATAATAAAGATAATCGCAAGGAAGGAAATGATACACATAAACATTCCGGTAAAGGATGCAAGCTTTAACGGAGCTGTAGAGAAGGATATCATTCCGTCTAAGGAGTAGCGGACCAGCTGGAAGAAAGACCATTTGGTTTCTCCGGCAATCCGCTCTGTATTTTCAAATTCAATCCATTTGGTACGGAAACCGACCCAGCCAAATAACCCCTTGGAAAAGCGGTTGTATTCATTTAATTCTAACAACGCATCCACAAAAGGACGGTTCATCAACCGGAAATCTCTGGCACCATCTACGATATCTGTATCGGACATTTTGCGGATAAGCTTATAGAACATCCGGGCAAAGAAAGAGCGGACAGGCGGTTCTCCTTTGCGGTTTACCCGTCGTGTGGCAACCGAATCATAGCCTTCTTCCCGGATGGCGTGAAGCATCGAAGGAAGCAGGGAAGGCGGATCCTGTAAATCTGCATCCATAATGGCAGTATAATCACTGGTCGAATTTTTCAGACCGGCATAAATAGCCGCTTCTTTTCCAAAATTACGGGAAAAGGAAATATAATATACACTGTTATCGGAAGAAGCAAGTTTTTTTAGAATGGCAAGGGTATTGTCCGTTGAGCCATCATTGATAAACAGCAGCTTAAGAGAAATCTCTGTAAGCTGTTGTCTGATTTTTGAAATCTCTTCGTAAAAATACGGAAGTGCTTCTTCTTCATTATAGCAGGGTACAATAATCGTCATTGTTTGCATAAAAGAATCAATCCTTTGCAAGGTTCTTGTTGGCAGTAGAGAGCATCAGTTTGATACGGTTCAACTGGTTAACCTCACTGGCACCCGGGTCATAGTCGATAGCCACGATGTTAGAAAGAGGGTACTGGTGACGCAGCTTCTTGATAACACCTTTACCAACCACATGGTTTGGCAGACAGGCAAATGGTTGTGTACATACGATATTATTGGTTCCGGTATGAATCAGCTCTAACATTTCACCGGTTAAGAACCAGCCTTCACCGGTCTGGTTACCCTGTGATACAATCTCAGAAGCATATTTTGCCAGTGTTTCAATGTGGGCAGGTGGATCAAAGTGTTCACTCTTTTCAAATTCGTCACGGGCAGCGGAACGGAGCCATTCGAAAAATCTGATACCGAGGTTTGAGACTCTTGCGGATTTCCTGCTCATGCCAAGGTGTTCTGCTTTAAAGTTCTGGTTATAGAAGCAGTAGAGCAGGAAGTCGGTAAGGTCAGGAACAACAGCCTCAGCACCTTCGGACTCCAGTAAGTCTACCAGATAATTATTTGCGGCTGGAAGGAATTTAACCAGAATCTCACCAACGACACCAACCTTAGGTTTCTTAATGTCTTTCATCGGAAGACGGTCGAAGTCACGGATGATTTCACGGCACATCTTTTTGTATTTCCGGTGGGAGACAAAGCCCTTCCTGGAAATAAATGCAATGACACGTTCCTTCCATTTCTCATGAAGTGCATTGGCAGAACCAGGTACTTCCTCATAAGGTCTGGTGCGGTAGAGACAGCGCATGAAAATATCGCCAAACTCCAGGGCATAAAGACCGTGCTGGATAAGCTGTGGTGTAAATTTAAAGCCTGGGTTCTTCTCTAAGCCGCTTAAGTTGATGGAAATAACCGGAACGTTTTTATAACCGGCTTTTTCCAAGGCACGGCGGATGAAACCGATATAGTTGCTGGCACGACATCCACCACCGGTCTGGGAGATTAAAATAGCAGTCTTTGTCATATCATATTTTCCGGACATAACAGCACTCATAATCTGACCGACAACCATAAGGGAAGGGTAGCAGGCATCATTATTTACATATTTTAATCCTACATCTACAGAGTCACGGTTATCATTGTCAAGTACAACCAGATGATATCCGGCAGCCTGGAAAGCAGGCTCTAAGAGTTCGAAATGAATCGGTGACATCTGCGGACAGAGAATTGTGTAACTGTCACGCATCTCTTCGGTAAATACTACGCGGTTAAAGTTAGCGGGAACGATGGTACGTTTTTCCTGACGTTTTTCTTTGACACGGATAGCAGCAAGAAGAGAACGGATACGGATTCTTGCGGCACCTAAGTTATTTACTTCATCAATTTTCAGGCAGGTATAAATCTTGCCGGATTTGCTTAGAATGTCATTGACGCAGTCTGTTGTAACGGCATCTAATCCACAACCGAAGGAATTCAACTGGATTAAATCAAGGTTATCCTGTGTCTTTACAAAGTTTGCTGCAGCATACAGTCTGGAGTGATACATCCACTGGTCCATAACAATAAGCGGACGCTCTACTTCATGGAGATGTGCTACGGAATCCTCTGTAAGTACAGCTAGACCATAGGAATTAATCAGTTCCGGAATACCATGGTTGATTTCCGGATCCACATGATATGGACGGCCGGCAAGTACAATACCACGTTTTCCAGTCTCTTTTAAATATGCTAAAGTTTCTTCTCCTTTGTGCTTGATATCCTCTCTGGCATTGGAAAGCTCCTGCCATGCAGTTTTCGCGGCAGCTTTGATTTCTTCTGCCGGAATGGAGAACTCTTCGGTAAAGGTATGTACTAACTGCTCGGTCAGAACGTCAAGGTTGGTAAATGCCATAAAAGGATTTAAGAAACGAACCTGACCTGAAGTAATTTCATCTACATTATTCTTGATATTTTCGGCATAGGATGTAACAATCGGGCAGTTGTAGTGATTGTTAGAATCCGGGAATTCATTTCTTTCATAAGGAATACATGGGTAGAAAATGAAATCTACCTGATGCTGAATCAGCCAGGATACATGACCGTGGGCAAGCTTGGCCGGATAACATTCGGACTCGCTTGGAATGGAATCAATACCAAGCTCGTAAATCTTTCTGGTTGACTGTGGAGAGAGTACTACTTCAAATTTTAAAGCTGCAAAGAAGGTTGCCCAGAATGGGTAATTCTCATACATATTTAATACTCTCGGAAGTCCTACGGTTCCGCGGGTGGCTTCTTCTTTCTTCAGTGGAGGATAAGCAAAAAGCCGTTCATTCTTATATTCAAAAAGGTTTGGAATATTTTCTTTATTCTTTTCTTTGCCAAGTCCACGTTCACAACGGTTACCGGTAATGTAGGAACGGTTGCCGGAGAAACGGTTGATGGTTAAAAGACAGTGGTTGGTACATCCCTGACAGCGGGTCAGCTTGGTATCAAAGGTCAGTGCATTGATTTCATCAATGGAAAGCATGGAAGTCTGGTAACCTTCCTCATGACGCTCCCTTGCAATTAAAGCAGCACCAAAAGCACCCATGATTCCTGCAATATCAGGTCTTACCGCTTCACAGCCGGAAATTTTTTCAAAGCTCCGGAGTACCGCATCATTGTAGAAGGTTCCACCCTGAACTACGATATGCTCACCTAAATCCTTTGCATCGGAAAGCTTGATAACCTTGAAAAGAGCATTCTTGATAACGGAATAAGCAAGACCGGCGGAAATATCAGCAACGCTTGCACCTTCCTTCTGAGCCTGTTTTACCTTGGAATTCATAAATACGGTACAACGGGTTCCAAGGTCAATCGGATTTTCAGCAAATAAAGCTTCTTTGGCAAAATCCTGCACACTGTAATTTAATGATTTCGCAAAAGTCTCGATAAAGGAACCGCATCCGGAAGAGCAGGCTTCATTTAACTGAACACTGTCAACGGTCTGGTTCTTAATCTTGATGCATTTCATATCCTGACCACCGATGTCTAAGATACAGTCTACATCCGGGTCAAAGAAAGCCGCTGCATAGTAGTGGGCAACGGTTTCTACCTCACCGTCATCCAGCATAAGGGCAGCTTTTAATAAAGCCTCTCCATAACCGGTGGAGCAGGAGTGTACAATATGTGCATCCGCTGGTAATAAGGAATAGATTTCTTTGATGGATTTGATGGCAGTAGCCAAAGGACTTCCGTTGTTGCTGCTATAGAAAGAGTAGAGAAGAGAACCGTCTTCTCCTGCCAGCGCAATTTTGGTTGTGGTGGAACCGGCATCGATTCCAAGGTAGCAGTTTCCTTTGTAAGTAGAAAGATCCGCTGTCTTTACATTGTGTCCGTTATGACGGGCAGTAAAGGCGTCATAGTCAGCCTGGGTTGCAAAAAGAGGCTCCATACGGGCTACTTCAAATTCCATTTTAATATCAGAAGACAATTTGTCTAAAATATCGGATAAATCGTAAGTGACATCTTCTTTATAATTTAATGCAGAACCAATGGCTGCAAACAGATGGGAATTTTCCGGTGCAATAATGTGTTCATCATCCAGTTTTAAGGTGCGGATGAAAGCTTCCTTTAATTCAGAAAGGAAGTGCAGTGGTCCACCTAAGAAAGCAACGTGACCACGGATTGGTTTTCCACAGGCAAGACCACTGATGGTCTGGTTTACGACTGCCTGGAAAATAGAAGCAGATAAGTCCTCTCTGGTAGCACCTTCATTAATCAATGGCTGGATATCGGTTTTTGCAAATACACCGCATCGTGCAGCAATCGGATAGATGGCATCATAATTTTTGGCATACTCATTCAGACCGGATGCATCTGTCTGGATCAAAGATGCCATCTGGTCAATAAAGGAACCGGTACCACCGGCACAGATACCATTCATACGCTGCTCCACATTACCACCTTCAAAATAAATAATTTTGGCATCCTCACCACCAAGCTCAATGGCAACGTCAGTCTGTGGCGCATAGTCCTGTAAGGCAGTAGATACGGAAATAACCTCCTGCACAAACGGAATGCCAAGATGTTTGGCAAGGGTAAGTCCGCCGGAACCGGTAATCATCGGTGCCAGCTTTAAATTCCCAAGCTTATCAAATGCCTTTTTTAATAAATCCGTTAAGGTTTCACGGATATTGGCAAAATGTCTTTCGTAGTCTGCAAACAGCAGCTCGTTATTTTTTCCAAGAACAGCAATTTTAACGGTTGTGGAACCGATGTCTATTCCCAGTTTGTTAAGATTTTTGTTTTCCATAATAATCACCCTGTATTAGTCTGTTACTTCATATTAATAATGTGTTTCATAAATTCCAAAACAAAATCCATTATACGACAGTATTTTTCAAAAAACAATTCCTAATAAAAGAATTTATGGATTGTTTAGAAATAGTGGGGAATCTGAAATTTTTATGAAGAAATCCCAGTGTCGTTGACAAATCTTTGGGGATACTTCTATAATAGTAGATAGATTGCAATAAACTAATTTATGAAATATGAGGTGTAATATGAATTTTTTGAATAAAATGGAGCGTAAAATTGGAAAATACGCCATCCCGAATCTGATGATTTATCTGATTGCAGCATATTGCATCGGATTTGTGATTTATACGGTAAATCCGAACTTTATGTTGATGCTGACCTTAAGCCCTTATCATATTCTGCATGGACAGGTATGGAGACTGATTACCTGGATTCTGATGCCGACAGACACCAGAGTATTCTCACTGCTGATTATGGCGCTTCTTTATTATCAGCTTGGTTCTGCACTGGAACGGAGCTGGGGCACGTTCCGTTTTAATGTTTATATTTTCGGCGGAATGTTATTTACCGTAATCGGAGCGTTTATTTTATATGGAATATATGCAGCAGCCGGAACAGGAAGCTTAGAAACAATTTCATTGATTTCAAGCCTTACTTTCACTACGAATTATATCAATCTGACCATATTCCTTGCCTTTGCGGTCATGTATCCGGAAATGCAGATTTTACTGTTCTTTATTATTCCGGTAAAAATGAAGTGGATGGCAGTGGTATATGCAGTACTGATTGCAATTAATCTGATTTTAACCAGCTGGGGCGGAAGAATTGCTATCATTATGTCTATTTTAAACTTCCTGATTTTCTTCCTGTCTACCAGAAATTACAGAAGGGTATCCCCGAAGGAAATTCACCGGAAGCAGGTATTTAAGGCTCAGATGCGGGAGCCGAGGAGAGGCAGCATGGTGACAAAGCATAAATGTGCAGTCTGTGGAAGAACTGAGCTGGATGATCCAAACCTGGAATTCCGTTTCTGCTCCAAGTGCGATGGCAATTACGAATATTGTCAGGATCACCTGTTTACCCATCAGCATATTAAGCACAGCTAGAAAAGGAAAACGCGACCGGACAACATTTTGACGGAACTCCAAAAATCGTTATTGATTTAGCGGGCGTTTGACTTTATAATAGATATATTAGTGAAGAAACGAACCCAGGAGGAAGACAAAATGGAAAACGAAGCTGTCTCCAAGAATTTTATTGAGCAGATTATTGACAAAGATTTAGCAGAAGGACATTGTAAAACGGTGCATACCAGATTTCCACCGGAGCCAAATGGCTATTTGCATATCGGACATGCCAAATCTATTCTTTTAAATTATGGACTTGCACAGGAGTATAACGGCTTATTTAATATGCGTTTTGACGATACCAATCCGACCAAAGAGCGAAGCGAATTCGTAGAGTCAATCAAAGAGGATATTAAATGGCTGGGTGCGGATTGGGGCGACAGATTGTTTTTCGCATCCAATTATTTTGACCAGATGTATGAAGCAGCTGTAAAACTGATTAAGAAAGGGAAAGCATATGTTTCTGACTTAAGCGCAGAAGAGATGCGCGAGTACCGCGGAACCTTAAAGGAGCCGGGAAAAGAAGATCCGTCAGCCGGTAGAAGTGTAGAAGAGAACTTAGAACTGTTTGAAGCAATGAAAGATGGCAGGTATGCAGACGGTGAGAAGGTATTGCGTGCCAGAATTGATATGGCTTCTCCAAATATGAATATGCGTGACCCGGTTATTTACCGTGTGGCACATATGACTCATCAGAATACAGGGGATAAATGGTGCATTTATCCGATGTATGATTTTGCACATCCAATCGAGGATGCCATTGAAGGAATTACACATTCTATCTGTACGCTGGAATTCGAAGACCACAGACCTTTATATGACTGGGTTGTCCGTGAGTTAGAGTATGAGAATCCACCAAAGCAGATTGAGTTTGCAAAATTATATCTTACCAATGTGGTAACCGGTAAGCGTTACATTAAGAAGCTGGTAGAGGAGCATATTGTAGATGGATGGGATGACCCGCGTCTGGTATCCATTGCCGCTTTGAGAAGAAGAGGCTTTACACCGGAGTCTATTAAAATGTTTGTAGAGCTGTGCGGCGTTTCCAAGGCAAACAGTTCGGTAGATTATGCAATGTTAGAATATTGTATCCGTGAGGATTTGAAATTAAAACGTTCCCGCGTGATGGCAGTATTAGATCCAATTAAGGTTATTATTGACAATTATCCGGAAGATCAGATAGAATACTTTGATGTGGTCAATAATATGGAAAATGAAGCTCTAGGCAGCCGTAAGGTTCCGTTTGCAAGAGAACTTTACATTGACAGAGAAGATTTCATGGAAGAACCGCCGAGAAAATATTTCCGTATGTTCCCGGGTAACGAAGTGCGTCTGATGCATGCGTATTTTGTGAAATGCAACAGCTTTGTAAAAGACGAGAACGGAAAAGTGACAGAGATTCACTGTACCTATGACCCGGAATCCAGAGGCGGAAACAGCCCGGATGGAAGAAAGGTAAAAGGAACCATTCACTGGGTAGCAGCACCAACCGCAGTGAAAGCAGAAGTAAGATTATACGAGAATATTGTGGACGAAGAGTTGGGCGTATATAACGAAGACGGAAGCCTGAACTTAAATCCGAATTCTCTTACCGTATTAAAAGAGTGCTATGTAGAGCCAGGTCTTGCAGATGCAAAAGGATATGACAGCTTCCAGTTTGTACGACAGGGATATTTCTGTGTAGACGCGAAAGATTCAAAAGAAGATGCACTGGTATTTAACCGCATCGTTTCACTAAAGAGTTCTTATAAACTGCCAGCTCAGCAGTAGAGCGGAGGAATAGATATGAATTTATTTTCTGGATTGGAAAAATTCGGAATAAAGGCAACTGACAGTACAGACCTTTATGCCGATGAGAAAGCAGCAGAAAAGAAAACAAAAGAAAAAGTAGAAACAGCCGTAGTACAGCCAAAGGAAGAGGATTTCCTTTTAGATAAGACCGTGCGCTGCCCGGTATGTGATAAAGAATTTAAGACGAAAATGGTAAAAGTCGGTAAGGTGAAGCGATTGGAGCCGGATGCAGATTTGAGACCGAGACAGCAGTATGTGGATTCTTTGAAATATGATGTGGCATCCTGCCCGAATTGCGGATATACTTCACTGAATCGTTATTTTGAACATATTACCATGGGTCAGATTAAATTGATTAAGGAACAGATTAGCCGGAATTTTCATCCGCAGGCACCATCTGACGATGCAACATGGGATTATGATAAGGCAATTGAAATGCATAAGTTATCCCTGTTTAATTCGATGGTAAAGAAAGCGAGAACCAGTGAAAAAGCATATAACTGTCTGATTCTTGCATGGTTGCTTCGCACCAAAGCAGAGGAATTAGAGACTGCCGGTAAAAAAGAAGAGGCAGCAGCCTGCAGACAGGAAGAGGAATCTTTCTATAAAGAGGCCTATGATGGCATGATGAAGGCAGTAAGTACAGAGATGTTCCCGATTTGTGGAATGGATCAGAGTACTATGGATTATCTTCTTGCAAATATGGCATTCCATTATAAGCGGTATGATGTAACATCAAAATGCTTAAGCCGTGTTTTGAGTTCCGCAAGTGCAAATCGTAAGATTAAGGATAAATCCTTGGAATTAAAAGAAATTATTTTAAAAGAGCTTAAGAAAAACCGATAGGTGGATAACGGGATGAAGGAATTATGGATTGATTTACAGCCGGATTCTCCACGCGCACTTTATGAGCAGATTTACGAATATATTCGTAAGGATATAGCAGACGGTAAGATTTCCCCGGGGGAAAAATTACCGTCTACTCGTTTTATGGCCAAAAATCTGCAAATCAGCAGGAGTACCGTGGAACTGGCATATGAACAGCTTACAGCAGAGGGGTATATTGAACCAAAACCCTGTGCAGGCTATTTTGTATGCGATATCAGCATGCTATATCAGCTGAGCCGTGGACAGGAAAAGCCAGAAGAGGGAAGACTCATGGAGCGGCAGAAAAAGCAGTATGAAATCAGTTTTTCTCCATATGAGATTGACCGGAAGCATTTTCCCTATGGAATATGGTATCGGATGCATAAGAGTGTAGTGCCGGAGGATAACCCGGATTTATTGCTTTCGGGAAATCCGAAGGGAGAACTGAATCTTAGAACGGCAATCAGCCGCTATCTCTATCAGGCGAGAGGGGTAGTCTGCGATGAAAAACAGATTCTTCTTGGTGCCGGTAATGAGTATCTTCTGTTATTGTTAGCTCAGATTATGGGGCGGGATAAGAAAGTGGCAATGGAGAATTATACTTATTTGCAGGCATATTATACTTTCTGTAATATGGGATATCGGGTGCTGGCAGAAGAAATTGATGAAGATGGAATTTGTATGGAGGCTATCCGGAAAGAAAATCCGGATATGGTTTATGTCATGCCATCCCATCAGTTCCCGTTGGGAAATGTCATGCCGCTGCGAAGAAGGCTGGAACTTTTACAGTGGGCGTCTGAAGGAGAAGAACGTTATATCATAGAAGATGACCACGATAGTGAGTTCCGTTATAAAGGAAAGCCGATTCCGGCTTTGTGGGGAAATGATACCGGAGAACATGTGATTTATATAGGAACTTTTTCAAAAAGTATTGCCCCATCTCTTCGAATCAGTTTTATGGTACTGCCCCATTCCCTGATGGAGCGGTACCACAGTTCCTGTGGTTTCTATGCCTGTACGGTGCCGCGGAACAGTCAGGAAGTATTGTGCCATTTTATGGAAGAAGGGCATTTTGAACGGCATCTGAACCGTATGCGTAATAACTATAAGAATAAGCACGATACTTTTATGCGTCTTTTAAAGCAGGAAGACTGGGTCTGCCGCATTTACGGTGATAATGCCGGCTTGCATGTATTGGTAGAACTGGAAGTGAAGTGGAAGGAAGAAGAGGTGGTAGAGCAGGCGAGAGAGCAGCATATTGAAATTCATGGACTGGGTGAATATGTGATTCAAAAGCCAAAGGAAAAGAAAGTTCCGACACTGGTGCTTGGATATGGTAATCTGACAGAAGATGAAATGGAACAGGGTCTTGCTGTATTAAGAGAGATTCTGGATAAATAAAAAAGACATTACATATCGGCGGCTGTCGAATGTAATGCCTTTCTCTTTTGTGTTATGTTAGAAAATACTATTTCTGGTTATTTTTTTCTAATTCCTGCATTTTCATAGCACGAACTTTTAATGGAAGACCAAACAGCGTGATGAATCCATCTGCATCATGGTGATCATAAAGGTCTCCGGTTGTAAAGCTTGCCAGTGACTCACTGTAGAGAGAGTATGGAGAAGTTGTTCCGGCTTTGATGATGTTTCCTTTGTAGAGCTTGAATTTCACTTCACCGGTTACATATTCCTGGGTAGACTCAACGAATGCCTGAACTGCTTCACGTAAAGGTGTGAACCATTTTCCTTCGTAAACAATCTGAGCCATACGATTGCCCATATCTTTTTTAACATCCATAGTAGCACGGTCTAATACGAGTTCCTCTAACTGACGATGTGCTTCCATCAGGATAGTTCCGCCAGGAGTTTCATATACACCACGGGATTTCATACCAACAACACGGTTTTCTACGATATCGATGATACCAATTCCATGTTTGCCGCCTAAACGGTTTAATTCACGGATGATATCGGAAACTTTCATTTTCTTTCCATTAACAGCAGTAGGAACACCTTTTTCAAAGGTCATGGTTACATATTCGCCCTCATCCGGAGCTTTTTCCGGAGAAACACCAAGAACTAAAAGGTGGTCATAGTTTGGCTCATTTGCAGGATCCTCTAACTCAAGACCTTCGTGGCTGATGTGCCATAAGTTACGGTCACGGCTGTAGCTCTGGTCAGTAGAGAATGGAAGATGAATGCCATGTGCTTTGCAGTATTCAATTTCGGATTCACGGGAATCCATTTTCCATTTGTCATCACGCCAAGGAGCAATAATTTTAATATCAGGAGCAAGTGCTTTGATAGAAAGCTCGAAACGAATCTGGTCATTTCCCTTACCGGTTGCACCGTGGCAGATAGCAACAGCATTTTCTTTTCGTGCAATTTCAACTAATTTCTTGGCAATACCAGGACGAGCCATAGAAGTTCCTAAGAGATATTTGTTCTCATATACGGCATCTGCCTGAACACATGGAACAATATAGTCATCACAGAATTCATCTGTAATATCTTCAATATATAATTTGGTTGCACCGGATAATTTTGCTCTTTCATCAAGACCGTCCAGCTCTTCACCCTGTCCGCAGTCAACACAGCAGCAGATTACTTCATAATCATAATTTTCTTTTAACCATGGGATGATAGCGGTTGTATCAAGTCCACCAGAGTACGCTAAAACAACTTTTTCTTTCATAATAATAGGTATCCTTTCTTCAGATGTTTTTTAACTAGGACTAATATACAACAAAAAAATTAAATACGCAAGCGAAAAAATATACATAATATACTTATAAAAATGCATAATTATATACAAAGGGTACATATTTATGTATAAAAAACGGATAATATAATAATAAAAGAAGACTTATAGAATCACAAATTAACTGAAAAAGCGTGAAAACAGAAAATAATACTTGCATAATGTATAAAACGAATGTATAATTATGCACTGTAAATGGCATGCAAATTTCGTGTGTGCCATAATCTTAAGAAGAAAGAAGATGTAAAAATGATTAAAGCAGGAATTATCGGAGCAACCGGATATGCAGGAGCAGAACTGGTAAGGATTCTTATGGGACATCCTTCCGTAGAGATTAAGTGGTATGGCTCCAGAAGTTATATAGATAAGAAGTATGCAGATGTTTACCGTAATATGTTTGAAATCGTAGAGGATACCTGCCTCGATGATAATATAGAAGAGCTGGCAAAGCAGGTGGATGTTATCTTTACAGCAACACCGCAGGGTTTCCTTGGCTCTGTATTGAATGAGAAGATTTTATCCGAGACAAAGGTAATTGATTTGAGCGCAGATTACCGTATTAAAGATGTGGCTACTTATGAAAAATGGTATAAAATTGAGCATAAGAGTCCACAGTTTATTGAAGAAGCCGTTTACGGACTTTGCGAAATCAATCGTGAAAAGGTGAAAAATGCAAGACTGGTAGCCAACCCGGGATGCTATACCACCTGTTCTATTTTAACCGCATATCCGTTGGTAAAAGAGGGACTGATTGATGCCAATACATTGATTGTGGATGCAAAGAGCGGTACTTCCGGTGCAGGACGTGGAGCAAAGGTCAATAATCTGTTCTGTGAAGTAAATGAAAATATGAAAGCATATGGCGTGGCAACCCACAGACACACACCGGAAATTGAAGAACAGTTAGGTTATGCAGCCGGAAAAGAGATTACCATCAGCTTTACACCACATCTTGTTCCGATGAACCGTGGTATCTTAGCAACAGAGTACGCATCACTGGTAAAGAAAGCAGACGGAAGTTATCCAACCAAAGAAGAGATTCGTGCAGCTTATGAAAAATATTATAAGAACGAGAAATTCGTCAGGGTATTAGAGGATGGTGTGTGCCCGGAAACCAAATGGGTAGAAGGAAGCAACTATGTAGATGTGAACTTTGTAGTAGATGAGCGTACCGGAAGAGTGATTATGATGGGTGCGCTGGATAATCTGGTAAAAGGAGCAGCCGGTCAGGCGGTTCAGAATATGAATTTATTATTTGGATTAAAGGAATCGGAAGGTCTCGAACTGGTACCGATGTTCCCGTAAGCAGGAGAGAATATGGCAGAAGCTACATATATATTAAGAACAATGAAAGAAGACGATTTTAATGAAGTCCATGCACTCTGGATGAGCATTCACGGATTTGGCATCCGGAGCATTGATGATTCGGAAGAAAATGTGAAACGTTTTATCCGAAGAAATCCGGACACCAGTATCGTGGCATGTATGGATGGAAAAATCGTAGGAGCTATTCTTTGCGGACAGGATGGAAGAAGAGGATGCTTTTATCATGTATGCGTCCATGAGGATTACCGGAAACATGGTATTGGAAAAGCAATGGCAATGATGGCAATGGAAGCATTGAAAAAAGAAGGCATCAACAAAGTAAATCTGGTGGCATTTACCAGTAATGAGCTGGGCAATGGATTCTGGAAGAATATGGGCTGGACATTCCGGAAGGATATGAATTATTATGAATTTGATTTGAATCCGGAAAATGTAACTGTATTTAATCCATAAATAAATTTGGAAAGCAGACAGCTTAAGATAAAAGACAGAGGAAAGCAGGACAGGAGGCATATTATGAAAAAAGTAGAAGGCGGCGTTACCGCAGCAGAAGGTTTTCAGGCTGCATCCACAGCAGCAGGTATTAAGTATAAAGACAGAACAGATATGGCAATGATTTATTCCACAGAGCCATGTGCAGTTGCCGGAACATTTACCACGAATGTCGTAAAGGCAGCACCGGTAAAATGGGATAAGGACATTGTAAAGAACAGTGCATTTGCACAGGCAGTTGTAGTAAATGCCGGAATTGCCAATGCATGTACCGGAACAGAAGGATTAGGATATTGCAAAGATACCGCAAAGAAAACTTCAGAGTTAATGGATATTCCGGAGGATGCAGTTCTTGTGGCATCCACAGGAGTAATTGGAAAACAGCTTCCGATTGACCGTATATGTGCCGGCGTGGAACAGATGAGTAAAAAATTAAGTGGTGATTTAACTAGTGGGCATAATGCGGCACTTGCTATTATGACAACAGATACCCATGAGAAAGAGGCTGCAGTGGAGGTAGAGCTTTCCGGTAAGAAGATTACCATCGGTGGAATGTGTAAAGGCTCTGGCATGATTCATCCGAATATGTGTACCATGTTAAGCTTTATCACAACAGATGCTGCAATTTCAAAAGAAATGTTGCAGGAAGCACTGAGCAGTACCGTAACAGATACTTATAACATGATTTCCGTAGATGGAGATACTTCCACCAACGACACCTGCCTGGTACTGGCAAATGGCCTTGCAGGCAATGAAAAAATCAAAGAGAAGAATGAAGATTACGAAACATTTTGTGAAGCACTTTATTATGTCAATGAAGCACTGGCTAAGATGATGGCAGGAGATGGCGAAGGCGCAACTGCTTTATTTGAAGTAAAAGTAGTGCATGCGGCATCCAAAGAAGATGCGGTTATCTTAAGCAAATCCGTAGTAACATCAAGCCTTACCAAGGCTGCAATCTTTGGACATGATGCTAACTGGGGACGAATCCTCTGTGCATTGGGCTATTCCGGCGTGGAATTTGATCCGGAGCAGGTTGACCTTTATTTTGAAAGTGCAGCCGGCAAGCTGATGATTATCAAAGATGGTGTTGCCGTAGATTATTCCGAGGAAGAGGCAACTAAGATTTTATCTGAAAATGAAGTAACTGCCATTGCAGATATGAAGATGGGTGAAGCCTGTGCAACAGCATGGGGCTGTGATTTGACCTATGATTATATTAAAATAAATGCGGATTATCGTTCTTAAAAAAGATTTGATTGAAAAAAATATACGAAAAAAGATTTTTTAAGAAAAGGAAAGAGGATTGGACAGATGGAAGAAAACAGTATGCAGGAAATATTGAAAAAAGCTGAGGTATTAATTGAGGCATTGCCATATATCCAGCGTTTCAACCGCAAAATTATCGTAGTAAAATACGGCGGAAGTGCAATGGTAGATGAAGAGTTAAAGCAGAGCGTTATCCAGGATGTAACTCTTTTAAAACTGGTTGGTTTCAAACCGATTATTGTTCATGGTGGCGGTAAAGAAATCAGCAAATGGGTTGCAAAAGCCGGAATGGAGCCGGAATTTATCAATGGACTTCGTAAAACCGATGCACCTACCATGGAAATTGCAGAGATGGTTCTTGGAAAAGTCAATAAATCACTGGTTCAGATGGTAGAAAAGCTTGGCGTGAACGCAGTAGGTATCAGCGGTAAAGATGGTGGACTGCTGAAGGTAAATAAGAAATTATCCAATGGACAGGATATCGGGTATGTGGGTGAAGTTAAGGAAGTAAATCCAAAGATTTTATATGATCTTCTCGAAAAAGATTTCCTGCCGATTATCTGCCCGGTAGGTCTTGATGATAATTATGATACTTACAATATCAATGCAGACGATGCAGCGTGTGCAATTGCCCGTGCCGTACAGGCAGAAAAACTTGCATTCCTTACAGATATTGAAGGTGTATACAAAGATCCGGATGATAAATCTACACTGATTTCCGAACTTAAGATTTCAGATGCACACAAGCTGATTAAAGATGGTTATATTGGTGGCGGAATGCTTCCAAAATTAAATAACTGTATTGATGCCATTGAAAATGGTGTATCCAGAGTACATATCTTAGATGGTAGAATTGCACATTGTCTGTTACTGGAAATCTTTACAAACCGAGGAATCGGAACAGCAATTTTAGGAGATGCGGAGGAAAAGTTTTATCATGAATAAACAGGAATATATGGATTGTGAAGATAAAGCATTATTACATACTTATAATCGTTTCCCGCTGGTATTAGATCATGGTGAGGGCGTATATCTTTATGATACCGATGGAAAGAAGTATCTTGATTTTGCGGCAGGTATTGCAGTAGAAGCGTTGGGATACAGCAATGAAGCGTATAAGCAGGCATTAAAAGACCAGATTGATAAAATTACACATACTTCAAATCTTTATTATAATGTCCCGATTATGGAAGCTGCAGAAAAATTCTTAAAAGTTTCCAAAATGGACAGGGTTTTCTTCACCAACAGTGGAGCAGAAGCCATTGAGGGAGCAATTAAGGCAGCAAAAAAATATGCCTATACCAGAGATGGTCATGCAGACCATGAGATTATAGCCATGAACCATTCCTTCCATGGAAGAACCCTGGGTGCATTATCCGTAACCGGAAATGCCCATTACAGAGAACCGTTTGAGCCACTCTGCGGTGGTGTGAAATTTGCAGATTTTAATGATATTGAAAGTGTAAAAGCTCAGGTAACAGAAAAAACATGTGCCATTATTTTTGAAACCGTGCAGGGAGAGGGTGGAATTTATCCGGCAGAGGAATCCTTTATGAAAGAGATTTCAGCACTCTGCAAAGAGAAAGATATTCTTCTTATTTTAGATGAAATCCAGTGTGGAATGGGAAGAACCGGAGAAATGTTTGCATGGCAGCATTATGGAATCAAACCGGATATTATGACCAGTGCCAAGGCATTGGGCTGTGGAGTGCCGGTAGGAGCATTTGCCATGACAGAACGTGTGGCAGAGAAATCCTTGGCACCGGGTGACCATGGAACCACATATGGAGGTAATCCGTTTGTCGGAGCAGCGGTCAGTAAGGTGATGGACTTATTTGAAGAATTAAAGCTTACAGACCATGTAAAAGAAATCGCAGTTTATCTGGAAAGCGAACTGGATAAGCTGGTAGAAGAATATGATTTTATTACAGCCCGCCGTGGTATGGGACTGATGCAGGGGCTTGTAAGCACAAAACCAGTTGGAACCATCGCAGCAGAAGCATTAAAAGAAGGTTTAATTATTATAACAGCCGGCGCAGATGTAATCCGTATGGTGCCGCCACTTGTGATTGAAAAAGAGCATGTGGATGAAATGATAACGAAACTGAAAAACGTACTGGATTGTATGTAGGCAGGGTATATGAAAAAGAAAACAAAGGAAATCATAGAAACAACAACGCTGGCAGTGGGAGTTATCCTGCTGTCAGCGGCTGCTTTTTACAGCAGCAAAGAAACAGGGAAAACAGAGTTAAAAACAGACAGAAAAGAGCAGATAACATCTGAGCAGGAAACAAAAGAAGCATATGAAGCAGCACAAAAGGAGCTATCCTTTTGGTACAGCGATGCAGACTGCAGGAATTATTTTGAACAGTGTGCAGTGGATTATTATGCCAAAACCGGTATCGCAGTGGGGATCCGTTATGTAGATGAGGAATCTTATCTTGAACAGATTTATGATGCAACGATGACGGAAGAAGACTATCCGGATTTGTATCTTGCCTGGAATGATGCAAAAGATAAGGCGTATTTATATGGTGTTGCAACGGAAGAAGAATACCCATTGTTTTTTGATACACTGGTGATGGTATATCAGAAAGAGAATTTCCCGGAAGCACCGGAGAGTATTTCGGAAATTTTAGACTATGGACAGAATAACCTTTTAGGAGAAGGTGTAGGAAATCTGCTGGAATGGAATGTGGCAGATGGATTTTATGATTATCCATTTGTGGGGACTGAAGTGGAATGGAATGAGACGGACTATACCCTTTTGACGACATATGGAGAAAAATATAATGATGAATTAACTTTCTTTAAAAACCTTTCAGAAACCGTGGGAATTGATACGGATGAAATTGACAGAAATCAGGTGGTGGAGAATTTTAATCAGGGGGCATCTTTGTGTGCAATCATTGATTCTGATGATTTAAATAAGATGACAGCAGAAAATTATGGCGTTTGCGGGCTGCCGATGTTAGACGATACCACACCGATGCAGGGGGTTGCCAGAACGGGGATCCTTTTGGTAAATGAATTTTCGGGGGAAAAAGATATGGCGGCTGATTTTGCTGCTTTTATAGAAAAAGAAGAAGTGGATACCCTGCATGCAATGACTGGTCATATTTCTACAGATGAAGGTGCCAGCCGGGATGAAGCAGAACAGGCAGCTTTTATGCAGTATCAGAACAGCCAGCTGGTACCGGATGCTGCAAATGCAGGTGAGTTCTGGTCAGAATTTACAAGGCAGATGAAGGCATTGTGGAATGGTGGAAGCCTGCCACAGGAATAATTTGAAAATACTACTTGTATAAAGGGCAAATTTTCGTTAAAATAGAAAACAGTAAGCATTAGGGGACTTTCTTACATAACAGAATTTATGTAAGGGAGTGATACGGATGAAAAAAGTCGGGTTATTAGCTCTGGCTTTATATTGTGGGATTATATATACGGCATGTGGAAAAGAAGATACCGTATATTTTGAGCCGGATACGCAAATGGAGAGTGAAGAGGTTACAGAAGCTGTCTTATGCCCGCCGGCTTCTTGTTATGTATATGTCTGCGGTGAGGTAGTGCACCCGGGGGTATATGAAGTGGCAGAGGGAGCCAGGGTCTGCGATGTATTAGAACTGGCAGGAGGCTTAAAGGATACTGCAGCAAAAGAGGCACTCAATCAGGCAGAACCGGTTGTTGACGGACAGATGATAAAGGTGCCGGATCAGGAAACTTACCTTTTGCAGCAGACAGGGAGTGCTGATTCGGCAGCAGAGCCGGAGGATGGCAGAATTAATCTGAATACTGCATCAAAGGAACAGCTTATGACACTTTCCGGAATTGGAGAATCAAAAGCTGAGACAATTATTTCTTACCGGGAAAAAAATGGCGCATTTCAGACTATTGAAGATTTAATGAATATTCCCGGAATTAAAAATGGCGTTTTTGAAAAAATAAAAGATAATATAAGGGTTAACTGAGGTGTAAAATGGCAAAAAAAGTTCTGGTTGTGGACGACGAAAAATTAATAGTGAAAGGAATCCGTTTTTCATTGGAACAGGATGGAATGGAAGTAACCTGTGCGTATGATGGTGAAGAGGCACTGCGTCTGGCACAGGAGAATAAGTTTGATATGATTTTACTGGATATCATGCTTCCGAAGATGGATGGATTTGAAGTGTGTCAGGCAATCCGGGAGTTTTCTAATATGCCAATCGTCATGCTGACAGCAAAAGGCGATGATATGGATAAAATCTTAGGACTGGAATATGGTGCAGATGATTATATCACCAAGCCGTTTAATATTCTTGAGGTGAAAGCCAGAATCAAAGCAATTATGCGAAGAACTGCTGCCAGTGAACCGAAGGAAGAAAATTCCAAAGTGATAGAGAGCGGCGATTTAAAATTAGACTGTGAGAGCCGCAGACTGTTTGTCCAGGGAAGAGAGATTAATCTGACAGCCAAGGAATTTGACTTGTTAGAGCTTCTTGTTATGAATCCGAATAAGGTATACAGCCGTGAGAATCTGCTGAATCTGGTATGGGGTTATGAATATCCGGGCGATGTCAGAACGGTGGATGTTCATGTGCGTAGACTGCGTGAGAAGATTGAACCGAATCCGAGTGAGCCAAAATATGTGCATACGAAATGGGGTGTAGGTTATTTCTATCAGAAATAACAGCGATAAGCAGAGGATGAAGGTACAGACTTATGAATAGAAAAAAAGGTATTCGTAATTTTTTGAAAAGCATGAAATTCCGGCTGATTTGTCTTTTTATGCTGATCGGTATTTTGACCGGAATTTTAATCCGGACCGGGATTTTAACTGCTTATGAGAAACATGCAGTTTCTAACCGGAGTGTAGATGTAATTGGTCAGGCAAAGATTCTTGCAAACCAGATGGTATCCACAGATTATATCAATGGAGCGGAGTCGGAAAGCATCACTTCACAGTTGCAGCAGATGTCACGTATTTATGATGGAAGAATTCTTCTGATAGATTCTTCTTTTCATATTATAAAAGATACTTATGATCTGGATACCGATAAAACAATTATTTCAGAAGAAGTCATAAAGTCATTCCGCGGTGAGGATTCTATGAATTATGATGTGGATAATCATTATGTGGAAATGACTATTCCGCTGACTACAGATAACGTAGAGTCAGGGGAGAAGAGTATTATCGGAGTGCTTCTTATCAGTGTTTCGACAGATAGTATTCTTGCCAATCTGGAATATATGAGAAATGCTGCATTAGTGCTTCAGATTTTCGGGGCAGTTTTACTGTTTGCAGTCAGCGTATTTTTATCCGTTCGTCTGACAAACCCGTTGAAGAATATGGCATCCTCTATTGCTGAGATTCAGAATGGATATGGAACCAGTGATGGGGAGCTGATGATTAAGGATTATTCTGAAACAGTTCAGATTTCGGAAAAATTTAATAAACTTTATAGCAGAATGAAGATGCTGGATGACTCCAGACAGGAATTTGTGTCCAATGTGTCCCATGAGCTGAAAACACCGCTTACTTCTATGAAGGTACTGGCAGACTCACTGAATGGACAGGAAGATGTTCCGGTAGAACTGTATCGTGAATTTATGTTAGACATTGGAAATGAAATTGAACGTGAAAATAAAATTATCAATGATTTGCTCTCGCTGGTTAAGATGGACAAGTCTGCATCAGATTTGAATATCACGTCAGTTAACATCAATGAGATGCTGGATTTAATTTTAAAGAGATTAAAACCGATTGCGGAAAAACAGCATGTAGATCTGGTGTTGGAAAGCTTCCGGCCTGTTACAGCGGAAATTGATGAGGTAAAGCTGACGCTTGCCATTACCAATCTGGTGGAAAATGCAATCAAATACAATAAGGAAGACGGTTGGGTACATGTGTCCCTGAATGCAGATTATCAGTATTTCTATCTTAAGGTAGAGGATTCCGGCATCGGTATTCCGGAGGATTCCTTAGAGCATATTTATGAAAGATTCTACCGCGTAGACAAGTCCCATTCCAGAGAAATAGGTGGAACCGGACTTGGACTTGCCATTACAAGAAATGCAATATTAATGCACCGTGGTGCAATTAAGGTATTTAGTACAGAGGGTGAGGGAACACTCTTTACTGTGCGGATTCCGCTGAATTACATTGCCTAGGAGGTCTGGCATGAAGAAAATTGCAGGATGGCTGAGTTTTATCCTTCTGGTATCGCTGTTCACAGGGTGTGGCAGACAGGAGACGGATGACCCGGCGTATCATATTTATTATCTGAATAAAGAAAAAACAAAAGTGGTAGAGCAGCCATATGATTTAAAAGAGGGCAAGACAGAGGACATGATAGCCACTCTTTTAGATGCGTTGTGCACCAATACGGATAGCGTGGAGTATCAGAAACCGGTTCCTGGTGATGTTACAATTACAGACTGGTCACTGGAAAGCAATCAGCTGTTCCTTTATTTTAATGATAATTATTCCAAAATGCAGTCTACGGATGAGGTGTTGTGCCGGGCAGCAGTGGTAAAGACACTGGTACAGCTTCCGGATGTAAAATATGTATCTTTTTATGTGGGAGATGCACCGTTGGCAGACAGCCGGGATAATGTAATCGGACTGATGACAGAAGAAAGCTTTGTTGAGAATCCGGGAAAACAGATTAATTCCATTCAGACAACAACATTACATTTATATTATGCAAATGCTGATGGGAACGGACTGGTAGAATGCGAAAAAGAAGTACAGTATAGCAGTAACATTTCCTTGGAAAAACTGATTATGGAGAATCTTTTAAAGGGACCGGATGATAAGAATTTGAAAGCACCACTTCCGGAAGGAACAAATCTTGTCAATGTTACGACAACCAATGGAACCTGCTATGTTACATTAGATGAGGCGTTCCTGAATCAGAATTATGAAATACAGGAGCCAATTGTCATTTATTCTATTGTAGACTCTTTATCGGAGATTTCAACCATCAGTAAGGTGCAGATTTCTGTAAATGGAAAGACCAGCGGTGTTTACCGGGATAGTTTTGCATTAGACCAGCTTTATGAACGGAACCTTGACTATGTGGTAAGTGCAGATGAGAACGAGACGGTATCTACAGAAGCACAAATAGAAGAGACACCTTAGGAGAAGGTCTTAAGAAGAAGTATCTTATAAGTAACATATTAAGAAGAAACACCTTAGAAAAATATTTAGGAGGGGTTATATCGAAATTATAAAACGCCCCTTATGCTATGGAACGATATTGTTCCTGTGTGGTATTATTGTCTGCCTGTCTGTTCCGACGGTCATAAAAGTTATCCTTATCAGCTTTGTGGCAGGGTGTCAGATGTATCTGCTGTATGCCCTGCGGCAAAGAAAACGGAGGGTATACCGGTTTACAGCAGTACTTGGAATAGGATTTTTTCTGCTGGGAATTGCAAGAATCTGGTATATGCAGCAGCAAAGCTATACCATTGAGACGATTTTAAAAGAGCAGGAGACCAGCCTTTCTGTAGAAACAGATGCTTCCAGAGGCTGGCAGACGGAAAATGAAAAGACAATTTTACAGGGGAAGATAGAGAAAAAAGAACGAAAAAACAATCAGACAAGATTATATCTTAATCATGTTTTCTTACGGATTGGAGATAAAACCTATAAAACCAATTCTGTCCTGGTTCGACTGAAGCAAGAACCATCTGACCAATCGTGTCGTATTGGAACAACCATTGTATTAGAAGGAAATATCCGACAACTGAATCGCGCTGCCAATGATGGTAATTATGATGAATTTCAATATTATCACAGTCTGAATATGGATTATCATTTTGATGCCGAAAGGATTTGTGGTGAATATGGAAGAGAAGATGTACTGGCAGAGAAATTATTTATGATAAAAGAAAAATTAAAAGAAGATTATATAAATAATTTATCGAAAAGAAATGCTGGGATTCTTGGAACAATGCTTTTAGGAGATAAAGAACTTTTGGAAAAGGAAGTTTCAACAGTCTTTCAACAGGCAGGAGCCAGCCATGTGCTGGTAATCAGTGGAATGCATATTTCCTGCATTGGACTGTTCTGCTATGGACTTCTTAGAAAAAAAGGAAATTCTCTTTGTGCCTGTACGGCAGCGGTTGTATTTTTGCTCTGTTATGTGAAAATGACCGGGATGGGAATATCTGCTATCCGGGCATGGATTATGTTTGCACTTCTTATGGCAGCCAAGCTGTCCGGGCGAAGCTATGATAGCAGAACCGCTCTTTCTGTGGCAGTGCTGGTGCTTTTATGGGAAAACCCGTATCTGGTTGAAAATGCAGGACTCCAGTTTTCGGTAGCTGCAATTCTTGGTGTGGTAGTAGTGGCAAAATGTATTGGACAGTTGTTTCCGAGGGAGCAAAAAGAGCAAACACAGGAACGGAAAACAGGCGATAAGGCGGCAAATAAAATACGGGAAAAATGGAAACGGCAAATCCGGCAGAACTTTTTAGTTTCGCTTTCCGTTCAACTTACAACACTTCCACTGGTGGCATACTATTATTATGAAGTGCCGGTTTATGCTTTACTTCTGAATCTGTTGATAGTTTCTTTGTTAAGTATAGTTTTAATAAACGGAATAACTGCAACATTGCTCATGTGTATGGGAAAAATTGTTGTAGGAAGGCTGTTTGCGGGACCGGTAATCATGATGTTGGAATTATTGCTGGACGGAATTTATGTGGGAGTCAGCTGGTGCAGCCGGCTCCCGGGAGCTACGAAGATAGTAGGACAGTGGCCGATACAGCGCATTATATTCTATTATCTGATGCTTGCAGCCACCTGCTTGCTGATAAAAAACCGGACAAAGAAAAGCGGAAACAGAGATGGGAATAGAAATACAAATATACTCCTTAGAAAGTTTCCGATTGCTTTGATTGGAAGCGTGGTGTTACTTCTGGTTCTTCGTCCGGTAAAGAGTAATCATCTTATGGCAGTTCTTGATGTGGGGCAGGGAGATGGCATCTATGTACGACTGGGGGAAGATACCAATCTTTTCCTGGATGGCGGAAGCACTGATGTGTCTAAGGTGGGAACGTATCGGATTTTGCCATTTCTAAAAAGCAATGGAATCACGAAGATAGATTATTGGTTTATAAGCCATTATGACGAAGACCATGTGAACGGATTGTTAGAAGTTCTTGAGACGGAGTATTCTGTTGAAAATATTATATTGCCTGGAAAACAGCCGGATGTAAAGAATTATCAGAGCATATGTGCACTGGCAGAGCGGAGAAACATTCCCATCGTATATATGAAAGAAGGAGATTGCATAAGAAGTGGCGAGGATACCATAAGCTGCCTCCTTCCGGACGGAGAGTATCAGGCAGAGGATGAGAATGGAAAATCCATGATATTGCTCTATCAGACGAAATATATTTCCGGGATATTTACCGGAGATGCCGGAGAAGCAGAAGAAAATTGGCTCTTAGAAAAGCAGCGGTTGTGGAAAGTAGATTTTCTTAAAGTAGGACATCATGGCTCAAAGTATTCCTCGACAGAAAAATTTTTAAAAGCACTTTCGCCGGAACTGGCATTGATTTCCTGTGGGGAAAACAACCGATATGGACACCCTCATCAGGAGACTATAAATCGATTAAAAGAAGCTTCGGCAGAAATTTTTGATACGATGGAAGGCGGTCAGATTTCGCTGGAAGAGGAAAAGGGAAGGATCACAATTCACAGCTTTCGGTAAGTATACTTTGATAAAGAAGTAAAAATATAGTATAATATCTTTTATGAAAACAATAGATAATGACATTAAAATGGGACAATTAAAAAACGTATATCTTTTATATGGAACGGAAGACTATCTGAAACGGCAGTATCGTGATAAGCTAAAACATGCACTGGTAGAGCCGGACGATACGATGAATTTTTCGGCATATGAGGGAAAGGATATTAATCCAAAGGAACTGATTGATTTATCGGAGACACTGCCATTCTTTAAAGAAAAGCGTATGATTCTGGTGGAAAACAGTGGCTTCTTTAAAAACAGCTGTGATGACCTGGCAGAATATATGAGCCAGGTGCCGGAATCCACCTGCTTTGTTTTTGTGGAAGAAGAAGTGGATAAGCGTTCCAAATTATTTAAAGCGGCATCCAGGGCTGGAAGTGCCGTAGAATTTGAGACCCCGAAGGAAGATATGCTGATTCGCTGGATACTGGGCAGAATCCAGCAGGAAGGGAAGAAAATTACCCAGTCCGTGATGCAGCTTTTCCTGTCAAAGACCGGTTCCGATATGGAAAATATTGATAAGGAATTAGAAAAGCTTATCTGTTATACATTGGATAAGACAGAGATTTCTGCGGCAGATGTAGAGGCAATCTGTACCGGACAGACGGAAAATAAAATCTTTGAAATGATTGATGCCATCTCTGCTAAGAATCAGAAGAAGGCTTTGGACTTATATTACGATTTACTGGCATTAAAGGAAGCACCCATGCGGATTTTATTCCTGATTGCAAGACAGTTCCAGAATCTGCTTTTGATAAAAAGCATGTCAGCAAAAGGATATCCTGCTGTCAGTATTGCAAAGACTGCAGGGATGCCAAGCTTTGCAGTGCAGAAGAACCTTCGGCAGGCAGGAGCTTTTAAAATAAATCAGTTAAAGGAAGCAATAGAAGACTGCGGACAGGCAGAAGAGGATGTCAAGACGGGAAGAATGGCAGACCAGTTAGCCGTAGAACTTCTGATTGTAAAATACAGTGCATAAAAAAAAGAACGTTTCGAATGACGGTACGAAACGTTCTTTTTTATAATCGTTTATAATCTATGCTCTTCCGGCAATTATGCCATTTTGTTCACAGCTTTGTTTAAGCGTGAAATCTTTCTGGAAGAAGTGTTCTTGTGATAAACACCCTTAGTAGCAGCTTTGTTGATTTCAGATGTTGCAGCAACTAATGCAGCAGCAGCAGCCTCTTTATCGTTTGCAGCGATTGCAGCGTCTACTTTCTTAATAGATGTTTTAACTTTTGATCTAATAGCTTTGTTTCTATCAGCTTTGGTCTGATTTACAAGAATTCTTTTCTTAGCAGATTTAATGTTAGCCAACCTGTACACCTCCAATATGATTGTTTTATTGTTTTTGGTTGTTTCATTAAAGCCGGACACGGACGTTCTAATGTAAACATACCATGTTAGTTTATCCCACATATTTGCATCTGTCAATACATATTTGGAGAAAAAATGTAAAAAATAATAAAGAAAATTTATTTGGAAAAATTGTTTACAGGAAGTGAAGCTATGTTTCAGATAAGAACAGACCTCGCATTAGAGACGAGAGAAAAATTTGATGAAGATCATATTGAAGTAAAGGGAGTACGGGTGGATGAGGAGAGAATTTCACCGGAAATCATGATTACAAGAGTGTTCATTGACACAGAAAACGGAGCAAAGGCAATGAAAAAACCGAAGGGAACCTATATTACCATTGAGGCTTCGGACATGATGGAAGAAGATGAGGATTATCATAGAGAAGTGTCCGGGCAGCTGGCAAAAGTGATTGAAACCATGCTGCCGGGGAAAAAAGAAGAACTCAAGATATTGGTAGTGGGTCTTGGCAACCGGGAAGTGACACCGGATGCATTAGGACCTTATGTAGTAGATAATATGATGATTACCAGGCACATTATCAAGGAATATGGACAATATGCCTTTGGAAATAAGGCGACGAGCCAGATAAGCGGAATTGTGCCGGGCGTAATGGCACAGACCGGTATGGAATCAGGAGAGATTGTCCGTGGAGTCATTGAAGAGACGAAACCGGATATTGTAATTGTGGTGGATGCACTGGCAGCCCGCAGCGTGAAGCGTCTGAACCGTACCATCCAGATTACGGATACCGGAATCAATCCCGGTTCCGGTGTGGGCAATCACAGGCACGCCATTAATAAAGAAAGCATGGGAATTCCGGTAATTGCCATAGGAATTCCTACCGTAGTAGATGCCGCAACGATAGTTTCAGATACTATGAGTGACTTAATCGGAGCCATGCGGGAGTCAGCGCAGCTAAAAAGTGTGGGAAATGGGCTGGCAGGTCTGGATGAAATTGAAAAGCATGAGCTGGCAAGAGAACTTTTATCTCCACATTTGAATGCAATGTTTGTAACACCAAAAGATATTGATGAAGCGGTAAAAAGGCTGAGCTATACCATATCAGAGGGACTGAATCTGGCATTCTCCAGGTTCTAAAGGGACAGAAGCTGCATAGAATATAGTGTTTGCTATGGCAGAACAGGAGGTGCTGGCAGCATGAGAGTCTATGGGCAAAGATATCAGGGAAAAACGGAACTGGTCAGGAAACGAAAAAAATGGTACAGGCAGTCTGCTATTGCGCTTTTTCTGTTGTATGCATTTTTTCTTATGGTGAAAGCGGGAACCGGAAGGGAAACACTGGCAAAACGTTTTTTTTTCTATATACAAAATGAGATATCCATGTCCATGACCAGGCAGTATATTCCGACTGTTGCCTATATGGCAGAGGGCAGGCAGGAACAGACACTGAGTGATTTTTTGCTGGAAAAAGTGACAGACCAGATACCACTTATCGGATATGCAGATACCATAAGGACTTATGAAACGACAATTGAGAGCAGTCTTTCAGAAGAAGAGATTGTTGCACTGGAAGGAAAGGATGAAGCGGAAGTAGAGGCCAGGCAGATGGCGGAGGCAGCCAGCAGAGAGAATCAGGACTGCATAGTGGCAGAAATGGAGCAGGAAAATGCGCAGGCAGGAGCAGATGCGGCAGAGCAGCCGGCAGCCCCGGATAATACAGCAGTCAGCTCTCAGCCGTTGGTGGAGATTCCAAGAGAAAAATTAAATGATTTTGATTATCTGATTCAGAATTTTTATCAGGTGGACAATACAACAACCATCAATAGCAGTCAGTTAAATGCAGAAGAATTGTTAAGTATGGATTTAACCATAAAAACGCCGGCAGACCAGCCGCAGATTCTGATTTACCATACCCATTCCCAGGAAATGTTTGCAGATTCCGACCCAAATGATGTAATGACGGGCGTTATGGGAACAGGGGAATATCTTACCAGCCTGTTACAGGAAAAATATGGATTTCAGGTCATGCATCATATGGGACAGTATGATGTGGGAGACAGAGATCACGCCTATGCCAATGCGGAGGGGCCCATTGAGCAGCTGTTAGCAGAGAATCCGAGTATAGAAGTGGTAATAGATTTACATCGTGATGCAGTGGATAAGCATATGGTGCGGGAGGTAAACGGGGTGCAGATGGCACCGATTATGTTTTTTAACGGACTGAGCCGGACAAAGGCATTAGGAGATATTTCTTATCTCAATAATCCAAACCTTACCGGGAATCTTGCTTTTTCCCTGCAGATGCAGATTGCAGCGGCAGAGTATTATCCGAATCTTACCCGCCCGATTTATTTAAAAGGATACCGGTATAATATGCATTTTAAAGAGAAATATCTTTTGATTGAAATGGGTTCCTATACTAACACGCAGGAGGAGGCACGCAATGCCATGGTTCCACTGGCAGACCTTTTGAACAGAGTGCTGCATGGAGAAAATTAGAAAAATATTTCGTAATGAAAATGTAATAACTTTTTGGGAAAAACACATTGAAATCACTTGCATTTCTTATATAATAAAAGAGATGCGTAAAATAAAACGAAAGATATGGAGTTATCATGGAATTTTCAAGCTTAGAATTTTTATTTCGGTTTTTGCCGATTTTTCTTATTATATATTATCTGGTACCGGTAAAGTATAAAAATCCGGTACTTTTCTTTGGTAGTCTGGTATTCTATGCCATGGGAAGCTGGAAGGATGCACTTCTTTTACTGTTTTCCATGAGTCTGAACTACATTCTGGTATTACTGATGGATCATATAAGAAGGAAGAGCAGCAGAAATACCATGCTTGTGATTTTGCTTTGCTATAATATCGGATTATTGTGTATATTTAAGTATACAAGATTGTCGCTTCCGCTTGGAATCAGCTTTTATACTTTTACCATGCTTTCCTATGTGCTGGATGTCTATAAGAAGAAAACAGCAGCGTTGAGGGATTATCTGGAGTATGGAACTTATATCCTTTTGTTCCCAAAGCTGATATCCGGACCGATTGCCCAGTTTGCCAATATGGCAGGGCAGTTAAAGAAACATCCAATCCGTCTGGAGAAAATCGAACATGGTTTGACTCTTTTTATCATAGGATTGGGATATAAAGTAATTATTGCAAATCATCTGGCAATTCTCTGGCGTGATATTCAGGGCATTGGCTTTGAGAGTATTTCCACACCGTTAGCGTGGATGGGAGCATTCGGTTATTCTGCACAGTTATTCTTTGATTTCCAGGGATATTCCCTGATGGCAATCGGAATCGGAGAGATGCTTGGATTTGATTTGCCGAAGAACTTTGACCATCCGTATCGTTCCAGGACAGTGTCTGAGTTTTACCGCCGGTGGCACATTACACTGGGAAGATGGTTCCGTGATTATTTATATATTCCGTTGGGAGGCAACCGGAAGGGAAATGCGTGGACATTTTTCAATCTGCTGATTGTCTGGGTTGTAACCGGAATGTGGCATGGTTCTACCATTAATTTTCCATTATGGGGCTTGATTTTATTTGTATTTATTGCGTTGGAACGATTTGTAATCAGAAATTTTTTGGAGAAACATGGATGGCTGGCACACCTTTACATCTGGTTTGTAATCCCTCTGACCTGGGTCGTGTTTGCAATTACGAAGTTATCTGATTTGAAAGTATATTTTGCAAGACTGTTCCCGTTCTTTGGAACCGGAATCGCAGTCAATGCAGGCGATTATCTGAAATACGGCAGAACCTATGGAGTGTTTTTCTTATTGGCATTCGTGGTATCACTTCCTTTTATGGATAAGATATTAAAAAAATGCTGGAAGAAGTGGTGGATGAAAGCAATTTTGTTTGTTGTATTATGGATTTGTATTTACCAGATTGCAAATGGACTGAACAATCCGTTTATGTATTTTAGTTTTTAATGGGAGGCTGCCATGAAGAAATGGAAGAAATGTCCGCTTCTTATTGTTACGGCAATCAGCATGCTGCTGGTAAGCGGTGTCGCCTTAGCCGGAACAAAGGGCGCATATAAAGAATATAATAAGGACTGGCCGAAGGTTCCGGCGGTGGCTGGAATGATGCAGGCATCCAAAGAGGGCATTCTGCCATGGGATAAGGCAGAACCGGAGGAGGATTTGGAAAGCGTATATGCTGACAAAGAGGAGCCGGCAACGGAAGAAGCAACAGAAGCAGTTGCAGATACGGAGGCAGAAGCGGATAAGACTTATACTTTTACCGATGTAACCCAGGATTATTTTGATGATGCAGTATTTATCGGAGATTCCAGAACCGTTGGCTTAAGGGATTATGGCGGCTGGGATAATGCAACTTATTATGCCAGTATCGGACTTACGGTCTATGATATGTTTGATACGCCGATTGTCGAGGAAAACGGCGCGAAGATTACCATTGAAGAAGCATTAAGCAAGCATCAGTTTGGTAAAGTCTATCTGATGATTGGAATCAACGAAATGGGAACCGGTACAGTAGACAGCTTTATGAAAAAATATGAAGAAGCTGTCAATCATATCCGGGAATTACAGCCAGATGCACTGATTTTCTTACAGGGCATTATGTATGTAAAACAGGAAAAGTCAGAAACCGACCCGATTTTTAACAATCCGGCAATCAAAGAACGGAATGACAGAATTGCAATGCTTGCAAATAATCACGATATATTTTATATTGATGTAAATGAAGTAGTGACTGACGAAACAGGAAATCTGAATCCGGAATATACTTATGATGAGATTCACCTGCTGGGAAAATATTATTCCCTGTGGACGGATTTCCTTTTGAAACATGGAATAAAGAAGGAGTAAATATATGTCAATCGACCAGAGTAAGATTCGTAATTTTTGTATCATTGCCCATATTGACCACGGTAAATCAACCCTTGCAGACCGTATTATCGAAATGACAGGGCTTCTGACCAGCCGCGAAATGCAGGCGCAGGTTTTAGATAATATGGATTTGGAGCGGGAACGTGGAATTACCATTAAGTCCCAGGCAGTCCGTATTATATATCATGCCAAAGATGGAGAAGAATATATTTTCAATCTGATTGATACACCGGGACATGTGGACTTTACCTATGAAGTATCAAGAAGTCTTGCTGCCTGTGACGGTGCAGTGCTGGTAGTAGATGCGGCACAGGGGATTGAGGCACAGACCCTTGCCAATGTATATCTGGCATTAGACCATGATCTGGAAGTGATTCCAGTCATTAATAAAATTGATCTGCCGAGTGCAAGGCCGGAAGAAGTAGTAGAAGAAATTGAAGATGTGATTGGAATTGAGGCACAGGATGCACCACGGATTTCTGCCAAAACAGGGTTGAATGTGGAAGAAGTATTAGAGCAGATTGTGCATAAATTACCGGCACCAAAAGGGGATGCCAAAGCGCCTCTTCAGGCGTTGATTTTTGATTCTGTGTATGATGCTTATAAAGGTGTTATTGTATTCTGCAGAATCCGGGAAGGTTCCGTAAAACCGGGGACAACCATCCGCATGATGGCAACCGGAGCAGAGGCAGATGTAGTAGAAGTAGGATATTTCGGAGCCGGACAGTTCATTCCATGTGATGAGTTAGAAGCCGGAATGGTAGGTTATATTACTGCCAGCCTTAAGAATGTGAAAGAAACCCGTGTGGGTGATACCATAACAGAAGCAAAGCGTCCTTGTGATGCACCATTGCCGGGATATAAGAAAGTTAATCCGATGGTGTACTGTGGATTATATCCAACAGATGGAGCCAAATATCCGGATCTTCGTGATGCTTTGGAAAAATTACAGTTAAATGATGCAGCATTACAGTTTGAACCGGAGACTTCCATTGCATTGGGCTTTGGTTTCCGCTGTGGTTTCTTGGGACTGCTTCATTTGGAGGTAATTCAGGAGCGGTTAGAGAGAGAATTTAATCTTGATTTAGTAACGACAGCACCAGGCGTTGTATACCGGGTACATAAGACTGATGGTACCATGATAGAATTGACAAACCCATCCAATCTTCCGGATCCATCCGAAATCGAATATATGGAAGAGCCGATGGTTGCAGCAGAAATTATGGTGACATCCGAATATGTAGGTGCCATTATGGATTTGTGCCAGGAACGCCGTGGTATCTATAAGAGTATGGAATATATTGAGCAGACCCGTGCAGTTATTAAATATGACCTTCCGTTAAATGAAATTATTTATGATTTCTTTGATGCATTGAAATCCCGTTCCAAAGGATATGCGTCCTTTGATTATGAGATGAAGGGTTATGAGCAGTCAGAGCTTGTGAAACTGGATATTCTTATTAATAAAGAAGAAGTGGATGCTCTTTCCTTTATTGTATTTAAGGATACCGCCTATGAGCGTGGAAGAAAGATGTGTGAGAAGTTAAAGGAAGAGATTCCGAGACATTTATTTGAAATCCCGATTCAGGCAGCCGTTGGAAGCAAGGTAATTGCCCGTGAGACAGTAAAAGCAATGCGAAAAGATGTGCTGGCAAAATGTTACGGCGGTGACATCAGCCGTAAGCGTAAACTGTTAGAGAAACAGAAGGAAGGTAAGAAACGTATGCGTCAGGTGGGAAATGTAGAGATTCCACAGGAAGCATTTATGAGTGTACTGAAGTTAGATGAGAAATAGATGACAGGAGAACATAGATGGAACTTTATGTGCATATTCCTTTTTGTGTAAGAAAATGTGAATATTGTGATTTCTTATCAGCACCTGCGGACGAGCGGTTACAAAACCGCTACGTGGGTGCTCTTTTGCATGAAATCAGATATTACGGACAGACAATGGGACGTCCGGTTCTTTCTACTATATATATAGGGGGCGGAACACCGTCTCTTTTAGCACCGGAATATATCGCACTTCTTTTAAAACAGATTCAGGTAAGCTTTGAGGTGGAAGCAGATGCAGAGATTACCATAGAATGTAATCCCGGAACTTTAAATGAGGAAAAACTTCTTACCTATAAAGAAGCAGGCATTAACCGTCTCAGCATAGGGTTACAGTCTGCCTTTGATGATGAATTAAAGATATTAGGAAGAATCCATACTTACCGGCAGTTCTTGGAGAATTATGAATGTGCCAGAAGATGTGGCTTTGAAAATATCAACGTTGATTTGATGAGTGCCCTGCCTTATCAGAGTACGGAGAAATTTGTCACCAGCTTAAAGCGTGTCATAGCATTAAAACCGGAGCATATTTCGGCCTATTCCCTGATTATCGAAAAGGGAACACCATTTTATGAAAAATACAAATTCGAGGCAGTGCTCCGGGAAGCCGGAAAGCCGACAGAGCATCTGCCATCTGAAGAGACGGAGTATGAAATTTATAAAAAGACTCAGGAGATTCTTGCAGAGGCAGGTTATGAGCATTATGAAGTATCCAATTATGCAAAGCAGGGGAAAGAGGCAAGGCATAATATCGGATACTGGAAGCGGGTACCGTATCTTGGGGTAGGACTTGGGGCAGCTTCCCTGATTGGAGAAGTACGCTACAGTAATATAAGAGAGATTGAAGCGTATATCAAAGCATGCGGTAATATTTCGGCGAAGGAAATAGATGGAGTACCGGCATTGAATCTCCATGAGAGTGCAGATGCAATCAGCCGCCATGCCCAGATGGAAGAATTCATGTTTTTAGGCCTGCGTATGTTAAAGGGAGTTACAAGAACAGAATTCAAAGAGACTTTTGGCGTGGAAATAGAAGCAGTATATGGCGAAGTCTTAAACCAGCTTCAGGAAGAGGACTTAATCGAGAAAAAAGCCGGTGTAATAAAGCTCAGCGACCACGGTATGGACATCAGTAACTATGTACTCGCCCAGTTTTTACTGGATTAAGTAGTGCGGTGTTGAACAGCATTAAATCAGAACAAATCTAAAGAAATTATAAAATTATAAAATGCTGTTGACAAAAAAAACGAATGGTGCTATCTTAAGTACATAGAAATTAGCACTCTTTCGAGTTGAGTGCTAACAACAAAGAAAAAGCAGTACAAAAAGCTTTTTCAAATACCTATAAAAGTTTCATTTTCAGGAGAACGTGAATGAACGAGAACGAATTAGATGAAAGAAAAACAAAAATCTTAAATGCAATCATTCGCAACTATCTGGAAACGGGTGAGCCGGTTGGTTCAAGAACCATTTCCAAGTATACGGATTTGAACTTAAGTTCCGCAACAATCCGGAATGAGATGTCGGACTTGGAAGAGATGGGATATATTTTGCAGCCACATACATCGGCAGGAAGAATTCCATCCGATAAGGGATATCGCTTCTATGTAGATAATCTGATTGCAGAGAAGGACAAAGAAGTATCCGATATGAAAGAGTTTGTAATTGAACATACGGAGAAGATGGAACAGGTATTGCAGCAGGTGGCAAAGCTGTTGGCAAACAACACGAATTACACCACCATGATAACAGCACCGCAGTATCACCACAACAGCCTGAAGTTCATCCAGTTATCCAATGTGGATGATGAACATATTCTGGCAGTTGTCGTATTGGAAGGCAATCTTGTGAAAAATAAGATGATTCCGATAGAAGAGCCGATAGATAATGAGCATATGTTAAAACTTAACATGCTTTTGAATACACATTTAAATGGATTGTCATTAGATCAGATTAATCTGGGTACCATAGCAGTGTTGAAAGAGAAAGCCGGTATCCATTCCAAAGTCATCAGTGATGTATTGGATGCAGTAGCAGAAGCAATCAGCGAAGACGAGGATTTGGAGATATATACCAGCGGTGCAACGAATATCTTAAAATATCCGGAGTTATCGGATTCGCAGAAAGCAGGAGAGCTTTTAGATGCGTTAGAAGAGAAGAAACAGTTAGTAAGTCTGGTGACGGATAACCTCAGCAATGAGGAGAACGGCATACAGGTTTATATAGGAGATGAATCTCCAATTCAGACCATGAAGGACTGCAGTGTGGTAACAGCTACCTATGAACTTGGTAAAGGCGTGAAGGGAACGATAGGAATTATCGGACCGAAGCGTATGGATTATGAGAACGTCATGGATAATCTGAAAAATTTGAAATCACAACTAGAAGGCATATTTGATAAGCCGAAGAAAGAATAGCATAGAAAGGTGGTAAGAAAGTGGCAGAAGAAAAGAAAGAAGAAGTGCTTGAAGAAGTATTAGAAGACTTAGAAGCAGAGGATGCAAAAAAGCAGGAAGAAGCACAGAATACCGCCTCAGAAGAAAAAGAGGTTGAGGCAGAAGAAAAAACGGAAGATACCGAATCTGAACCGGAAGAAATAGAGAAAGAAGATGAGGAGAAAAAGAAAGGTATCTTTAAAAAGAAAGACAAGAAAGATAAGAAGGACGAACAGATTGAAGATTTAACCGACCGGCTGAAACGTCAGATGGCAGAATTTGAAAACTTCCGTAAGAGAACGGAAAAGGAAAAGAGCCAGATGTATGACATGGGAGCCAGTGCAATCTTAGAGAAAATCCTTCCAGTTATCGACAATTTTGAAAGAGGGCTTGCAGCTGTACCGGAAGAAGACAAAAACAATGGCTTCGTAGAAGGTATGGATAAGATTTATAAGCAGATGATGACAGTGCTGACAGAAGTTGGTGTAACACCGATTGAAGCAGCCGGTCAGGAGTTTGACCCGAATCTCCATAATGCAGTAATGCATGTGGAAGATGAAGAACTCGGTGAGAATGTAGTAGCCGAGGAGTTACAGAAAGGTTACAAGTACAAAGAAAATGTAATCAGACATAGCATGGTAAAAGTAGCGAATTAAGCATAGGAGGATAAGAACATGAGTAAAATTATTGGTATTGATTTAGGAACAACAAACAGTTGTGTGGCAGTTATGGAAGGTGGAAAACCTACCGTTATAGCAAACCAGGAAGGTGCAAGAACAACACCATCTATCGTAGCATTTACAAAAACAGGTGAGCGTCTGATTGGTGAACCAGCAAAACGTCAGGCAGTAACCAACGCAGAGAAAACAATCTCTTCCATTAAGAGACATATGGGAACCGATTACAAAGTAAGCATTGATGACAAACAGTATTCTCCACAGCAGATTTCTGCAATGATTTTACAGAAATTAAAAGCTGATGCAGAAGGATATTTAGGAGAAAAAGTATCAGAAGCAGTTATTACTGTACCGGCATACTTCAATGACGCACAGCGTCAGGCAACCAAGGATGCAGGTAAGATTGCAGGACTTGATGTAAAACGTATCATCAACGAGCCGACAGCAGCAGCACTTGCTTATGGACTGGACAACGAAAAAGAACAGAAAATTATGGTATACGACTTAGGTGGTGGTACATTTGATGTATCTATCATTGAAATCGGTGACGGAGTCATCGAAGTATTATCTACAAATGGTGATACCAGATTAGGTGGAGATGATTTCGATAACAAGATTACACAGTGGATGATTGACGAATTCAAGAAAGCAGAAGGCGTTGACTTATCTACCGATAAGATGGCTCTTCAGAGATTAAAAGAAGCTGCAGAGAAAGCTAAGAAAGAGTTGTCTTCTGCAACAACAACCAATATCAACCTGCCTTTCATTACTGCAACAGCAGAAGGACCAAAGCACTTTGATATGAACTTGACAAGAGCAAAATTCGATGAGTTGACACATGACTTAGTAGAAAAAACAGCAATCCCGGTACAGAACGCTATGAAGGATGCAGGCGTAACCAATGCAGACTTAGGCCAGGTATTATTGGTTGGTGGTTCTACACGTATCCCGGCTGTTCAGGATAAAGTAAGACAGTTAACAGGCAAAGAGCCAAGTAAATCCTTAAACCCGGATGAGTGTGTAGCACTTGGTGCTTGTATCCAGGGTGGTAAATTAGCAGGAGATGCCGGCGCAGGTGATATCCTTCTTCTGGATGTTACTCCATTGTCACTGTCTATCGAGACCATGGGTGGAGTTGCAACAAGACTGATTGAGAGAAATACAACAATTCCTACAAGAAAGAGCCAGATTTTCTCAACAGCAGCAGATAATCAGACAGCAGTAGATATCAACGTAGTACAGGGTGAGCGTCAGTTCGCAAGAGATAACAAATCCCTTGGACAGTTCCGTCTGGATGGTATCCCACCAGCACGTCGTGGGGTTCCTCAGATTGAAGTTACTTTCGATATCGATGCAAACGGTATTGTAAATGTATCTGCAAAAGACTTAGGAACCGGAAAAGAACAGCATATTACAATTACTGCCGGATCTAACATGTCTGATGCAGATATCGATAAAGCAGTAAAAGAAGCAGCTGAATTTGAAGCACAGGACAAGAAGAGAAAAGAAGCAATCGACACCAGAAATGATGCAGATGCCTTCGTATTCCAGACACAGCAGGCATTAGACCAGGTTGGAAATAACCTTGATGCGGCAGATAAATCTGCAGTAGAGGCTGACTTAAATGCACTGAAAGCTTTAGTAGATGCAAATCCACAGGCTGAAAACATGACAGATGATCAGGTTGCTGAGATGAAAGCAGCAAAAGAGAAACTGATGGAAAGTGCACAGAAAGTATTTGCTAAGATGTATGAGAACGCTCAGGCAGCTCAGGGAGCCGCTGGTGCAGGTCCTGATATGGGAGCAGGTGCAGCCGGTGGAGCAGCTGCAGGTTCCGCAGATGATGATGTGGTAGATGCTGATTACAAAGAAGTATAATTCTACAGATAAAAAGCAGTAGAAAGGGTTGGCAGTTTTACTGTCAACCCTTACAAACGGTAAAGAGGGAATAGATTATGGCAGAACAGAAAAGAGACTATTACGAGGTCTTAGGCGTTGATAAAAACGCAGATGACGCAGCAATAAAAAAAGCATATCGTGTCCTTGCCAAAAAATATCATCCGGATATGAACCCGGGGGATAAAGAAGCAGAAAAGAAATTTAAGGAAGCATCTGAAGCATATGCAGTACTGAGCGACCCGGAGAAGAGAAAACAGTATGACCAGTTTGGCCATGCAGCCTTTGATGGAGGTGCCGGCGGAGCAGGCGGATTTGATTTCTCAGGTATGGATATGGGAGACATTTTTGGAAGCTTTGGAGACATTTTCGGAGATTTCTTTGGCGGCGGAAGACGCAGCAGCAGCAGCAACGGACCGATGAAGGGAGCCAATGTACGTGCCAGTGTCAGAATTACATTTGAAGAGGCAGCATTTGGCTGTGAGAAAGAAATTGATTTAGTATTAAAGGATGAATGTAAGACCTGTCATGGTACAGGAGCGAAGCCGGGAACCAGTCCGGAGACCTGTAGCAAATGTCAGGGAAAAGGAAAAGTGGTATATACCCAGCAGTCCTTATTTGGTATGGTACAGAATGTACAGACCTGTCCGGAATGTAACGGAAGCGGTAAAATTGTTCGTGACAAATGTCCGGACTGTCGTGGAACCGGATACATTGCCAGCAAGAAGAAGATTAAGGTCAGCATTCCTGCCGGAATTGATAACGGTCAGAGTGTAAGAATCCGTGAAAAAGGTGAGCCGGGTGTAAATGGCGGACCAAGAGGAGATCTTCTGGTAGAAGTAGTAGTATCCCGCCATCCAATCCTTCAGAGACAGGGCATGGATGTATATTCAACAGCACCAATCAGTTTTGCACAGGCAGCACTGGGCGGAGAAGTAAGAATTACAACCATCGACGGCGATGTGGTCTACGAAGTAAAACCTGGTACACAGACCGACACCAGAATCCGTCTGAAAGGAAAAGGAATCCCATCCCTGCGTAACAAGGCAGTCCGTGGTGACCAGTATGTTACACTTGTGGTTCAGGTTCCGACCGGATTAAATGAAGCTGCAAAAGAGGCACTGCGCCAGTTTGATGCAGAGACCGGTAATTCATTAAAGACACAGAATGGTGCGGCAGGCACGAAAAAGAAAAAGGGATTTATGGGAAAAATTAAAGAGTCCTTTGATGATTTATAAAAATGATAAAGCTGTTTCCTGAAAAATGGAGGCAGCTTTTTTTACGCGAGTAGCGAGAAAAATCGCATGCTTGCATGCAGATTTGGCGAGCACCGCGATAACTCGGGAAACCTGCAAAAGTGAGTTTCTCGTTGTTGCATTTTGTGACAACATATTGTATACTATTCCTGATTCATAAGTTTTTTGTAACCATATGTTGATTTAGGCAACCGTTTATGAGACAAGGAGAGAGATTTATGAAGCAGCATAACAGCGCTGTGATTAAGAAGGATGCAGCACAGTTTGAAAAATGGTGTTTTCAGCAGACTGTGGAACTGGAACATACAAGGAGAGAACTGGAAAATTCCAAACGCGAGATGGAACGCCATCAGAGGGAGTTAGAATTCCAGAAGCGGAAATTCGAGATGGAGAAGAATCTTGAACAGGAGCGGATGAAGCGGGAACAGCATCTTTTTGACATGAAGTGGAAAATATTAGAAAGTGAACTTCAGAAACTTGCTGCCGAAAAGCAGAAAATGGAGCGTCAGAGAGACTTTTACAGCAGAGTACATGAATTTGAACAGGAGAATAGAAGCCAATCATCCAATGTGGTGAAGGGAGAAATGTTCTTTATGGGCGTAGGCAATGAAAAATCATTGCGGAAGCGTTATAAGGATTTGATTAAAATATATCATCCGGATAATCTCAATGGAGACACCGGTACCATTCAGGAAATTAACCGGGAATATCAGGTACTGATGCAGAAACTGGAAGTAAAATATCAGTAATAAGATTGCAATAATAGCACAGCAATGACATAGCAATAAACAGGAAAATCAGCGGGCAGAAGAAATATGTTCCGCTGTTTTTGTGTTACCAGACATGCGTAGGCGTCGCTATGTATCTAAAGAAGCTGTCTGCTGGTTACCGTTGATTCCCTTACAGTTGCGAAAAATAAAAAGCTATGTTAAGATTAAAATGTTTGCTTTTTATAATAGAAGGTTAAGATAAGAACAGGAGCAGAAACTATGAAATGGGATAAATATACAATAGATACAACAACAGAAGCTGAGGATTTTATCAGCATGATGTTATCAGAAAATGGCATTGAAGGAATTGAAATCGAAGACAATGTACCATTGACGAAAGAAGAAACAGGAGAAATGTTTATTGATTTTCCGCCGGAACTTCCACCAGACGAAGGAAAAAGCAAAGTCAGCTTTTATTTAGAGGCAGGCGAAGACCATACCGAGACTTTAAAGGCAGTCCGCATTGGTTTAGAGCAGTTAAGAAGCATGGTAGAAATCGGAAGCGGAGATATTACCTCCAGCCAGACCGAGGATATCGACTGGATTAATAACTGGAAACAGTTTTTTCAGTCTTTTTATATCGATGATATTTTAATCAAACCAACCTGGGAACCATTAAAGGAAGAGGATAAAAATAAATTCTTAATCGAGATTGACCCGGGTATTTCCTTTGGAACCGGAAAGCATGAGACAACACAGCTTTGTATCCGACAGATTCGTAAATATTTAAAAGAGGGCGAGCGTGTTCTGGATGTAGGATGCGGCAGCGGAATCTTATCCATTGCAGCATTAAAGCTTGGTGCAGGCAGCGTAGTGGGCACGGATGTGGATGGAGATTGTATCACATCAACTCATGAAAATATGACAGTCAATCATCTGGCAGAAAATTCAGGTGAATTTTATGTTGGAAACCTGATTGACGATAAAGCATTTCAGGAAAAGATTGGCACAGGTTATGATCTGGTCGTAGCGAATATTTTAGCGGATATTATTATTCCGATGGCACCGGCACTTTATCAGTGTACGAAAGAGCAGGGAGTGCTTATTACTTCTGGAATTATTGATTTTAAAGAAAACGAAGTAAAAGAAGCTTTAGAGCAGGCAGGTTTTGAAATCTTAGAAGTCAACCATCAGGGCGAATGGGTCAATGTAACTGCACGGAAAAATCAGAGGTAAAATAGATGCATCAGTTTTTTGTTGAAAAAAGCCAGGTGGGCAAAGAATATGTTACCATAACCGGAAGCGATGTAAATCATATCCGGAATGTGCTGCGTATGAAAATCGGAGAGACGATTCGCATCAGTGACCGTGAAGGTGGCAATTATTTTTGTAAGATTGCAGAAACCGGAGAAAATTTCGTGCAGGCAGACATAGTATCTGTGGACGAAGAAGGAACCGAGCTTCCGTCTAAAATCTATTTATTTCAGGCACTGCCGAAGGGAGATCGGATGGAAACGGTGATTGAAAAGGCAGTAGAACTTGGTGTCTATGAAATCATTCCGGTAGCCATGAAATACTGTGTGGTAAAGCTGGAAGGAAAAAAGGCAGCACAACGGGTACAAAAATGGCAGGCGCAGGCAGAGACTGCAGCAAAACAGTCAAAGCGCAGTATCATTCCAAAGATTCATGAAGTAGTATCTTTCAAGGAAGCCTTAAAGCTGGCAGAAAACTGTGATATCCGCTTAGTGCCTTATGAAAATGAAAATGGCATGGAAGGAACCAGGACAGTATTAGAGCAAATCGAACCGGGGAAGAGTATCAGCATTATGATAGGACCGGAAGGCGGATTTGCAGAGGAAGAGATTGCAAAAGCAAGAGAGACCATGCAGTCCATTTCCTTAGGAAGAAGAATACTTCGGACAGATACAGCAGGTATCTGCATGATGTCCATGCTGATGCTGCAATTAGAGAGCCGTATATAACGAAAAAACAGTAAGAAAGTGTAGAAAAGTATGGAAGCATATCTGGATAATTCTGCGACCACCCGCTGCAGTGACCGGGCGTGTCAGTTAATGGTAGACCTTCTGACGAAGGATTATGGCAATCCATCTTCCCTTCATATGAAAGGAATTGAGGCAGAACGATTTGTTGAGACTGCAAAGAAGAAAATAGCAAAAACATTAAGAGTATCAGAAAAAGAAATCATCTTTACATCCGGTGGAACGGAGTCAAATAACCTTGCGATTATCGGTGCTGCAATGGCAAACCGCAGAGCGGGAAATCATATTATAACCACATCCATTGAACATGCATCCGTAGAGAATCCAATGGAATTCTTAAAGGAGCAGGGCTTTGACATTACTTATCTTTCTGTGGATGAGAATGGAATTATTTCACTGGAAGAATTAGAAGAAGCAGTAACGGAACAGACCATTCTTGTTTCCATGATGCAGGTAAATAATGAAATCGGAGCCATCGAGCCGGTTGCAGAAGCTGCAGAGCTTATTAAGAAAAAGAATCCGGATACACTGATTCATGTAGATGCAATCCAGTCTTATGGAAAAATGTATATCTATCCAAAGAAGCTTGGCATAGACATGCTTTCCGTCAGCGGACATAAGATTCACGGTCCAAAGGGAAGCGGATTCCTCTGGGTGAAGGAAAAGACGAAATTAAAGCCGCTGATATTAGGCGGTGGACAGCAGAAGGGAATGCGTTCCGGAACGGAAAATGTACCGGCAATTGCAGGTCTTGGAGAAGCAGCAGAAGAAATCTATGAGAATCTCGATGAAAAGAGAGCGCATCTTTACGGATTAAAGCAGCGTTTTATCGACGGAATCGAAAAGCTGGAAGGAACCCATGTAAATGGAAAGACCGGAGAGGATTCTGCACCACATATCGTCAGCGTCAGCTTTGAAGGAATCCGAAGTGAAGTATTATTACATTCACTGGAAGACAGGGGGATTTATGTATCTTCCGGTTCTGCCTGTTCTTCCAATAATCATGCAGGCAAACAGAAGGGAAGCAAGACCCTTAGAAATATTCATTTAAAGGAAAACCTTCTGGATTCCACACTGCGTTTTTCCTTCAGTGTGCATACAACGGAAGAAGAGATTGATTACGCATTAGAAGTACTGGGAGAGCTGCTTCCGGTATTGAAGAAATATACAAGACATTAAAAGAGAAAGGAAATCATATGTATAAATCATTTCTGGTAAAATATGGAGAAATCGGAGTAAAGGGAAAGAACCGCTACATTTTTGAAAATATGTTAATGGAGCAGATCCGTCATGCGTTAAAGACAGCAGAGGGCGAGTTTGAAGTAACCAAAGAGCAGGGAAGAATCTATGTCAATGTAGTATCCGATGACTATGATTATGACGAGACCGTAGAAGCATTAAGCCGTGTATTTGGTATTGTAGGATTCTGTCCATTACTTCAGGTAGAGGATGAAGGCTTCGATAAATTAGCGGAGACAGTGGTAGATTATCTGGGTAAAGAATATCCGGAAAAGAACTTTACCTTTAAAGTAAATGCAAGGAGAGCAAGAAAGAATTATCCTCTTGATTCCATGGAAATCAATGCTGAACTGGGTGGAAAAATTTTAGATGCGTTCCCGGAGAGCAAGGTAGATGTGCATAACCCGGAGGTTATGGTCTGCATTGAAATCAGAAGCCTTATCAATATTTATTCCAAGGAAATTCCGGGACCGGGTGGAATGCCGGTAGGTTCTAACGGAAAAGCAATGTTATTATTATCCGGCGGAATCGACAGCCCGGTAGCAGGTTATATGATTGCAAAACGTGGAGTAGCGTTGGACGCAACTTATTTTCATGCACCGCCATATACTTCAGAACGTGCAAAACAGAAGGTAGTGGATCTGGCAAAACTGGTAGCAAGATACAGCGGACCTATCAATCTTCATGTAGTGAATTTTACCGATATCCAGCTTTATATTTATGAGAAATGTCCACATGAGGAGCTTACCATTATCATGCGCCGCTATATGATGAAACTGGCAGAGCATTTTGCTAAAGAAAACCGCTGTTTAGGACTGATTACCGGAGAGAGTATCGGACAGGTCGCAAGCCAGACCATGCAGTCATTAGCGGCAACCAATGAAGTATGTACCATGCCGGTATACCGCCCATTGATTGGATTTGACAAGCAGGAAATCGTAGAAGTGTCAGAAAAAATTGATACCTATGAGACATCTATCCAGCCGTTTGAAGACTGCTGTACCATTTTTGTGGCAAAGCATCCGGTTACCAAACCGAACATTGAATACATCAAGAAATCTGAAACAAAGTTAGAAGAGAAGATTGATGAACTGATGCAGACTGCAATTGATACGGTAGAAGTGATTCACGTAGAAGCAGAGTAGTGCGCATCCTTGCGGAGCGTTTTTTACTTTACAGGAAAGCAATTTCCTGTAAAGTAAAAAAAGGGATTGCTTTCGCAATCCCCTCAATTCATTTACATCAATTCAATTATACAAGATAAGGTTTTAATGCTTCCATAATCTCATCCAGATTAGACTCTGCATGAATTGCTAAGTCGATTGGTTTGGATAAATCTAAGCTGAAGATACCCATGATAGATTTAGCATCGATAACGTATCTTCCAGAGATTAAGTCGAAATCAAATTCGAACTGTGTGATTGCGTTTACGAAGGATTTCACCTTATCGATTGAGTTTAATGAAATTTGAACTGTTTTCATAGTAAGACCTCCTTGGTTGCTATAAATACTTTTTCTTAATAGTAACTTCTTTGGAGGTAAAAGTCAACTAGAAGTGAGGAAAAAATCGAATGAAAAAAGCAGCATTGCACAATTTGGGATGCAAGGTGAACGCATATGAGACGGAGGCTATGCAGCAGTTATTAGAACAGGCAGGTTATGAGATTGTTCCTTTTACGGAACAGGCGGATGTCTATGTGATTAACACCTGTTCGGTAACCAACATGGCAGACCGGAAATCCCGCCAGATGCTTCATAAAGCAAAAAAAGAAAATCCGGACAGTATCGTTGTCGCTGCCGGCTGTTATGTCCAGACTTCATCGGAAGAAGCAGCAAGGGATTTATCCGTGGATATCATTATCGGAAATGACAAGAAACATGAACTGGTGGAGCTTATTGAAAACTGTATGAACCAGAAGAAAAATGCAAACGAAGAAACCGAAGGAGTGGATGACTGGAAGGAAAATATCTGCGATATTAATGAAAAAGGCAGAGCATATGAAGCACTGTCTATCAGCCGGACGGAAGAACATACCAGAGCTTTCTTAAAGGTGCAGGATGGCTGCAACCAGTTCTGCACATATTGTATTATTCCATATGCGAGAGGTAGAATCAGAAGCCGTAAGGCAGAAGAGGTCGTGCGTGAAGTGGAGACACTTGCAGCAAATGGCTGTAAGGAAGTAGTATTGACCGGAATCCATTTAAGTTCCTATGGATTAGACCATGGAGATAATCTTTTACATCTGATTCAGGAAGTGCATAAAGTAGAAGGTATCCGCCGGATTCGTCTGGGTTCCTTGGAGCCTGGAATCATCGATGAGAATTTTGTGAAAGAGCTGGCAAAATTAGAAAAAATCTGTCCGCATTTTCACCTGTCCCTGCAGAGCGGATGTGATGCAACCTTAAAGCGGATGAACCGGAAATATGATACAGCCACTTATGAAGCAGGCTGTAAGCTGATTCGGAAATATTTTACCCATCCGGCAATTACCACAGATGTTATCGTAGGATTCCCGGGAGAAACAGAGGAAGAATTTGAGGCAACGAAGGAATTCTTAGAGCGGATTCATTTTTATGAGATGCATATTTTCAAGTATTCCAAGCGCAAAGGTACGAAGGCAGCAGTGATGCCGGATCAGGTGCCAGAACAGGTGAAGACAGAACGCAGTAAGGTGCTTTTGGCACTGGCACAGGAAATGTCAGAAGAATTCCGGGAGTATTATGTTGGCAGACCGGAAGAAATATTATTAGAAGAAACCGATGAAATCGCAGGAAATGTATATTTTACCGGATATACCAAAGAATATGTAAAGATAGCAGTGCCGGAGGCAGAAGGGGAAGAAAATATTTTGGTGAAAGGTGTAGTGACCGGACGGATTTCAGCGGATGTATACCGGATGGAAAATATTGAAAAAGCAGAGTAGAATTATCGGGAAAAGATAAGTGTATGAGAAGTGTATTTTGAATAATGGTTGAATTTTGCAGTACTTTATATTAGAATAGATTTAGCGATGCTTTTTCATTAGGAAGAACAAAAGAGCAAAATAAGGGCGTGAAAAAATGCAGAACATGAATAACACACAATATTTTAGAGTTGAAAAAGAACCGGAAATCAGGGTACATGATGTACTTAAGATTGTATACGAGGCATTATCCGAGAAAGGGTACAATCCGGTCAATCAGATTGTTGGATATATTATGTCTGGTGATCCGACTTATATTACCAGTCACAATAATGCAAGAAGTCTGATTATGAAAGTAGAACGTGACGAACTTGTAGAAGAGATATTAAAGGAATATATCCATACAAATTCATGGAAGTAGGAGGCAGTTGATGCGGATAATCGGTCTTGACTTCGGTTCTAAAACCGTTGGAGTTGCCGTTAGCGATGAACTGCTTATTACTGCACAGGGAATTGAGATTGTGCGCAGAAAATCAGAAAATAAGCTGCGTCAGACATTGGCACGTATTGAAGAATTAATCAAAGAATATAACGTGGAGAAAATTGTTCTCGGCTTTCCGAAAAATATGAATAATAGTGAAGGCGAGCGTTGTGAAAAAACCTTAGAATTTAAAGAAATGTTAGAAAGGCGTACCGGACTTACAGTAGAGCTGTGGGACGAACGCCTTACTACTGTTGCGGCGGATAATCTTATGATGGAAGCCGGAATCCGAAGAGAGAATCGCAAAGAATATGTGGATCAGATAGCGGCATCCTTTATTTTACAGGGATACCTTGACTATCTGCAGAATGAAAAGAATTAGGAGTAAATATGGAAAAAGTAAATTTTACAGACCCGGATACCAATGAGTCAGCAGAATTTTATGTATTAGAGCAGACAACCATACGGGGAATCAATTACCTTCTTGTCACAGTAGACGAAGAGGGTGATTCGGATGCATTTATTTTAAAAGAAACACAGAATGAAGATGATCACAATACCATCTATGAAATGGTGGAAGATGATAAAGAGTTAGAAGCACTTGCAAAAATTTTCGCAGAATTAATGGAAGATGTAGACATTGAATTCTAGGAGAACTTATGTAATTGCGGACAAATGCAATGAGCGCGAAAAGAAAGAATTTATGGAGGTAATATTTTGAAAAAAGAAGCAAATTCAAAATTGAAAATCATTCCATTAGGCGGATTAGAGCAGATTGGAATGAACATAACTGCCTTTGAATACGAAGACAGTATTATTGTTGTGGACTGCGGTTTATCATTCCCGGAGGATGACATGTTTGGTGTAGACCTTGTTATCCCGGATGTGACTTATTTAAAAGATAATATTGACAAAGTAAAGGGATTTTTTATTACCCATGGTCACGAAGACCATATCGGAGCAATCCCTTATATTTTAAAAGAAGTCAATGTGCCGATTTATGCAACCAAGCTTACGATTGCAATTATCGAACACAAGTTAGAAGAGCATAATATGCTCAAGAAAGTAAAACGTAAGGTAGTAAAATACGGACAGCATATTAACTTAGGCTGCTTCCGCGTGGAATTTATCCGTACCAACCATAGTATTCAGGATGCGGCAGCTCTTGCCATTTATTCACCGGCAGGAACAGTTGTCCACACCGGAGACTTTAAAGTGGATTATACACCGGTATATGGTGATGCTATCGATTTACAGCGTTTTGGTGAGATTGGTAAGAAGGGTGTACTGGCATTGATGTGTGACTCCACCAATGCAGAGCGTCCTGGCTTTACCATGTCGGAGCGTACCGTAGGAAAGACCTTTGATAATATTTTTGCTGACCATAAGAACACACGAATCATTATTGCAACTTTTGCATCCAATGTAGACCGTGTACAGCAGATTATGAACTCTGCCAATAAGTATGGCAGAAAAGTAGTGATTGAAGGACGAAGCATGGTAAATATCATTACGATTGCGTCTGAACTGGGATACCTTACCATCCCGGAGCAGACCCTGATTGATATTGAACAGCTGAAGAATTATCCGGATGAGCAGACGGTTATCATTACAACAGGAAGCCAGGGAGAATCCATGGCGGCATTATCCCGTATGGCATCCGGCATGCATCGTAAGATAACAATTAAACCAAAGGATACCATCATTTTTAGTTCCAACCCGATTCCGGGTAATGAAAAAGCAGTGTCCGGTGTCATTAATGAACTGACCATGAAAGGTGCAGAGGTTATTTTCCAGGATGTTCATGTTTCCGGTCATGCCTGTCAGGAGGATATCAAACTGATTTACTCACTGGTAAAACCGAAATATGCAATTCCGGTTCATGGAGAATACCGTCATTTGGTTGCCCAGGCTAAGATTGCAGAAGAACTTGGCATTGATAAAGAAAATATTTTCCTCTTGTCTTCCGGTGATGTATTAGAACTGGATGAGGAAAGCGCAGCAGTTACCGGACATGTACAGGTAGGCGATGTCATGGTAGACGGACTTGGTGTTGGTGACGTAGGAAATATTGTATTGCGTGACAGACAGCATCTGGCAGAAGAAGGAATCATTATTGTTGTAATGACATTGGAAAGTGGCTCCGGAATGGTGCTGGCAGGACCGGACATCGTATCCAGAGGATTTGTCTATGTACGTGGGGCAGAAAGCCTGATGGAGGAAGCTCGTCATGTATTAGAGGGAACCATGGAACACTGCATGGATAAGAATATTACAGACTGGAGCAAGATTAAGACAGAAATCAAAGATGCTTTAGGTGATTTTGTCTGGAAAGAGACAAAGCGCAGACCGATGATTATTCCAATTATTATGGAAGTTTAATGTGGGTGGATGAACATGAGCGTAGTAGAAGATAAGGTAACAGAACTTGTAAATGCAATTCAGGATACCAATGAATATAAGCGTTATCAGGAAGCAAAGAATAAGCTGCATGCGAATCCGGAATTAGAGCAGATTGTATTTGCATTCCGCCAGAAGAATTACCAGATCCAGAACAGTAAAAATGTGGATCTGTTCTGGGAAGTAGACCATCTGGAGCGGGAAAATATAGATATCCGCAAGAATCCGGTTGCAGAAGAATTTATGACAGCAGAGCTTGCATTCTGCCGTCTGCTGCAGAAAATTAATTTCAGACTGGTTGGTGGCCTGAATTTTGAAGTAGGTTTTGTAAACGAAAGATAATGGAGAGGTTGTGCGATGAGTGCCAGTAAGATTGTGATGAAAATTGTCCGAATCAGTTTTTCTGTTCTTGTTGTTGTACTGGTGATTTTTGTACTTTTTAAGGCAGGAAGCTATGCATATGATTTCGGATATCGCGTGTATACAGAGCAGCCGGTGTCATCCGGTGATGGCAAGGATATTGTGGTTCAGATAGAGGCTGGAATGTCCGGTAGTGATATTGGAAGTATGTTAGAGGAGAAAGGACTTATCCGTGATGCCAGGCTTTTTGCAGTGCAGTTAAAGCTTTCTGCGTATTCTAAAAAAATCAAACCGGGAATATATACGCTGAATACTTCCATGACAGCGAAAGAAATGATGGAAGCCATGTCACCGGTTTCGGAAAAAGATACAGAGGGTACAACGTGATAGTAGAGGAACGATTAGTAACGTATATCAATTCCTTAGACAGTGGAAATACACCGCTTTTAGAGGAAATTGAGGCAGAGGCAAAGAAGAATTATGTGCCGGTTATCCGTAAGGAAATGCAGAGCTTTTTAAAATCCATGCTGGCATTAAAGCGGCCGGAGCGGATTTTGGAAGTGGGAACTGCAGTAGGATTTTCTGCACTTCTGATGGAAGAATATAATCCGGTGCCATGCCGGATTACAACTATAGAAAATTACGAGAAAAGAATTCCTATTGCACAGGCAAATTTCAAACGTGCCGGAAAAGAGAAAGAAATCACACTGATTCCGGGAGATGCCACAGAGGTGTTAAAGACGTTAGAAGATCCTTATGATTTTCTTTTTATGGATGCGGCAAAGGGACAGTATATCAATTTCCTGCCGGATATTCTTCGGCTGATGAAGCCTGGTGCATTACTGGTATCTGACAATGTGCTGCAGGAGGGAGATATTATCGAATCCCATTATGCAGTAACCAGAAGAAACCGGACCATTCATAAGAGAATGCGGGAATATCTTTATGAACTGACACACAATGACAGTCTTACCACATCGGTGCTTCCGATTGGAGACGGTGTTACCATTAGTATTAAGAAATAGATGATACAGATTGAAATATTAGGAGAAATAAATCAATGAGACCGGTAGAATTACTGATTCCAGCCAGCAGTCTGGAAGTATTAAAAATTGCAGTCATTTATGGAGCAGATGCCGTATATATCGGCGGAGAAGTATTTGGACTTCGTGCGAAGGCAAAAAACTTTTCCATGGAGGATATGGCAGAGGGCATCCAGTTTGCCCATGAGCATGGCGTAAAAGTTTATGTAACAGCAAATATACTGGCTCACAATGGGGATTTGGAAGGTGTAAGAGAGTACTTTACCCAGTTAAAGGAAATCAAGCCGGATGCACTGATTATTTCCGACCCGGGTATTTATACCATTGCAAAAGAAATCTGCCCGGAAATCGAGCGTCATATCAGTACCCAGGCCAATAATACCAACTATGGAACGTATCAGTTCTGGTGGAACCAGGGCGCAAAGCGTGTGGTAACAGCAAGAGAGCTTTCTTTAAAAGAGATTGCTGAGATTCGCAAAAATATTCCGGATGAAATGGAAATCGAGACATTTGTGCATGGAGCAATGTGTATTTCCTATTCCGGAAGATGTCTTTTAAGTAATTATTTTACCGGAAGAGATGCCAACCAGGGAGCCTGCACTCATCCGTGCCGCTGGAAATATGCAGTGGTAGAGGAAAAACGTCCGGGAGAGTATCTGCCGGTTTATGAAAATGAACGTGGTACCTATATTTTTAACTCCAAGGATTTGTGCATGATTGAGCACATCCCGGAACTGATTGAGGCAGGTATTGATTCCTTTAAGATAGAAGGACGTATGAAGACAGCACTTTATGTTGCTACTGTAGCACGTACTTACCGGAAAGCCATTGATGATTATCTTACCTCACCGGAGAAATATAAAGAAAATATGGACTGGTATTTAGAACAGATTTCTAACTGTACTTATCGCCAGTTTACCACCGGATTTTTCTTTGGAAAGCCTTCGGAAGAGAGCCAGATTTACGATAATAACACTTATATCAAAGAGTATACCTACCTTGGAATTGTAGGAGAACGCAACGAAGAGGGATTATATCGAATTGAACAGAGAAATAAATTCTCCGTAGGGGAACAGATTGAAGTCATGAAACCGGATGGAAGAAATATTCCGGTTACCGTAAAACGGATTGTGGACGAAGATGGAAACGAAATGGAATCAGCACCACATCCAAAACAGGTGCTTTACATTGATTTAGGACAGGAACTGGAGATGTATGATATTTTACGCAGACAGGAGGAATGACCTATGGAAGAAAAGTATGTTGTTTATGTCGGAACGTATACCCATGAGAACAGTATCGGAATCCATTTATATGATTTGGATGCAAAAAGCGGAGAAATGAAGGAACGGAAAGTGGTTCCCATCAATAATCCTTCCGATTTGCTGGTATCGAAGGATGGCAGATTCTTATATTCCATCGCAGATGAAGGCGTGGAAGCATTTCACATTCTGCCGGACGGAGACCTTGAGCCAATGAACAAGCAGTGGATTGGCGGTATGCGTGGCTGTTATGTGGAAGTGGACAGTAAGAACCGTTATCTTTTCGTAGGCGGTCATCATGATGGCAGAGTGACCATGATGAAGTTGGAAGAAGACGGCAGCATCGGAGAAATCGCAGACGGTATCTTTCATAAGGGAATGGGACGGACCATTGCAGAGCGAAGCTCCAAGCCACATGTAGACTGCGTGAAGCTGACACCGGACGAGAAGTTCTTGTGTGCAGTGGATAATGGATTAGATCATGTAAAGATTTACCGGATTGACTATGAGAATGGCAGGATGAAGCTTGCAGATATCATCCGTTGTCCGTTGGAATCTGCACCGCATATGATTCGCTTCAGCCGTGATGGAAGATTTGCTTATATTCTCTATGAGCTGTTGAATCAGATAGAGGTATTTTCCTATACGTTAGAAAATGACCAGCCGCATTTCGAGAAGGTTCAGACCATTACAACGACCACACCGAAGGAAGCTGATGTCTGTGCTGCATCCGGTCTGGAAGTGACAATGGATGGTGAATATTTATTCTGCAGTAATGCAGGTGCAAACTCCGTATCGATTTATGAAATTGATAAAGAGAGTGGATGTCTTACCATGATGTGTAATTCGAAAATCAGTGGTGATTATCCGAAAATGATTGGTATCTGTCCGGACAGAATGCATTTCATGAGCCTTAATAATGAGACCAATGAGATTACCATGTTTAAGGTGGATTATGAGAAGAAATACATTCTGATGGAAGAGAAGCCGATTCCGGTAGACAAGCCGAATTGTATTTATATCCATAAACTAAGTTAAAAGCGAACTGCAGAAAACATGCTTTAACCAGGCATTTTTCGGTATTCATGTAAAAAGGGTAAAAAGATGTCGTTTGTTAAAAAAATAACAGACGACATCTTTCTTTTTTGGAAAAATTATGATAGAATAACACGGTTGAAGCCTACCGGTCCGGAGGCTATCAATGGAAGTGCTTGGCCGCAAAGCCTTAAAATGCGGAGAAAAAAGAAAATAGAAAAAGAAAATTCAAGAAAAGAGGAAGAGACTATGAGTGAAAAAAACGTAGCTTTTACCAGGGACAGAAGTATCCCAAAATCTTATGAGCTGGTTCTGACAGCTTTATTTACCGCCATTATTGTCGTAATGGCATTTACCCCGTTAGGATTTATTCCTTTAGTAGTAATTAATGCAACGATTATCCATATACCGGTTATTTTAGGTGCAATTTTCTGCGGACCGAAAAAAGGTGCCTTTTTGGGATTTGTATTTGGATTAACCAGTTTTATTAAAAATACATTGATGCCAACTTCAATGTCAGCATTTGTATTTTCACCGATACTGGCAAGCAGCATCGATGGCGCAGCAGGAGTGGTAAAGAGTACCATTATCTGTTTTGTACCACGAATTTTAGTAGGTATCATCCCATATTTCGTATATCGTGGAATTGTAAAATTAACCACATCCAGCCATGCAAAGGCTGCAAAGGTAATCAGTAATCTTGTAATCAGCGTACTTTTACTGGTTGGTATCCATGCGTTCTTTGCTAAAATGCTGACAACAGATTCGAAGGAAATGATTGGCTGGGTATCAGGTGCAGCTGCAGCAGTTATTTATTTTATTGTAATGGAATTGACCGGAAGAAAGAAGGATGGTAGATTCTTGGGTTATGTCTATGCCGGCGTGACCGGTGCATTGACCAATACACTGCTTGTAATGCCGATGATTTATATTTTCTATAAAGAGGCATATGCCAATGCATTGAGTATTGAACCGGGCGCAGTTATGGGTGTAATCCTTGGTGTTATCAGCTTTAATGGAATTATAGAAGCGATTGTAGCAGCCGTTCTGGTAGCCGCAATTGGAATGGTATTGAATAAAGTACACAGGAGGTAATTCATATGTTAAAGGGCAGGAATATATTACTGGCAGTGACAGGCAGTATTGCAGCATATAAAGCGGCTTCGCTTGCCAGTATGCTGGTAAAGCAGCACGCAGATGTGCATGTAATTATGACGAAAAATGCAGAGCAGTTTATATCACCGGTTACCTTTGAGACACTGACCGGAAATAAGGTAATTGACGATACCTTTGACCGCAACAGCGGATATCATGTGGCACATATTGCCATGGCACAGGAAGCAGATGTGGTGATGATTGCTCCGGCTTCTGCAAATGTCATTGCAAAGCTGGCACACGGAATTGCAGATGATATGCTCACTTCTACCATGTTAGCCTGTGAGGCTCCGATATATCTTGCCCCGGCAATGAATACACATATGTTTGACAATCCGGTAACACAGGATAATCTTAAGAAGCTAAGAGAATATGGTTATCACATCATTGAGCCATCCTCAGGCTATCTTGCCTGCGGCGATACCGGAAGGGGAAAACTTCCGGAACCGGAAGAATTGTTAGAATATATTCTGCAGGAAGCTGCCTGTGAGAAAGACCTGACAGGAAAGAAGGTTCTCATCACAGCAGGAGCCACCCAGGAGGCAATTGACCCGGTACGTTATGTGACCAACCATTCCACTGGAAAAATGGGTTATGCACTGGCAAAGAATGCGGCAAGAAGAGGGGCAGAGGTAACACTGGTCACCGGACCGACCAGCCTTGAAAAGCCTTTTTTTGTAAATACAATTTCGGTGGTTACGGCAGAAGAGATGTATCAGGCTGTTACAGATGCATTTGCAGAACAGGATATTGTAGTCATGGCTGCAGCAGTAGCAGATTACCGCCCAAAGACCGTTGCGGATGAGAAAATAAAAAAAGCCGATGGTGGACTGGCGCTGGAAATGGAACGCACGAAAGATATTTTGGGAACCATTTCTGCCCGGAAGGAAAACCAGTTCCTGTGTGGATTTTCCATGGAGACACAGCATCTGAAAGAAAATTCCAAAGCCAAGTTAGAAAAGAAGAAGCTTGATATGATTGTTGCCAATAATCTTAAGATAGCGGGAGCCGGATTTGGTACCGATACCAATGTGGTAACTTTGATTACAGAATCAGAAGAAAAAGAGCTTCCGATTATGTCGAAGGATGAAGTGGCTTCAGCTATCTTTGATGAGATTCTAATCAAAATGCAGGCGTAGAAAATAATAATAATCCCTGTCAGCGGAAGGTCACCTGAGTTTGTGACTTGTAGCAGACAGGGATTTTGCTATTTCTGATAGAAACCTTTATTTCTGGTAGAAATCTTTGATGCCATCCATCCGGGCACTCATGTTAGAAAGCATGGCATCGAAAATAGTAATGGCAGCCATGGATTCGACAACCACAACAGCTCTTGGAACGATAATCGGATCGTGACGTCCCTTGATATTGATTTCGATTTCCTCGCCGTTTTTATTTATGGTCTTCTGGGTGGAAGCAATGGAAGGAGTCGGCTTGATGGCAGCACGGAATACAATCGGCGAGCCATCACTCATGCCGCCTAAGATACCGCCGGCGTGGTTGGTTTCTTTTGTGACAGAACCGTTTTCATCCGTTACAAAGGCATCGTTGTTGGTAAGTCCGGTAGCAGCAGCAACTGCAAATCCATCACCGATTTCAAAGCCTTTTACAGCACCAATGGAGAAAATTGCTTTGGCTAAATTTGCATCGATTTTTTCGAATACCGGGTCACCGATTCCGGCAGGAACACCGGTAATAACACATTCGATAATACCGCCGGCAGAGTTCTGCATGGCTTTGCATTCTTCCAGATAGGAAGCAGCTTTTGCAGCAGCATCTGCATCCGGCATATAGAGCGGATTCTTCGTAATTTCTGCAGCATCAAATCTGGTTTCGTCAATGGTGATGGGACCGATGCTCTTACTGTAGGTGAGAATCTCAATGCCAAGTTCCTTTAAAATCTTTGCGGCAACCGCACCGGCAGCCACACGTCCGATAGTCTCACGGCCGGAAGAACGTCCGCCACCACGGTAATCCCGGAAACCGTATTTGGCATCAAAGGTAAAGTCAGCATGTCCCGGACGATAGTAGGAAGCAATCTCACGGTAGTCTTTGGAATGCTGGTTTTCATTTACCACAATCAGTGAGATTGGAGTTCCGGTGGTTCTGCCTTCAAAGACACCGGAAAGAATATGTACTGCATCATCCTCTTTTCGCGGGGTAGAGAAAGCAGATTGTCCCGGTTTACGCCGGTTTAAATAGGTCTGTATATCTTCTTCACAAAGGGAAAGTCCGGCAGGACAGCCGTCAATTACGACACCGATTCCTGATCCGTGTGATTCTCCCCAGGTTGTAATTTTAAAGTTAGTTCCAATAGTTGAGCCTGCCATAGCATCCTCCTGATTTGTTTTTGTAAAAAAGTCAGACTCTATTATAGAAGATTTTTCAGATACTGGCAATCCCACAGTTGCAAAAAGTGCGAAAACAAGGTATGCTAGGATAGTATTTGTAAAAAGAACAGAAACAGGAGATTATATGTACGAATTATTAAAACAGGATGGAAGAGCAAAGAGGGGCATTTTTCATACCGTACATGGTGATATACAGACCCCGGTGTTTATGAATGTAGGAACGGTCGCTGCCATAAAGGGAGCTGTTTCTACCGAAGACTTAGAGCAGATTAAGACACAGGTGGAATTATCCAATACCTATCATCTGCATGTACGTCCGGGAGATAAATTAATCAAAGAGCTGGGCGGACTGCACAAGTTCATGGTGTGGGACAAACCAATCCTTACCGATTCCGGTGGATTCCAGGTATTTTCACTGGCAGGACTCCGTAAAATCAAAGAAGAGGGAGTCTATTTCCATTCCCACATTGATGGAGCAAAAATTTTCATGGGACCGGAAGAAAGTATGCAGATACAGTCTAATCTGGCATCCACCATTGCCATGGCATTTGATGAATGTGCACCGGCACTGGCTGACCGTGGATATGTAGAGGCATCCGTAGCCAGAACAACCCGCTGGCTGGCACGCTGTAAGGCGGAAATGACAAGACTGAATGGGTTGGAAGATACCATTAATAAAAATCAGATGCTGTTTGGAATTAACCAGGGAGCCATTTATCCGGATATCCGGGTTGACCATGCAAAGCGAATCAGTGAATTGGATTTAGATGGCTATGCAGTAGGTGGACTTGCGGTAGGCGAGACCCACGAAGAGATGTATGATATCTTAGACCAGACCGTTCCATATCTGCCACTTGAGAAACCAACCTATCTTATGGGTGTCGGAACTCCGGCAAATATTTTAGAGGCAGTAGACCGTGGCGTGGATTTCTTTGACTGTGTATATCCGACCCGTAATGGTCGCCATGGACATCTTTATACCAATCAGGGAAAGATTAATCTTTTCAATAAGAAATATGAAAAGGATATGCGCCCAATCGAGGAAGGCTGTCAGTGTCCGACCTGCCGCCGTTACAGCAGAGCCTATGTCCGCCATTTATTAAAGGCAAAGGAAATGCTTGGTATGCGTCTTTGCGTATTACACAATCTGTATTTCTACAACACTATGATGGAAGAAATCAGAGACGCCATCGATGCCGGCAGCTACAAGTCATACAAAGAGGAAAAACTCTATGGTATGAACCAGATAAACCGGGAAAAAGAGGCACAAATCTAAAAAAAGAATGAAATATCGGGAAAATACTTGTGAAACGCAGTCTTTTTGTGTACAATGTTTTTTATGAACTTAAGTTGTAATTCAGGAGGAAAAGAAATGTCTATTTTAGCATCACAGCAGGCACAGGCCTGGGGAAGCATTATTATGTGGGTAGTAATTATGGTTGTATTCGTATACTTCTTCATGATTCGTCCACAGAAGAAAGAAGCAAAGAAGAAAGAGCAGATGATGTCAGAGTTAGCAGTAGGTGATACCGTACTGACAACCAGCGGTTTCTACGGAATCGTAATTGACGTATCTGAAGATGATACTGTTATCGTTGAGTTTGGAAGCAACAGAAACTGCCGTATCCCAATGCAGAAAGCAGCAATTGCAGCAATCGAAAAACCGGAAGAAGCAGTAGAAGCAAAAGAAACCAAAGAGAAGAAATAAGATAAGACCTTAGAAAATCCGTGGAGTGTGCGAGATGTACAAGCCACGGATTTTTTGTATACAAGGAACAGACAGTTGCCTGAAAAAATGCAGGTATGTTATAATAGAATAAAATTGCAACAAATAGATATTGTTATAAATTCATAGAAAATGAGGTGAGAATGATGTCATACAGCATGAAAGAATTGTTAGATAAATATATAGCAGAAATTAAAAAAATATATGGAACACATTTGCAGGAAGTGATTTTGTATGGCTCATACGCCAGAGGGGATTTTAAAGAAGATTCAGATATTGATATCATGATATTGCTTGACATAACAGATATGGAAATGAAGCAATATCAGCATCAGTTATCTTATGCGACATTCGATTTTAATATGGATAATGACCTGGATATTAAGCCGATAACAAAGAATGATGAACATTTCCGCAAATGGAGTGAAGCATATCCGTTTTATGAGAATGTAAGGAAAGAGGGAGTAAGGTTATATGAGAATATTCAAGAAAAAATCCACACCATTGCCCTATGATAAAATGAACAAGAAGCCTATTATAAAAGCCAGCATCTGCAATGGAGAACAGGTGGCGGGCTTTAAAGATATCCATACAGGAAAAATAGAGGAAATAATGCTGATAAAAAATGAGGCAGACCTTGATACATTCCGGAAAATGTATGGAATTGAGGGAAAAATAGAAAAGGAATATTAAGCAAGGCATAATAGAAATTCAAGAACAGAAAGAAAAGGAGCATAACCATGCAGACAGACATTAACGCAGCATATTTTAAAAGCATCATTGACCAGGACCGTTGGTCCGTTGTGATATGTAATTTAAAGCACGAATAGTCTATATGTAGAGCGGTACATCGACAAAGGTGTATCGCTCTATTTTGAAAAGAAAGAGTTTAAAAAAACAACAATACTGTTTAAAAACAAACTATTTAAACAAAAAAATAAACTTGAATTAAAATGTTAATTGAGATATTATAGTAAATAATCAAAGAAAAATGAGGTTAATCATTTATGGATGTATATTATGAACTGTTAAAAAAGCCGGTATTTACATTAAATGATGTGAATCAGTTTTATCAGAATATGGAATCAGCCTGTTCAGCAGTTCGACGGTTGTTGAATAAGGGGCGCATTGTTCGGATAAAAAAGAATATGTACACTTGTATAAGTGGAGAAACAGATAGTCCTGTTGCAAACAAGTACCAGATAGGATGTGCTATTACGGAATCATCATATATATCGCATCATACAGCAATGGAATATTATGGCATGGGTGACCAGGTGTATTATGATATATATGTTTCGTCTAAAACACCATTTAAAGAGTTTGAATTTGACGGCTATAATTATTGCTATATTGCCTCGAAGTGTGATATCGGTATTGAAGAGATTATGTACAGTGGTGGTATACGGGTGACAACTAAGGAGAGGACAGTTGTTGACAGTATAAAAGATATGGACAAAATAGCCGGCATTGAGGAGGTAATAGCAGATATAGAAGCAGTGACATACTTACAGGAAAAACGTTTGTTACAGTATCTGCAAGCGTATCATAATCAGTTCCTGTATCAAAAGACAGGGTACCTGCTTTTGGCGTATCAAAATAAACTCGGATTAAGTGATGATTTTTTTGAATTTTGCAGGGGAAAAATCGGGAAAAGTAAGCGATATCTGACGAAGGAAATGACGGGTGGAAAATATGATAACAGTTGGAAGCTGGTTGTTCCAAATGATATATATGGCATGAAAAATGGGGTGTTAGATGATAGCATATAATAAGATTGAATTAGAAAAAGCGGCAAAACAGGCAGGATTTGTCAGAGATACATTTGAAAAAGTGCTACGGTTGAAAGAAGTTTTGAAATATATTAACAGTGATGCGTATTTAAGGGAGCATTTAGCGTTAAAAGGCGGTACTGCAATTAATATGACAATATTCAATCTGCCACGTTTGTCAGTAGATATTGATTTAGATTTTACTCCGAACTTATCCAAAGATGATACGCAGATGCATAGAAAACAGATTACGGAACAATTGTGTGAATATATGGAAGAATCAGGGTATTACCGGTCTGAATCATCAAGATATAGCCATAGTTTAGATGCATTTTTGTTTTTGTATCAAAATGCAGGCGGAAATAGGGATAATATCAAGGTGGAAATCAATTATTTCTTGCGGTCACATTTGTTTGAACCGACAAAACGGAGGATTGTGACGGATATGTTTCAGGAAGATGTGATGATTCGAACATTACATCCGATGGAAATTTTTGCTGCCAAGGCAAATGCATTAATGAGCAGGGCTGCAGCGAGGAACTTATATGATTTCAATAATATGATAACATATGGTTTATTTGGAAAAGAGGAAGAAATTCTTCTACGAAAATGTATTATATTTTATGCTTCAGTATCAGCAGAAGTAATTAACAGGAATTTTGACACATCTGCAATTGATGGCTTGAATTTTACGAAAATCAGGAGAGATTTGTTTCCGGTTTTGAGGAAGAAAGATAATTTTAATCTGGAAGAGAGAAAGAAGAAGGCAAAAACATATATACAGGAACTTATGATGTTGACACCAGAAGAAAGAGAATATTTAGAGGCATTTGAAAGAAAAGAGTATAGACCAGAGTTGTTGTTTGATGATAAAATAATTTTAGATAATATTTGTAGTCATCCTATGGCAATATGGAAAATGAAAGAACAGAAGGAAAAGGAGCATAACCATGCAGACAGACATTAACGCAGCATATTTTAAAAGCATCATTGACCAGGACCGTTGTTCTGTTGTGATATGTAATTTAAAGCATGAAATTATTTATATGAATCCAACTGCCGTAAAAAGCTATGAGAAATGGGGCGGTGAAAGCCTTGTTGGAAGAAGCCTTTTAAACTGCCATAATGAAGAATCGCAAAAACGCATCCAGCAGGTAATCGACTGGTTCGCAGCAGATGAAAGCCACAATCTCATCTATACCTCCCATAACGTGAAGCAGAATAAAGATGTGTATATGGTTGCTTTAAGGGATGCCGAAGAAAAGCTGATTGGCTACTATGAGAAGCACGAATTCAGAAATGCGGAAACCATGGAAAAATATGATTTGTGGTAAAATGGAATATAGGAAAATGAGATAGCTTCATATCATAAATAGAGCGGTACATCGACAAAGGTGTATCGCTCTATTTAAATTCAATAATATCATTTGGAGTACATCCTATAATGGTGCAGAGCTTTTCCAAGGTGAGTACAGTAATATTTTTGTTGTGTTTTAATCCATCCAGAGTTTTATTATCAATGCCCATCTTTAGAAGCTGGTATTGGGATATCTTTTTGGACTTCATAGTATTCCACAAATTAGCAGAAAGCAAATTATCAAAGAATTTAGAAGGGGAAGCAGGTTTCCCGGATTTTGTTGTGCTGGAAAGGAAGAAAAGTCGAGATGCAGCTAAATATGGGTGCATAGAAGCAAAACGACCGTATGATAATATGGAGATAACAGAGCAGATAGAAGGACACCTTAATTCTTATGGAAAAGTGATTTATACAAATGGACTCGTATGGAAGTTTTATAAAGAGAAAAAAGAAAACGAAAAAGTTTATACTGTAGGAAGCATCAAGTCAAAGAATAAGCAGGCTATAATCTGGGAGCCGGTAGATAACTGGTATGAACTGATGAGCTTTTTAGAGGACTGGGATTGGAAATCATAAGATAGGGTTGCCATAGAAAAAGGCAAAAAACCAGGCATATCACACGACAATAGATAGCAGTGTGATATGCCTTTTCTAGTCCCCTAGAAGTTACTGTCATTCCATCCCCAGTCTTCAGTCGGGAAGTAAGCAACATAGATTCGTTTCTTCGGAATACCAAGCTCATTTTCTAAGAGCGTGCAGACTTTTCTTGTCATAAGATTCATCTGCGGCTTGGTCGGATAACCGTAGCATTTCACTTCTACATAAGCAATGTCTTTGGTGCTTCCTAGAAAGCAAAGAGAAGCATTCCCCTCGAACCCGGTCATCACCCAGTTTTCACCTTTGCCGAGACAGTCTCTGGTGATGATGCAGAGCTCCTTGGACAGGGCATCTTTTTTTGCAATATCTAAAGTAGCAGTAGTTTTCATGTTAATAAATGGCATTTGAAAATCCTCCTTGCAAATTGATAAGTTAATTGGCTCGTTATATAGGTGAGAGTGAAAAAGCTATGATTCATCAGAATATGGATGCTTGAAGCAAACGGTTAGAGGCACCTGGCATTTCGTACAATATCAGGCAGCACCGGCACATGGATGTGACGGTGAGGTGCAGCTTGAACATGGATGTGAATCTGCACCGGTTGCCGTACGGTATTAGTATTGCGGTAGAAATGCCTGATGCCCCTTACCGTTTTGCCTCGCATCCATATCTGATGAATCATAGAACCTTTCTCAACTCCTATAAAATACCTACCTCAAGTCTACTGTACCAATCCCATTCTGACAAGAAAAAGATTTGTATAATAACAACAAATCATATCAAGAGAATAGAATATAACCACAGTTTATAAATACTATGAGAAACTATAATGGTAAAATTTATTGAATTCTTCGGATAAATAAGCTATGATATAGGATAATGAGCATTACCATAATCAGTAGTTATGAAATTGGGATGCATGCAATAGGAAAAGAAAGAAGGATTTACCCATGAATTATAATGTTGGAGTAATTGCCGGTGACGGAATCGGACCGGAAATTGTAAGCGAAGCAAGAAAGGTGTTAGATGCCATTGGAGCAAAATTCGGACACACCTTTACATATGACGAGATACTGATGGGCGGTTGTTCTATCGATGCAACTGGTGTACCGCTGACCGATGATGCCATTGCGCATGCAAAAGCAGCAGATGCAGTTCTGATGGGTTCCATCGGAGGAAATACAGCAACATCCCCTTGGTACAAATTAGAGCCATCCCTTCGCCCGGAGGCAGGCCTTTTAAAATTGAGAAAAGCATTGAACCTTTTTGCAAACTTAAGACCGGCATACCTTTATGAAGAATTAAAGGAAGCATGTCCACTGCGTGACGATATTATCGGAGACGGATTTGACATGATGATTATGCGAGAGCTGACCGGCGGACTTTATTTCGGAGAGAGAAAGACAGAAGAAGTTGACGGTGTGATGACGGCAACCGATACTTTGACATATAACGAAAATGAAATCCGCAGAATTGCAAAGCGTGGATTTGACATTGCCATGAAACGCCGCAGGAAAGTAACCAGCGTGGATAAGGCAAACGTACTGGATTCCTCCAGACTCTGGAGAAAGATTGTAGAAGAAGTAGCAAAGGACTATCCGGAAGTAACTTATGAGCATATGCTGGTAGATAACTGTGCCATGCAGTTGGTAAAAGACCCGAAGCAGTTCGATGTAATTTTAACTGAGAATATGTTTGGAGATATTTTATCGGATGAAGCAAGTATGGTAACCGGTTCCATCGGAATGTTATCCTCTGCAAGCTTAAATGATACGAAATTCGGTCTTTATGAGCCAAGCGGCGGTTCTGCACCGGATATCGCAGGAAAAGGAATTGCAAACCCGATTGCAACCATTTTAAGTGCAGCGATGATGTTAAGATATTCCTTTGATCTCGATAAAGAAGCAGATGCTATTGAAAATGCCGTAAAGAAGGTATTAAAGGCAGGCTATCGTACCATTGACATTATGCCACAGGAAGAAGCAAAGAAAGCAACCGTAACCCAGGTAGGAACAGCCAGAATGGGTGACTTAATCGTAGAGAATCTGTAGGAAATAAGAAATTTTAAGACAGAACAATAAAAAAGAGAGGAAGAACGAAGATGAAGAGTGATAATGTAAAAGCCGGAATGCAGCAGGCTCCGCACAGAAGTCTTTTTAACGCTTTGGGATTTACCGAAGAAGAAATGAAGAAACCAATGGTTGGTATCGTAAGTTCTTATAATGAAATCGTACCGGGCCATATGAATCTGGATAAAATTGTAAACGCTGTAAAATTAGGTGTTGCAGAAGCAGGTGGAGTACCGGTTGTATTCCCTGCTATCGCAGTTTGTGATGGAATTGCCATGGGACATATCGGGATGAAATATTCCCTGGTAACAAGAGACTTAATTGCAGATTCCACAGAGTGTATGGCATTAGCCCATCAGTTTGATGCGCTGGTTATGGTGCCAAACTGTGATAAGAACGTACCGGGACTTCTGATGGCAGCAGCAAGAATTAATGTCCCTACCGTATTTGTTTCCGGTGGCCCGATGTTAGCTGGTCATGTAAAGGGACGTAAGAGAAGTTTATCTTCCATGTTTGAGGCAGTAGGTTCCTATGCAGCAGGTACAATGACAGAGGAAGAAGTAAGAGAATACGAAGAGAAAGTATGTCCGACCTGTGGTTCCTGTTCCGGTATGTATACCGCAAACTCCATGAACTGTCTGACCGAGGCACTTGGTATGGGCTTACGTGGAAACGGAACCATTCCTGCCATATATTCCGAGCGTATCAAATTAGCAAAACATGCCGGAATGGCAGTTATGGATATGTATCGGAAAGATATCCGTCCAAGAGATATTATGACAAAGGATGCTATTTTAAATGCACTGACCGTAGATATGGCGTTAGGCTGCTCTACCAACAGTATGCTTCACCTGCCTGCAATCGCACATGAAGTAGGATTTGATTTTGATATTTCCTTTGCAAATCCAATCAGCGAGAAGACTCCGAACCTCTGCCACCTGGCACCGGCAGGCCCGACCTATATGGAAGACTTAAATGAAGCCGGCGGTGTCTATGCTGTCATGAAAGAATTAGCAGATGCAGGACTTTTACATACAGACTGTATGACCGTAACCGGTAAGACCGTAGGCGAGAATATCAAAGATGCAGTCAATAAGAATCCGGAAGTTATCCGTCCACTGGATAATCCATACAGTAAGACCGGTGGTCTTGCCGTATTAAAAGGAAATCTTGCTCCGGACGGTGGTGTTGTAAAACGTTCCGCAGTCGTAGAAGAGATGATGGTTCATGAAGGACCGGCAAGAGTATTTGACTGTGAGGAAGATGCCATTGCTGCAATCAAAGGTGGAAAAATTGTTGCCGGTGATGTAGTCGTGATCCGTTACGAAGGACCAAAAGGCGGCCCTGGTATGCGTGAGATGTTAAATCCGACTTCTGCAATCGCAGGAATGGGACTTGGTTCATCCGTAGCATTGATTACAGACGGACGTTTCTCCGGTGCAAGCCGTGGAGCTTCCATCGGTCATGTTTCACCGGAAGCAGCCGTAGGCGGACCAATTGCGTTGGTAGAAGAAGGCGACATCATCAGGATTAACATCCCGGAAATGAAGTTAGAGCTTGCAGTATCGGATGAAGAACTGGCAGCCCGTAAAGCAAAATGGCAGCCAAGAGAACCGAAGGTAACAACCGGATATCTGGCACGTTATGCTTCCATGGTTACTTCAGGAAACCGCGGTGCAATTTTACAGATTCCAGGTACCGGGAAAGAAAAATAAGAACCGGTAATCTGTAAATATACAGCAGAAAGATAAGTTGGAAAGAGAGGAAATTTCAATGCTCTTAACAGGTGCTGAAATCGTAATAGAATGTTTGAAAGAGCAGGGCGTGGATACGGTATTTGGTTATCCGGGCGGTGCAATTTTAAATGTATATGATGAGTTATATAAACATAGTAATGAAATAAAACATATTTTAACTTCCCATGAGCAGGGAGCTTCCCATGCGGCAGATGGATATGCAAGAAGCACCGGAAAAGTTGGTGTGTGCTTTGCCACCAGCGGACCGGGTGCAACTAATCTGGTAACCGGAATCGCAACCGCATATATGGATTCTGTTCCAATGGTAGCAATTACCTGTAATGTCAATGTGCCGCTTCTTGGCAAAGACAGTTTCCAGGAAATTGATATTGCAGGAATTACCATGCCGATTACCAAGCACAACTTTATTGTAAAAGATGTCAATGATCTGGCAGATACCATCCGCCGGGCATTCCGTATTGCAAAAAAAGGAAGACCGGGTCCTGTCCTTGTGGATATTCCAAAGGATGTCACTGCAAATAAGGCAGAGTATAAAACACAGCGTATTGAACCGGTACTGCGTGTGACAGAAACCATCCGGGAGGAAGATTTAGAAGAAGCAGCAGCTTTGATTCAGAAAGCGAAAAAACCATATATCTTTGTGGGCGGCGGTGCCGTAATTTCCGACTGTTCGGATGAATTGAGAGAATTTGTGGATAAGGTGGATGCACCGGTTTGTGATACCCTGATGGGAAAGGGTGCATTTAACGGAACGGATGAACGTTATACCGGAATGCTTGGAATGCATGGAACCAAGACTTCCAATCTTGGAGTCAGCGAGTGCGATCTTCTGATTGCAGTAGGTGTCCGTTTCTCAGACCGTGTGCTTGGAAATGCTAAGAAATTTGCCCATCATGCAAAAATCTTACAGTTTGATGTGGATGCGGCAGAGATTAATAAAAATATCATGGTAACAAACAGCGTGATTGGTGATTTAAAGAAGATTCTTGCAAGAATCAATCCGATGTTATCTCCGATGGAGCATAAAGAGTGGATGGAGCACATCATGGAATACAAGAAAGAATATCCATTGAGCTATCATCCGGAAGGATTAAGCGGTCCGTTCGTAATCGAAGAAATCTATCGTCAGACCAACGGAGATGCTATCATGGTAACGGAGGTCGGACAGCATCAGATGTGGGCAGCACAGTATTATAAATACAAACGGCCGAGAACACTTCTGACATCCGGCGGACTTGGAACCATGGGTTATGGACTGGGGGCAGCAATCGGTGCGCAGATAGCAAATCCGGATAAACAGGTTATCAATATTGCCGGTGACGGATGTTTCCGTATGAATATGAATGAGATTGCAACAGCAGTCCGTCAGAAGCTTCCGTTAATCGAAGTTATTATCAATAACCATGTGCTTGGAATGGTAAGACAGTGGCAGACACTTTTCTATGAGAAGCATTATTCTGCAACTGTTTTAGACGATGGAGTAGATTTTGTAAAACTGGCAGAAGCCATGGGAGCAACGGGATATCGTGCAACCAGTCAGGCAGAATTTGTCGATATTTTGAAAAAAGCACTTGCAAGTAGTACACCAGTTGTTATAGACTGTATAATTGATAGTGATGATAAGGTGTGGCCAATGGTAGCACCGGGGGCAGCTATATCTGAGGTGTTTACCGAGGAAGATTTAAAATAATAAGCCATTACATATAGAAAGATATGTGTAAGAAGTGAGGAGGAATTAGAAAATGAGCAGAGTATATAATTTTTCTGCAGGTCCGGCAGTATTACCGGAAGAAGTTTTACAGGAAGCAGCAGATGAGATGTTAGACTACAGAGGATGTGGAATGTCCGTAATGGAGATGAGTCATCGTTCCAAAGTATATGACAACATCATCAAAGAGGCAGAAGCTGATTTAAGAGACTTAATGAATATCCCGGATAATTACAAGGTATTATTCTTACAGGGTGGAGCTTCCCAGCAGTTTGCTGCAATTCCAATGAACCTGATGAAAAATAAGAAAGCTGCATACATTGTAACTGGACAGTGGGCTAAGAAAGCTTACCAGGAAGCAAAAATGTATGGGGATGCAGTAGAAGTAGCATCTTCTGCGGATAAGACCTTCTCTTATATTCCGGATTGTTCAGATCTGGATATTCCGGAAGACGCAGATTATGTATATATCTGTGAAAACAATACGATTTATGGAACCAAGTTCAAAGAACTTCCAAATACCAAAGGACATACACTTGTTGCAGACGTATCTTCCTGCTTCTTATCAGAACCGGTTGATGTAACCAAATACGGAGTAATCTACGGCGGCGTTCAGAAGAACGTTGGACCTGCAGGTGTTGTAATCGTAATCATTCGTGAAGACTTAATTACAGATGATGTTCTTCCGGGAACACCTACCATGTTAAAATACAAGACTCAGGCAGATGCTGATTCTCTTTACAATACACCACCATGCTACGGCATTTATATCTGTGGTAAAGTATTCAAATGGTTAAAGAAGATGGGCGGACTCGAAGTTATGAAACAGCGTAACGAAGAGAAAGCTAAGATTCTTTATGATTTCTTAGACCAGAGCAAGTTATTCAAGGGAACTGTAGTTCCAAAAGACCGTTCTCTTATGAACGTACCATTCGTTACCGGTGATGCTGACTTAGATGCAAAATTCGTCAAAGAAGCAACCGAAGCCGGTTTTGTAAACTTAAAGGGACACAGAACCGTTGGCGGTATGCGTGCCAGCATTTATAATGCAATGCCAAAAGAGGGCGTTGAGAAGCTGGTGGCATTTATGAAGAAGTTTGAGGAGGAGAACGCATAATGTTTAACTATACATGTTTAAATCCAATCGCTGGTGTAGGCTTAGACCTTTTGTCAGATGAATATAACAAAGTAGATGATATCAAAGATGCACAGGCAGTCTTAGTAAGAAGTGCAGCAATGCATGACATGGAACTTCCAAAGACTTTAGAAGTTGTTGCAAGAGCAGGTGCAGGTGTAAATAATATCCCATTGGATAAATGTGCAGAAGCAGGTATCGTAGTATTCAATACACCGGGTGCAAACGCAAATGGTGTAAAGGAACTGGTATTTGCAGGAATGTTATTGGCAGCCCGTGACGTAGTCGGTGGAATCGAATGGGTAAAAGGCGAGGAAGGCAATGCAGATGTTGCAAAACTTGCTGAGAAACAGAAGAAGAACTTTGCCGGAAGCGAAATTGCAGGAAAGAAGCTTGGCGTTATCGGACTTGGTGCCATTGGTGTTAAAGTAGCAAATGCTGCAACACATCTTGGAATGGAAGTATACGGATATGACCCATACATTTCTGTAAATGCTGCATGGAGCTTATCACGCAATGTAAATCATGTAAATGCTGTAGAAGAAATTTACAAGAACTGTGATTATATCACAATTCATGTTCCGCTTTTAGATTCTACCAAGAAAATGATTAATGCAGAAGCAATTGCAATGATGAAACCTACCACTGTAGTATTGAACTTTGCAAGAGACTTACTGGTTGATGAAGAGGCAATGGTAGCAGCATTAGAGGAAGGAAAGATTGCAAAATATGTCAGCGACTTCCCAAATCCAACCACAGTTGGAAAGAAAGGCTGTATCGTAACTCCTCATATTGGAGCTTCTACCGAAGAATCCGAAGATAACTGTGCAGTAATGGCAGTAAAAGAGATTCGTGATTTCTTAGAGAATGGAAATATTACACATTCTGTAAACTATCCGGACTGCAATATGGGCGAGTGCAAGAGTGCAGGAAGACTGTTACTGTTACACCGTAACGTAAAGGGAATGATCAGCAGCTATACTTCTATTTTAGGAGATGCAAATATCAACATTTCTGATATGACCAATAAGAGCCGTGGCGATTATGCATGTACACTGCTTGATGTAGATGCACCTGTTACCAAAGAAGTAGAAGAGAAACTTCAGACCTTAGATGGTGTATTAAAGGTTCGTATTGTAAAATAATAAATGCAGGTGAGAAAAAGATAATATATGGACTGCCCGGTTACGCCGCGACAGTCCATTTCTCTTACGCAGGAAACTCACAAAGCGTGTTTTTCGCAATTACGCAGGAAGGAGAAAACAATGGCAGATATCAGACCATTTTTATGTATCAGACCAAGAGAGGATGAGGCGGCAGAGATTGCAGCACTTCCGTATGATGTATATAACAGAGAAGAAGCAAAGAAAGCGGTAGAAGGACATGACAAAAGCTTTCTTCGCATTGACCGTGCCGAGACACAGTTTGATGATTCCGTAGACACTTATGCACCGGAGGTATATAAGAAAGCCCATGACATGCTCTGGGATATGGTAGCAGAATGTGATTTCGTAAAAGAAGAGAAACCGTGCTATTATATCTACGAACTGACCATGGACGGAAGGGTGCAGACCGGTATTACAGCCTGTGCTTCGATTGATGATTATCAGAATCAGGTCATTAAAAAACATGAGAATACCAGAGCAGATAAAGAGCAGGACAGAATCAACCATGTAAATATCTGTGATGCACAGACCGGACCGATTTTCTTAGCATACCGTTCCAATGATGTCATCAATGCAGTGGTAGAGAAGGTAAAGAAGACAGCACCTCTTTATGATTTTGTGGCAGAGGATGGAATCGGACATCGTGTATACAGAATTGCAGAGGCAGAAGATATTGCGGCTATCGAGGAAGCATTTGCAAAGATAAAAGAAATTTATATCGCAGACGGTCATCATCGTGCAGCATCCGCAGTAAAGGTAGGACTGATGCGGAGAGCAGAGCATCCGGATTATGACGGAACTGAGGAATTTAACTATTTCTTATCCGTATTATTCCCGGATGACCAGCTTATGATTATGGATTATAACCGTGTGGTAAAAGACTTAAATGGAATGACAGAAGAGGAATTCCTTGGAAAGATGAACGACCTGTTTGAAGTGGGCACGCCACAGAAGGAAGCGGTTCATCCAACGGAAAAAGGAAGTTTCAGCATGTACCTTGGGGATAACTGGTATGCCTGCCGGATGAAAGAAGCGGATTTAAGCAGTGACCCGGTAGATGGGCTGGACGTATCAATTTTACAGAATGTGTTACTGCATCAGGTACTTGGCATTGAAGACCCGAAGACCGATAAGCGGATTGATTTCGTAGGTGGAATCCGTGGACTGGAGGAATTGGAGCGCAGAGTACATAGTGACTGTAAAGTGGCATTTGCCATGTATCCGACCAGCATCGGAGAGTTGTTTGCAGTAGCAGATGCCGGAAGACTGATGCCACCGAAATCCACCTGGTTTGAGCCAAAACTTCGCAGTGGATTATTTATTCATGCACTTTCATAATAACTTTCATAAATAACTGGAGGATATTAAAATGGGATTTTATCTGACCGCATTAGAAGCCAGCACAGAGGGCATTACAGCGGAAGAAGTCAGCGATACTATTGAACAGATGAAGAAACCGGGCGTGGTACGTACTTACCTGGAGGGGCTGGTGCCGGATTTACTGGCGTTTCTCTTTCAGGTGGTGATTGCCTGCATGGTATATGCCATTGGCGTAAAGTTAATCAAACTTTTCCGGAAACTCGTCCGGAAATGGCTGGATAAAAAGGATGCTGACAAGGGTGTAAAACAGTTTATGGATGCACTGGTCAAGTGCATTGGATATTTCTTCTTGATTGTAATCATTCTTTCGCTTTTTGGAATTGCAACCACATCTGTAATGGCAATTGCAGGTTCTGCAGGACTGACGGTAGGCCTGGCACTGCAGGGAAGCTTATCCAACTTTGCCGGCGGCGTATTAATACTGATGTTAAAACCGTTTAAAGTGGGGGATTATATTGTAGAAGACAGCCATGGCAACGAAGGAACGGTAACAGAGATTTCGATTTTCTACACCAAGTTAAAGAGTGTTGACAATAAGATTATCGTAATTCCAAATGGAATCTTAGCCAACAGCAGCCTTACCAATGTGACCTACAGTGAGAAACGCAGGATTGACCTGGAAGTAGGGGTGTCCTATTCGGCGGATTTAAAGAAGACGAAGGCTGTGATAGAGCAGTTGCTTCTTTCCGAAGAACGCCGGCTTAAGGACGAGGCGGTGCAGGTCTTTGTATTGGAATTGGGAGACAGCAGTGTTACCATTGGTGCAAGAGTGTGGGTGCCGACTGATTTATACTGGGATATCCGCTGGGCACTGACTGAGGAGATGAAAAATGCCCTGGATGAAAATGGAATCGAAATTCCATTCCCGCAGCTTGATGTCAACGTAAAGAATCCGGTATAAAATCGGACAAAAAAGTGAAAAAGTTTGACAAATATTGGAAAATATGCTACTGTTAGCCATGTAGTCGTGCACAATTTTGTGCAACTTTTTAGATTTATTGTGTATTAGGAGGAAAAAGAAATGCAGGGAACTGTAAAATGGTTTAACGCAAAGAAGGGTTATGGATTTATCTCAGATGCAGAAGGAAATGATGTATTCGTTCATTTCTCCGCATTAAATATGGATGGATTCAAAGAGCTTAAAGATGGAGAAGCAGTTGAATTTGAGGTAGTAGAAGGAGAAAAAGGACCTCAGGCAGCTAACGTAGTTCGCTTAGGTTAATTCGTATAGAGTTGAATATGAAATAAGCGCAGAGCAGGAAGATGGATATCCGTCTTCCTGTTTTTAGGTTTATCAGGTGTAAATGTAAAAAAAATGTGTTATACTGATAAAGACTGTGAGTCAGATTATGAGAACATGGAGGATAAAACATTTGAATTTAGCAGCGTTAACAGCATATGAATTAATCAAAGAAGAAAATCTGACAGACATCCATGCAAAGGGATATCTGCTTCGACATAAAAAGAGTGGAGCTAAAATCAGCCTTATTTCCAATGATGATGAAAATAAGGTCTTTTATATTGGATTCCGTACTCCGGTAGAGGACAGCACCGGCGTACCACATATCATTGAGCATACGGTATTGTGCGGTTCGGACAAGTTCCCGGTGAAGGACCCGTTTGTGGAACTGGTGAAGGGTTCTTTAAATACATTCTTAAATGCCATGACTTACCCGGACAAGACCGTTTATCCGGTGGCAAGCTGCAATGATAAAGATTTTGCTAATCTGATGGATGTATACTTAGACGCTGTGTTCCATCCGAATATCTATAAGAAAGAAGAAATCTTCAAACAGGAAGGCTGGCACTATGAATTAGAGGATAGAGATGCACCGGTTACCATCAATGGAGTGGTATACAATGAGATGAAGGGCGCATTTTCTTCTCCGGAGGGTGTCTTAGACCGTGTAGTATTAAATTCCCTGTTCCCGGATACCACATACAGCAATGAGTCCGGCGGTGACCCGGAAGTAATTCCGGAGCTTACTTATGAGCAGTACCTTGATTTTCACCGGAAATTCTATCATCCATGTAATTCTTATATTTACCTTTATGGAAATATGGATATGGACGAAAAACTGGAGTTTCTCGATAAAGAATATTTAAGCCATTATGATAAAATCGAAGTAGATTCCGCAATTCAGCTGCAGGCTCCTTTTGAAAAGCCGGTAACCATCAGCAAGCCATATTCCATTGCATCTTCCGAAAGCTTAGAGGACAATGCATATCTTTCCTATAATGTGGCAATCGGAACGAATCTTGAGAGTGAACTGACTCTGGCATTTGATGTCTTGGATTATGCACTATTAAGTGCACCGGGAGCACCGTTGAAGCAGGCACTTATTGATGCAGGAATCGGAAAAGATATCATGGGCGGATTTGATAACAGCACCTTACAGCCAATTTTTTCTGTGGTGGCAAAGAATGCTAATAAAGAAGACGAAGAGAAGTTTGTAGGAATTATCGAAGATACTTTAAAGAAAATCGTCAAAGACGGTCTCAATAGAAAATCCTTGTTAGCAGGAATCAACAGTGAAGAATTCAAATTCCGTGAAGCAGATTACGGTAATTTCCCGAAGGGATTAATTTATGGATTATCCTGTATGGACAGCTGGCTTTATGATGATGACGAACCATTCTTATATCTTAAAATATTAGATGTATTTGCAGCATTAAAGGAAAAGATTGAAACAGGATATTTTGAAGAACTGATTCAGAAATATCTTTTGGATAACAGCCATAAATCCTATGTATCCATTGAACCGGAAAAAGGCTTAAATGCCAGGCTGGAAAAAGAATTAGAAGAGAAACTGGCAACTTATAAGAAGGACTTATCAGAAGAAGAGATAGATAAGTTAGTAGAGGAGACAAAGCATTTAAAACAGTATCAGGAAGAGCCGTCACCAAAGGAAGACCTGATGAAGATTCCGATGTTAAAACGGCAGGACATGAAGCGTGAAGCACAGCCGCTGGTATATGAAAAGGTAAGCTGCAATGGCATCGAAACCATTCATACCAACATTTATTCCAATGGCATTCATTATCTGAATCTGATGTTTGATATCAGTGATATTACAGAAGAAGAACTGCCATACCTTGGGGTGTTAAAAGCTGTACTTGGTTATATGGATACAGAGCATTATAATTATGCAGACTTAGCAAATGAGATTAATCTTATGACCGGCGGTATCTCTTCCCAGATTAATATTTATGCGGATACTAAGAAAAAAGACAGTTTCCATGCAAAATACGAAGTACGTTCCAAGATTCTTTATCAGAATCTGGAAGAGGGGCTTAGACTTCTTTCTGAGATTCTGATGGGCACACAGATTACAGATGAAAAACGTCTCTATGAGATTTTAGCGCGTATCAAATCGAGACTGCAGATGTCCTTAAGCTCTGCCGGACATTCCGTATCTGCCATGCGGGCAATGTCTTATTTCTCACCGGTAGCCCGATTCAATGACCTGGTTGGCGGAATTGCACTGTACCGGACGATTGCAGAATTAGAAGAACATTTTGAAGAAAAGAAGCAGTTCTTAATGGATAAATTAAGAAGCCTTACAGAGAAAATATTTGTAAAGAACAGACTGTTGATTTCCCTGACGGCAGACGCAGAAGGATATCAGCTGTTAGAAGAAAAATTCCCGCAGTTCTTAACTGTTTTACCGGATGGAGAGAAAGAGGGAGAAGCAGTTGCCTTCCATTGTGAGAGAAAGAATGAAGGCTTCTTAGATGCATCCAAAGTACAGTATGTATCCAGAGCCGGAAATTATTTATCGAAAGGATATTCCTATACCGGAGCACTTCGTATCTTAAAAGTAATTTTAAGCTATGATTACCTTTGGATTAATGTCCGGGTAAAGGGTGGTGCATATGGCTGCATGAGCGGATTTATGCGGAACGGAGATGCATATTTCACTTCTTACCGTGACCCGAACCTTAAGAGCACCAATGAGATTTACGAAGGTATCCCGGCATATTTAAGAACTTTTGATGCAGATGAACGTGATATGACAAAATATATCATCGGAACAGTAAGTGATATGGATACCCCGTTGAATCCGGCTGCCAAGGGCATGCGTTCCGTAAGTGCTTATCTTACCAATATTTCTTATGAGGAATTACAGCGTGAGAGAAATGAAGTTTTAGATGCACAGCCGGAAAATATCAAAAATCTCGCAGTGCTTATTGAAGCAGTACTCGCACAGGATGCCTTGTGTGTCATCGGTGCAGAGGAAAATGTAGAAGCAGAAAAAGATATGTTCTTAGAAGTAAAGAATCTTTATTAAAAGCTGTGGGTAATAGTCCCGCAGCATACATAAGAAGGAGTAAGTATGACGGAAAATTTTAAATCAGGCTTTGTAACACTGATTGGACGGCCGAATGTAGGAAAGTCCACCTTGATGAATCATCTGATTGGACAGAAGATTGCAATTACATCCAATAAACCGCAGACTACCAGAAACCGTATCCAGACTATTTATACGGATGAAAACAGAGGACAGATTATTTTTGTGGATACACCTGGTATCCATAAGGCAAAGAATAAGCTGGGCGAATTTATGGTAAATGTGGCAGAACACACATTAAATGAAGTGGATGTCATTTTATGGCTGGTGGAACCGAGTGATTTTATCGGCGCAGGAGAGCAGCATATTATTGAAAAGTTAAAAACTGTAAAGACACCGGTTATTCTGGTTATCAATAAATTAGATACCTTGGATAACAAGGATAAAATGCTGGAGTACATTGACACTTATCGTAAAGTTTATGACTTTGCGGAAATTGTACCGGCATCTGCACTGCGGGGAGAAAATACGGATGTTATCATTGATTTGATTTTTAAATATCTGCCGTATGGTCCGATGTTCTATGATGAGGATACCATTACTGACCAGCCGGAGCGTCAGATTGTGGCAGAGCTGATTCGTGAAAAAGCCTTACATGCTTTAAATGAAGAAATTCCTCATGGAATTGCCGTTTCTATTGACCAGATGAAGAAACGCAAAGGCAGGAAAATGTTTGATATTGATGCCACGATTATCTGTGAACGGGATTCCCACAAGGGAATTATTATCGGCAAGCAGGGAGCCATGTTAAAGAAGATTGGTACCAATGCCAGATATGAGATTGAACACCTCTTAGATGCCAAGGTTAATTTGAAACTTTGGGTAAAAGTGAAAAAAGACTGGCGTGACAGCGATTATATGATTAAGAACTTCGGATACCGGGAAGAGGAATTCTAAATATTGACAGTATTATCTTAAGTGCTTCTGGAAAACCTAATTTCATACAAGTATGAAGAAAGGGCAGGAAGGAAGCATATGGTAAGAGCAAGCTGGAATCATTTTACTTTGACCGGAAGTGTAGATGATTATCTTAAGTTTAAGGAACAGGAAAAAGAGGAACAGGATGGATTGGGCAGCCTGAAAGAGAAAGTAAGAGGTGAACAGGACCGTGGGCACAAACGTGATGGTTACGGGTATGGTGCTTACCGCAATGCCAATCAGTGAATATGACAAACGAATTACGATACTGACCCTGGAGAGGGGAAAGATTACGGCGTTTGCCAGAGGTGCAAGAAGACCGAACAGTACACTGCTGGCAGCCTGCAATCCCTTTTCCTTCGGACAGTTTGAAGTCTATGAGGGCCGTACCGCCTACAATGTGGTGCGGGCAGAAATTAAAAATTATTTTACCGAACTCACCACAGATTTGAATGATACATACTATGGATTTTATTTTCTTGAGATGGCAGAATATTATGCCCAGGAAAACAGTGATGACCGGGAAATGCTAAAGCTGCTTTACCAGTCCTTAAAGGCACTTGGAAAGAAGAATTTTGATAACCGGCTGGTCCGCGTGATTTATGAATTGAAAATGATGGTGCTAAATGGAGTATATCCGAATCTTTTTTCCTGCCAGAAATGTGGAAGAAAGGAACCGATGCAGTTTTTCAGTGTGCAGCGTGCCGGACTTCTTTGCGATTCCTGCAGCGAAACCGAGCATGGCAGACAGTTAGATGCATCTACCATTTATACGATGCAGTATATTATTACCACGGAATCAGCAAAGCTTTTTCATTTTGCAGTATCAGAAAAAGTGTTGTTTGAACTGATTCGGACGGTGAAGGAATTTCGGGAAAAATATGCACCCCATACATTTAAATCAGAGCAATTTTTAGAAGGGCTTTTCTGATTTATGGGAGAAGCCGGGCATTTTGCCTGAGGTAACGCTTGAAATACCAAACCGAAAATAGTATAATTGTTGAGATTATGAGATACAGGGATTTGGAGGTTCGTATGAAGAAGAAGATAAGTGCACTCCTTGTAATGCTGTTAGTCTGTGGAATATTTGGCGGCTGCGGTGCTACAAAAGATGCAGATACCACAACGCTCTTTCCGGAGAAAAAGGGTGGAATCACAGAAGTTGCAGTAGGCGACTTTGACAAAGACAATTATGATGAGAATGAGTTAGAACAGTATGTAAAGGATTCCATCAAAGAATATGAAGACAATGATGGCGCCGGGACAGTAAAATTAAAAAATCTTTCCGTAAAAGACGGAGTCGCAAAGCTTGGTATGCATTACAGTGACAGCACAGCATATTCTGCATTTGTGGGAGATACCGTATTTACCGGAACGGTGGTACAGGCAATTGCTGCCGGATATGATTTTAATACAGATTTCGTAGCGGTAACAGATGGAGCTGCCGGAGATGCAGCGGACAGCAAAGATGTCATGAAAAATGATGACTATCATGTTATCGTATTAAGCAAGGGTGTAGATGTTACGGTTGATGGAACACTGCAGTATGTTTCATCCGGGGTAACCGTCAAGGATAAGAACACTGCAACCGTGGATGAAATTCCTGCTGGTGAGACAGCAGAAGCAAGATATATTATTTATAAATAGAATGCGAGGAAGAATTTTATGGAAAAATCAATGGAAAAAATTGTAGCTTTAGCAAAGGCAAGAGGTTTTGTATATCCGGGTTCCGAGATTTACGGTGGACTGGCAAATACATGGGATTACGGTAACCTTGGTGTAGAATTAAAGAATAATGTGAAACGTGCCTGGTGGCAGAAATTCGTACAGGAAAATCCATACAATGTTGGTGTAGACTGTGCCATTCTTATGAACCCGCAGACATGGGTAGCTTCCGGACATTTAGGCGGATTTTCAGACCCTCTTATGGATTGTAAAGAGTGTCATGAACGTTTCCGTGCAGATAAGATTATTGAAGATTATGCAGAAGAGCATGGCATTACATTAGAGACTTCCGTAGATGGCTGGAGTCAGGAAGAAATGATGAACTTCATCAAAGATAACAGTGTTCCATGTCCATCCTGTGGAAAACATAACTTTACAGATATCCGTCAGTTCAACCTGATGTTCAAGACCTTTCAGGGTGTAACTGAAGATGCAAAGAATACAGTATACTTAAGACCGGAAACAGCACAGGGTATTTTCGTTAACTTCAAAAACGTGCAGAGAACATCCCGTAAGAAAGTGCCTTTCGGCATTGCACAGATTGGAAAATCTTTCCGTAACGAGATCACTCCTGGTAACTTTACTTTCCGTACCAGAGAGTTTGAACAGATGGAGCTGGAGTTCTTCTGTGAGCCGGGTACCGACCTTGAGTGGTTCCAGTACTGGAGAACCTTCTGCCATAACTGGCTGTTAAGCCTTGGCATGAAAGATGAAGAATTACGTCTTCGTGACCATGATCCTGCAGAGCTTGCATTTTACAGTAAAGCAACTACCGACTTTGAATTCTTATTCCCGTTCGGATGGGGCGAACTGTGGGGAATTGCAGACCGTACCGACTATGACCTGACACAGCATCAGAATACATCCGGCCAGGATATGTCTTACTTTGATGATACCAAGAATGAAAAATACATTCCATACGTTATTGAACCGTCTCTTGGAGCAGACCGAGTGGTACTTGCATTCCTTTGTGCAGCATATGACGAAGAGAACATCGGAACAGAAGAGAAACCGGATATGAGAACCGTTCTTCATTTCCATCCGGCACTTGCACCGGTTAAGATTGGTGTGCTTCCGCTTTCCAAGAAATTAAATGAAGGTGCAGAGAAAGTATTTACACAGCTTTCCAAGAAATACAACTGCGAATTTGATGACAGAGGAAATATCGGTAAGCGCTATCGTCGTCAGGATGAAATCGGAACTACATTCTGTGTAACTTACGATTTTGAATCCGAGACAGACGGAGCAGTTACGGTACGTGATCGTGATACCATGGAGCAGGAGCGTATCAAAATCGAAGATTTGGATACATATTTTGCAGAAAAATTCACTTTCTAAATCAAACACCTGATTTTTAACAAAACAGAGTGGTCTGATTTCGAAAAAATGGTTGCGAAACTATAAAATTATGATAAAATGAATATGTGCGCTTGTGGACAAGTGGCACGCGTAATGGGTGACATTGTGGATATCAATTGTTGTTGATAACAGACGATGTTCGCATATCAATAAACCAAAGTAAATTTATTAGGAGGAATTCAAAATGGCAAACAAATGGGTTTACATGTTCAGTGAAGGAAACATGTCCATGCGTAATCTCCTTGGTGGAAAAGGTGCTAACCTTGCCGAGATGACTGATATCGGTCTTCCAGTACCACAGGGATTCACAATCACAACAGAGGCTTGTACTCAGTATTATGAGGATGGCCGCAAGATTAACGACGAAATCATGGCACAGGCTATGGAAGGCGTTAAGAAAATGGAAGAGATCAACGGAAAGAAATTCGGAGACCTCAAGAATCCATTACTTGTTTCTGTTCGTTCCGGTGCTAGAGCATCTATGCCAGGTATGATGGACACCATCTTAAACCTTGGACTGAATGACGAAGTAGTTGCAGCAATGATCGCTGGAAACCCAGATCCTAAATTCGAGCGTTTCGTATATGACTCTTACAGACGTTTTATCCAGATGTTCTCTGACGTTGTTATGGAAGTTGGTAAGAAATATTTCGAGCAGCTCATCGATAAGATGAAAGCAGACAGAGGAGTTAAGTTCGACGTTGAACTTACAGCCGCTGACTTAAAAGAATTAGCAGAGCAGTTCAAAGCTGAGTACAAGAACCAGTTAGGAACCGATTTCCCATCTGATCCTGTAGAGCAGTTAAAATTAGCTATCGAAGCTGTATTCCGTTCATGGGATAACCCACGTGCAAACGTATATCGTCGTGATAACGATATCCCATATTCCTGGGGAACAGCTGTTAACGTAATGCCTATGGTATTCGGTAACTTAAATGATGAGTCTGGTACAGGTGTTGCATTTACCCGTGATCCTGCTACAGGCGAGAAGAAATTAATGGGTGAGTTCTTAATCAATGCTCAGGGTGAGGACGTAGTTGCTGGTGTTCGTACACCTATGCCAATCGCTCAGATGGAGCAGGAATTCCCAGAAGCATATGCTGAGTTCATCAAGGTTTGTGAGACTCTTGAGAATCACTACCATGACATGCAGGATATGGAGTTTACAGTAGAGAACAAGAAGTTATACATGCTTCAGTGCCGTAATGGTAAGAGAACTGCTCCTGCAGCTCTTAAGATTGCATGTGACCTTGTTGATGAAGGACATAAGACAGAAGAAGAAGCAGTAGCTATGATTGATCCTCGTAACTTAGATACACTTCTTCATCCACAGTTTGATGCAGCAGCATTAAAAGCAGCTACACCAATCGGAAAAGGTTTAGGAGCTTCTCCTGGAGCAGCTTGTGGTAAGATTGTCTTCACAGCAGAAGATGCAGAAGCTTGGAACGCTCGTGGAGAGAAAGTTGTACTTGTTCGTCTTGAGACATCTCCAGAAGACATCACAGGTATGAAAGCTTCCCAGGGTATCTTAACTGTTCGTGGTGGTATGACATCTCACGCAGCCGTAGTTGCTCGTGGTATGGGTACATGCTGTGTATCTGGATGTGGCGATATCGCTATGGACGAAGAGAATAAGAAATTCACTCTTGCTGGAAAAGAATTCCATGAGGGAGATTTCATCTCTATCGATGGTACAACAGGTAACATCTACGATGGCGAAATCAAGACAGTTGACGCTACCATCGCTGGTGAGTTCGGCCGTGTTATGGCTTGGGCTGACAAATATAGAAAACTTAAAGTTCGTACAAATGCAGATACTCCTGCAGATGCTAAGAAAGCTCGTGAGCTTGGAGCAGAAGGTATCGGACTTTGCCGTACAGAGCATATGTTCTTCGAAGAAGACAGAATTGCAGCATTCCGTGAGATGATTTGTTCTGACACTGTAGAAGAAAGAGAAGCAGCTCTTGAGAAGATTCTTCCATATCAGCAGGGAGACTTCAAAGCTCTTTATGAAGCATTGGAAGGATGCCCGGTTACTATTCGTTTCCTGGATCCACCTCTTCATGAGTTCGTTCCTACAGAGGAAGCTGACATTAAGAAATTAGCAGATGCTCAGGGCAAAACTGTTGAGCAGATTAAGACAATCATCGATGGACTTCATGAGTTCAACCCAATGATGGGTCACAGAGGATGCCGTCTTGCTGTAACATATCCTGAAATTGCTAAGATGCAGACAAAAGCTGTTATCCGTGCAGCAATCGAAGTTCAGAAAGAGCATGCAGATTGGAATGTGAAACCTGAAATCATGATTCCATTAGTATGTGAAGTTGAAGAACTTAAATACGTTAAGAAAGTAGTTGTTGAGACAGCAGACGCTGAGATCGCAGCTGCAGGCGTTAAATTAGAGTACGAAGTTGGTACTATGATCGAGATTCCTAGAGCTGCTCTTACAGCTGATGAAATCGCTAAAGAAGCTGACTTCTTCTGCTTCGGTACTAACGACTTAACTCAGATGACATTTGGATTCTCCCGTGACGATGCTGGTAAGTTCTTAGATGCTTACTATGACAAGAAGATCTTCGAGAACGATCCATTTGCTAAGTTAGACCAGACTGGTGTTGGTAAACTTATGGATATGGCACTGAAACTTGGTAAGCCAGTTAATCCGAACCTTCATGTTGGTATCTGTGGAGAGCACGGTGGAGATCCTTCATCTGTTGAATTCTGCCACAAGATTGGTCTTGACTATGTATCATGTTCACCATTCCGTGTACCAATCGCTAGATTAGCAGCAGCACAGGCAGCAATCGCTAACAAATAAGAATGGAACAAAATATAATATGTAGTATTCCTGGCATTGCCTGGATGCTATATAGTTAAAGATAAGCCCCTCCGGTTGGAGGGGTTTATTTTACTTTACAGGAAATTGCTTTCCTGTAAAGTAAAAAACAAAAGAGATTTCCCTTGTAAATTTGTATTATTTGTATTATAATGCATAATACAAAAAGAAAACTGACATATCAAAGAAAAAGGAAGAAAGAATATTCGGAAAGAGAATATCAAAAAAACAGAAAGGAGGGACCTTGGGTGGTTATATCCATAAATGAAACGTCGGAAGTGCCAATTTATCAGCAGATTCGAAATCAGATTGTACTTGGAATATCCGATGGAAGATTAAAGCCGGGAGAGCAGCTTCCCACTGTACGTGCATTGGCCGGAGAAATTGGAATCAATTCCATGACGGTGAATAAAGCCTATGTACTTTTAAAGCAGGAAGGTTATATTTATACAGACCGGCGGAATGGAGCCCATGTGCGGAAGGAATTTTCTGAAGCAAAGGAATTATCGGAGAAATCCAAAGAACTATTGCAGCAGATTATTTCCGAAGCCAAAATCTGTGGTATGACACAGGAAGAATTCTTAAAGATATGTGAGAATATGTATAAGGGGTGAGAAGAATGTTTCTAAATATTATATTTTTTGCAACATTGTATCCTGTTTTATTTATCATATGCATTGTATTTGCATTACAGAATTCCTATAAAGATGGCATGCTTTTTGCTGTAAATATGAAACGTGAATGGGTAGAGGATGAGAATGTAAAAGCAATCCAGAAGCGCTTTAAAAAAGAAATGATATGGTATAGTCTTATTCTTGCAATTATTCCGTTTAGCTGTCTTTTTATTCCATACTTTTCCATACAGATGACAATCTGGATGGTGTGGTTGATTGTAGCGATTATTCTATTGATGCTTCCAACTGTATTTGCCAATAATCGTCTGAAACAATGGAAACGGAAAATGGGCTACTATGAAGAGCAGTCAGCAGAACGATATGTGGAATTAAAAAATGCAGGAACTGTTCGCTGTATGCATTTTCTGCCGTTTTTTGTACCGCTTGCCCTGGGAACAGCCGCCGCGATTGCGGTTATTCCTTTTGCTAAGGTGATGGGAATCTCCTGTTTCATTGGCGCCGCAAGTGGATATATTTTTCTGCTGGTGGCAATCTGGACGGACCGGCAGCCGGTACAGGTAATAAGCAGCAACAGCGATATCAACATTAATTATACCAGAGCCAAGAAAAGAATCTGGAAAAACATGTGGCTGTGTGCAATCTGGTTGAATACCGCATTAATCCTGTTTTTAATTCTGGTATCTTTTATGCAAAAGCAGGTGGGATTTATTTACCTTGCAGGCATGATTGTATTTATAATTCTTCTGGCGGCTATGTGCATTCCGGCTATTGTGACATTGGGAAGAGTAGAAAAAGCATATGAAGATAAGCATGATTTAATCGGTGGAATCGAAGATGACAGAAACTGGATTGGCGGCATGCTTTACTATAATCCAAAAGATCCGCATACAATCGTGGATAAGAGAGTTGGAATCGGAACTACAGTGAATATGGCATCCAAAGCCGGAAAAGGCACGATATTGTTTATTATAATAGCATTACTGATGCTTCCACTTGTCTGTGTATGGGTGATTGCAGAAGAATTTACACCGATTCATTTGGAAATTGAAAATCAGTCCCTTTGTGCAGAACAGATTCGTACAGATTATGAGATATCACTGGATGACCTGGATGATGTGGAAATACTGACAGAGCTGCCAAACTGGTCAAGGGTAAATGGAACCGGCATGGAAACCTTGGAAAAAGGAACCTTTAAAATCAGTGGTGAAGGAGAATGCCAGGTATTTTTAAATCCACAGAATAAAAAGTTCCTATATTTTACTGCAAATGGAAAAAACTACTATATGAGTGGTATTGACGATACCGAGACAGAAGAGATTTATCAGGAAATTTTGAATCAAAAATAGGGTGATAGGACAAAACTACAGGAAACACGCTTTGCATTCTACTTGTGCAAATGAAAATATTTGACTTGTAACATAAAAAGAGTTACAATTCAAATATATAAAGGAGATGGAACTTTGAGAGAGTATTTAGAACAAATAATGCATCAAAGTATCACGGAACGTCCTTATGACTCTGTGGAGAAATTACCATTGGGATGCAGAAATGCATTTGAATTAACAATCATAGAAATTCAAAACCAGGAAATTCTTTTAGCAACACCGGTAGATACGATGAATCTGACAGAACTTCGAAAAATGCGAATTCAACTGGAGCGGTATACAGGGTATCGATGTGTGTTCTATTTAAAAAAAGCAAATTGGTATTCAATTCCTAAAATGGTGGAAGAGGGAATTCCTTTTATATGGGAAAATCATCAGATTTATCTACCGTTTATGGGAATGCTTTTGAAAAATAATGAGCAGAGAATACCAAAGAACTGTTCTGTTATTTCATTTTTGACGCAGAAAATGTTGCTGAAAGCCTTATATGAAAATTGGCAGGATGTATCTGCGGTACGGGCAGCGGAGAAATTGGAAGTGTCCAGAATGTCAATAACCAGATGCTTTGATGAAATTGATGCTTTGGGAATGCCTTTTTTAAAAATAAATGGAAGATCAAGACGTTTCTTTGCCAGAAATGATAAGAAAGTAATGTGGGAGGAGATACGTCCGTTTTTGCGAAATCCTATTATACATGAATTCAGACCAGAAAGAAAACCTGATGCAGATATGGTTTTAAGTGGCATATCCGCCTTGGCAGAGTACTCCATGTTGGGTGAGGATAACTATGTCACATATGCTATAAGTAAAGCTCAGGTTGGAGCGCTGGGGTTAAAATCTATTCGGGAAATCCCAAAGAATGAAGAACCAGTCTGTATAGTGCAGGAAATGGGATATATTTTGCCCTTCGAGAAGGGCAATGTGATAGATCCACTTTCGTTGACACTGATACTGTCCGAAGAGGAAATGAAAGATCCTCGTGTAGAAAGTTCGGTAAATGAAATGTTGGAGGAATTTGTATGGTAAAAGGAATCGATATTTTTCAAGAGTATTTTAACGAATATACAGATCAGTATGTGTTGATTGGTGGTGCAGCATGCAGTGTGTCTTTTGAAGAACAGGATATCAATTTTGGACGAACAACAAAAGATCTCGATATTGTTCTGATTGTGGAGGCACAAACAAAAGAATTTGGAGAACGTTTCTGGAAATTTATCAAAGACGGAAAATATAGAATCAGGGCAAAAAGTAATGGGGAACCACAGTTCTATAGATTTGATAAGCCGGAAGATGAACGATTTCCTAAGATGATAGAATTATTTTCAAGAACTAATTATCTGTTACAGGAGGAGAATGGACTGACCCCAATTCATATTGACGATTCGGTCTCAAGTCTTTCTGCTATACTCTTAAATGATGCTTACTACCAGGCATTAATGGATGGAAGAGAAATTATGAGAGGAATCTCTGTGTTAAAGCCGGAATGGATTATCCCATTTAAGGCAAAAGCATGGCTGGATCTAAGAGAGAAAAAAGATGTGGATTCATCAGATATTAAAAAACATCGAAATGATATCATCCGAATTGTATCTGACATGTTTTTGCAGAAGTGTATCCTTCCGGATGAAGTGCGAAGGGATATGGAGAAATTTATAGAGCAGTTTGATGTTACGGAAAGTGAATTGAAGAATTTAAAAATTCGTGGAACAAAAACGGAAGACATCAAGCAGGTATTACAAACTACATATCTGGATTAAGTTATGAATGATGGAAGGACATCTATATATTAGAAAAACAAAAACAGCCTGCCTTACCGGACACTCTGAATCATCAGAAGTGCCGGATAGGGCAGGCTGTTTTGGTAAAAAATTCATTTTAATGGATGTTAGTTCCCGTTGGAAGTTAGTTTCCGGTAAAAATATCAGTGTTTTCTTCGGATATGTACTTCCGGAATAGCAACATTATCAAAGCTGACGCTGGAAGCATGTTCGTCCTCGGAGGAGTGCTGTTCCTCAGCTGTATGAGTAGTGGCATCAGAAGCAGCTTTGTGTACTTCCGGAATGGCAACATTATCATAAGTCAGATCATAATTTTTCTTTTCACGTTCTTTTCTTGCATTCTTGATTTTATTTTTAAAATGAAACATAAGGTGCTCCTTTTTTTACAAAATATTAATAAAAAATGTAATTACAAGACTGTTGATGAAATCGGCAAACAGACTTCCCACCAGTGGAATCAGAAGGTATGCTTTGACGGATGGAACATAGCGGTCGCAGAGAGCCTGCATATTTGCCATGGCATTTGGAGTGGCACCCATACCGAATCCGCAGGTACCTGCAACAAGGACTGCTGCATCATAATCCCGCCCCATAATATTGAACTCAATAAAGTAAGTAAATACAGCAATCAGAATGACCTGTGAGCTTAATAAAATGATAAGCGGAAGTGCCAGAGAAGCCAGTTCCCATAATTTCAAAGTAATCATAGCCATACCAAGAAATAATGACAGGGAAATACCACCCAGGTCATTAATTTCTCCCATATGGATCGTGGCATTGCCATGGGAGTATTCCACAATATTACGAATCAGTGCGGCTGCTAACATGGCACCAATATAAATTGGAAAAGTCAGTCCTGTTTTTGTCAGAAAATAGGAGAAAATAGTACCAAGTCCAATGGCAAGGATAAGCTGGAAAACAGCGGAAGCATACATGTTGGTATGGCGTTCGTGTTTTTTCTCATCTTCCACTAAGAGGCTGTCATCTTCGGAAGCAACAGTAGAGAGAAGATTTTTCTTTTCTACCAGGCGTTTTCCTAAAGGACCGCCAATCAGGCTTCCTGTAATCAGACCGAAGGTAGCAGCAGCGGTACAGATGGTAGTGGCACCATGGATATTGAAATCCTCCAGTACCGGTCCAAAAGCACCTGCTGTACCATGTCCGCCCACCATTGGAATGGAACCGGTACACATACCGATTAATGGATTTAATCCTAATAGTTTGGATAATCCAACGGCAAGAAAGTTCTGGGTAATAATAAGGGTAATGACCAGTCCTAAAAATACTGCCATGGATTTCCCACCACTTTTTAAGACTTTTAAGTTAGCCTGAAATCCTACGGAAGTAAAGAAGAATACCATACATACTTCCCGCAGGGTATCATCAAAGGAAAATTCTGCAACTCCGGTGCTGTAACAGATACAGGTGAAAATCGCAAAGAGCAGACCGCCGATAACGGGTGCCGGAATACAGAATTTTTCCAGAAAATGTATTCTTTTTCGTAAAAAACTTCCCAGCATGAGTACCAGCACAGCAACAGCTAAGGTCTGGTACATATCTAAATGTATATTCATAGTGTTCCTTTCTAGTTTGGTGTATTGCTTTCGGAAGAAAGCGTAATGCCCTGTTTCTCATAATAGGCAACAGCACCCGGATGGAATGGAATCGGTATGCCATCAGTAGCATAAGTTTCATCTAATTGCAGGTTTAAAGAAGTTGCATACTGTAAATCCTTCGCATGGGAAAAAAGCCATTCCGTTAAGTGTTCTACCGTATCGGAAGAGAGCTTGTCGGAAGCAAGGAGAACCGCTTTGACACCAAGGGTATGGATATCTTCCGTCTGTCCGGTGTAAGTATTGGCAGGAATGGTATATTCACTATAGGATGGATAAGCAGACAGCAATTTATTCCTGCATTTCTCATCAATATCCAAAAGACGGATATCACATTCTTTGGCTAATTCTTCGATTACAGTTGTCTGGATACCGGCAGTACAGAAAAATGCATCGATTTTTCCATTGATAAGCTGGTCAGCAGCATCGGTATAATCGAGGTTTAATGTTTTCACCAGCTCAGTGGTAAGTCCGCTCATGGTCAGAATCTGGTTAGCGTTCTGTTCAGTACCGGAATCCTCTGCACCGATGCTGACGGTTTTGCCCTGTAAATCATCCAGCGTCTGAATATTGGAGTCTGCACGGACGACAATCTGACAGGCTTCCGTATAAAGCCCGGCAATAGCGGAATATCCCTGACAAGGATCTCCCTCAAAAATTCCACTGCCTTCATAGGCGGAGGCAATCAGGTCAGACTGGGCTAATCCAAGTTCGATATATCCACCGGAGAGCAGCCTTAGATTGGCAGCAGAGCCTGCGGTTGTCTTAACTTCAAACTGATAGGTATCATCCTCCGAGGAGGCAAGTCCGGTAAAGGTATTGGCAAAGGTATAGTAGATTCCACCTATGTCAGCGGCACCAAAGCGGATGGTTTTCTGATAACCACTGCATCCACTCACAAAAAGCAGTGCAAGACATAGAAGAAGACGGAATGGTTTCTTCATATATAAAATCCTTTCTTTTTAAAATTTAATCCTAAAGAAATATTTTACAATAATTTTTTCAGAAAAGGAAGAGCGAAAATAGTGGCAAAGTGGTGAGAAAAAATATCGTTAATTCTATATTTTTTTAGAAAAAAAGAGATTATAATGTGATGGAAGGAAATGAAGGAGGAAGGATTTATGCAGAAAATAACAGTAAAAGTAGATGGTATGCAGTGTGGAATGTGTGAGGCACATGTAAATGATGCAGTGCGGGCAGCATTTCCGGTAAAGAAAGTAACTTCATCCCACAGTAAAAAAGAGACCGTAATTATTACCGATACCAATATTCCGGAGGGAAAAATCAAAGAAGTGATTAAAAACAGTGGATATGATGCGTTAGAAGTAACAAAAGAACCATATGAGAAGAAGGGATTATTTTCAGCACTCCGCAAGTAAACAGAATATCTTAAGAAAAATAATATATATATTATCGGCATAGTATGTTAAAATGAGGAATCGGAAATAATAGGAAAAGAGGACAACGAAATGTTATTGGATTTTGTAGAAATGCTGAAGGTTATTTTTCTTGGAATTGTAGAAGGAATTACAGAATGGCTTCCAATCAGCAGCACAGGACATATGCTTTTAGTGGATGAATTTATCAGGCTTGATATGACAGATTCATTCAAAGAGATGTTTTTCGTGGTGATACAGTTGGGAGCTATTCTTGCGGTAGTGCTTTTGTTCTGGAAGAAAATGTTCCCGTTCCAGTTTAAAGACAAGACACAGCCGGTCGTCCGGAAAGATATTTTTTCTTTATGGTTTAAGGTTGTAGCTGCCTGCATACCGGGAGCTGTGGTAACGCTTTTGTTTGATGATTATGTGGATGCACATTTTCATACACCGCTTGTGATTGCTGCTGCATTGATTTTCTATGGTTTTGCGTTTATTCTGATTGAAAACTGGAATAAAAAGCGGAAAGTAAGAGTGGAAAGCTTAAATGATATTACTTATCAGACAGCATTTCTTATCGGACTTTTTCAGGTACTTGCAATTATTCCGGGAACCTCCCGTTCCGGTGCAACCATTATCGGAGCACTTTTAATCGGAGTATCCCGTGTGGCTGCGGCAGAGTTTACATTTTTCCTGGCTGTGCCGGTTATGTTTGGCTGGAGCCTGATTAAACTTATTAAGTTCGGCTTTGCGTTTTCCACTCAGGAACTTTGTGCCTTAGGCTTAGGCTGCGTGGTAGCATTTGCGGTATCTGTAGTAGTCATCCGTTTCCTGATGGGCTATATCAAAAAACACGATTTTAAAGTATTTGGCTGGTACCGGATTATTCTTGGAGCCATTGTTTTAGGCTATTTTGCACTGTAGGAACCGCTTAAGAAAATGAGAGATTCTTCCGATATAAAGAATGGAACAGATTGTTTTAAGCAAAAGGATTTGCTTATAGATATTTTCAAGGAGGAATTTTTATGAACACAAACGCAGTAAATCAGGTGGCAGAAAACGTTTCTGGTTATACGGAATCGGAAAAGAGCAGCAAAGTCTCCGGAAAAACCATTGGAGAGCCAAAGCTTTCGGATAAGGCGAAAGAGTATTATGAGAAGCTGAAAAAGAAATTTAGCACGATGGATTTCATTCTGGTATCCAAGGATATGAAAGAGACAGCAAAAGCCAATGCAGGACAGTATGCCAATGCCAACAATATGGTGGTTCTAATTGATGAAGAGAAGATTGAGCGGATGGCAGAAGATGAGTCTTACCGGAAACAGTACGAGGGAATCATAGCCAATGCATCCAGTCAGCTTGCAACCATGCAGAGTCGGTTTGCTAATGGACAGAGTGGTGTGAAGGCATATGGCATTCAGGTAAATGATGGCGGCAATGCATCATTTTTTGCAGTTGTAGATAAGTCTTTATCTCTTCAGAAGAAACGTATCGAAAAGAAACAGGAAGAAAACCGTGCAGAACGTAAGAAAGCTCAGAAGGAAGCTTATGAGAAACGAATGAATAAGGAGGATGAAGATACATCTTCCGTTAAGAAATCGGACAAGACTGACAGCACGGATAAAACTGGTAAGAGTGAAGATCTGGTAACGGTTACTGCCGGTTCGCTGGAAGAACTGGAAAAGAAAATCCAGGATATGTTATATGACAGCATGAGCGATTATGTATTTACACCACAGGAAAAACAGGTTGGCTGGAATGTAGATTTTCGTGGATAATAAATAAAAGGCAGGATACAATATGGAAAAGAGCCCCTATCTATTGCACTTCGGGCAGTCCTGACTTTCTTAATCCACTGGGAAATCAAAGTGGAGAAAAAGGACTGCCTGGAGTAGAGGTACGATTCGTATGCTGATGTTCCGGAAGGGAATGGATAAACTGGCGTGGTGTCGTTCCATAGCGTTTTTTAAATTCCCGGTAGAAGTAGGAAAGGCTGCTGAAACCGGCAGTCATGGCGGCATCTGTAATGGAAAGCTCCTGCTGTTCTAAGAGGTCGGCAGCCTTTTGCAGGCGCAGGCTCTTGATATAATCTAAGCATGACATTCCGACATATTTCTTAAAAAAGCGCATGAAATGGTATTCGCTGAAATAGCAGGAGGATGCCAGGCTTTCAATGGAAATATTTTCGGTATAATGTAATCCGATATATTCTAAGACACCCTTAATCTTCTGGGTATGTTCGCTTTGAAGCTGTGGCTGCTCAGAACTTTTGCTACAGTACGGAAGTAGAAGGGTAAGAAGCTTTAACAGCAGGGATTTTAACATCAGTTCATATCCCGGCTGGGCAGCGGAATAACAGCTGCTGATTTCATAGAACAATGCGAGGGCATCCGGGTAGACCGGGTGCTCTTTTACTATATGAAAAGGGGGAATCAGCTGCTGCTTGGCAAGGGGCATCAGATATCGCATGGCACAGATATCTGCAGAGGATGCACCAAGGAAATCAAGGTGAAAGACATATGTTTCCGAATGCATATGCCCGGCAGGTAATATGGCAATGGAATGCAGAGCCAGTGGAGGAATGAAAACGAAATCTCCAGGCATAGCCTGAAAGCTTTCAAGGTCAACCTGATACGTACAGACACCGCTGGTAATCAGAGTAAATTCAGCCTCTTCATGCCAGTGTGGTGTAACAATGGGATACCGTTCCTGCAACGTAGTAAGATATTTCTTTAATGGAAAAATTCGTTCGCCATGAACGGCCTTTTCTTTTTGCTCCAGAGGGAGTTGTTTTTTATCTTTCATGGGAACCTCCTTTTAATGTTGCTTATTTAAATAGCATTTATCCTGATTTTTTATACAAACAAAATGAAAGAAATGGAATTTTGGATGCAGACGATGGAAGGGTAGGTTATAGGATACAAAATAGCAGCATTTCTTAGATACATTTTTTCTTGATTATAAACTGTCTTTCCGCTTGCTTTGACGAGGATATCTGCACCGTCCGTCGAGTGTGGATGCTGCATAAAGATAGTAAGGAGCACTAAGAATTTCAGTATTAATATTATTTTACCTGCCAACCGGCGCAAATTCACATCCATGTTCATATGCGCCTCGCCGGCACGTCCCTGTGCCGGCGTTGGCTATTGCTGTATGAAATTCTAAGTGCTCCTAACAATCCTTATCATGCATCCATACTTCGGCGAACGGTACAGATATCTTGTCAAACATTGGAAAGACTGTTTTTATCATAGAAAGAAAAAATGTATTTTAGAAATGCGCTGTTTTGCATCAGACCTATCTTCCACCGTCTGCATCTGAAATCCATAATCATATCGTTAATTTTGTTTTACATAAAAGAGCAGGATTGTGCAATAAAAACGCAAATATCACGGAAGAAACTTCCTGAAACTTCGTATATAATAACAGTATCATACAAAGAACGAAGTGTAAATACAGGAATAATGGAAATATGGAGGATGAGAACATGAAGAAAAAATGGTGGCATGACAAGGTGGCATATCAGATTTATCCAAAGAGCTTTCAGGACAGCAACGGAGATGGAATCGGTGATTTGAGAGGAATCATATCCAGACTGGATTATTTAAAGGAACTGGGTATCGATATCGTATGGCTTTCACCGATTTATAAATCCCCATTTGTAGACCAGGGATATGATATTTCAGATTATTATAATATTGCTGAAGAATTCGGAACCATGGAAGAGTTTGATGAGTTGCTTGCGGAAGCAAAGAAACGTGAGATGTATATCGTAATGGATCTGGTGGTAAATCATTGCTCCGACCAGCATGAGTGGTTCCGGAAAGCACTGGCAGACCCGGATGGAGAGTATGCAGATTATTTCTATTTTGTGAAAGGAAAAGATGGCAAGGCTCCAAGTAATTACCGTTCCTATTTTGGCGGAAGCACCTGGGAGAAGGTGCCAAATAGTGATAAATACTATCTTCATATGTTTGCCAAAGAGCAGCCGGATTTAAACTGGGAGAATCCGGTAGTGCGTCAGAAAATCTATGAAATGGTGAACTGGTGGTTAGACAAAGGCGTGGCAGGATTCCGTATAGATGCAATTATCAATATCAAGAAAGATATTAACTTCCCGTCCTTTGAGCCGGATGGACCGGATGGACTTGCAACCTGTATCAAGATGGTGGAAGCAGTAAATGGAGTAGGAGATTTCTTAGAGGAATTAAAGCATGAGACCTTTGAGAAGCACGATGCCTTTACAGTAGGAGAAGTCTTTAATATGAAGGAAGATGAACTCTTGGAATTTATCGGAGAGGATGGACATTTCTCTACGATGTTTGATTTCAGCGCCCATGTGCTTACTTTTGGTGAGCATGGCTGGTACGACCAGAAACCATTACGTTTTGAGGAATGGCGGAAAGTAATTTTCGATTCCCAGCAGGAATTACAGGGAAAATGCTTTAAGGCAAACATTATTGAAAATCATGATGAGCCAAGGGGAGCAACCCATTATCTGCCTGAGCATGCCAGAAATGATGCAGGAAAGAAGATGCTTGGAACGGTATCCGTTCTTTTGCGTGGAATTCCATTTATCTATCAGGGACAGGAAATCGGGATGACCAACTGCAAACGAAATGATATTTCAGAATATGATGACATCAGCACCATCGACCAGTATCAGGAGGCGTTGCGTGCAGGACTCAGTGAAGAAGAAGCCTTGAAATGCTGCTATGAGAACAGCCGTGATAATGCCAGAACACCAATGCAGTGGTCCGATGGAAAAAATGGCGGATTTACCGATGGAACTCCATGGCTTGCCATGAATCCGAATTACATGGAAATCAATGTAGCAGCCCAGGAACATAAGGCAGATTCTGTATTGGCTTATTATAGGAAATTAATTGCACTGCGTAAGGCAAAAGAATACAAAGATACTTTCACTTATGGTATTTTTAAACCAAAATATGAAAATGCAGAGGACATATTTGCTTTTGAACGGGTAAATGAAGAAAGCGGTCAGAAGCTTTTGATTCTTGCAAACTTTGGAACAGAAGAGCATACCATCACATTAGAGCAAAGAATTGCCAAGGTATTGTTAACCAATGAAGGCCGCCAGGAAGCAATCAATGCTGAGGCAGCCTTAAATGGAACAATTACATTAGACAGCTGTGAAACCGTTGTCTTAGAATTAGAAAAGTAAGATTTGTGGAAGCAATTTAATCTGGAAATTTATTCCATAATCTTGCCATCAACAGAGATGGTAACAACCTGCCATGGAATCATTTTTCCGCTTTGTTTTAAGGCATTCTGGACAGCCATTACAATGCCGCCGCAGCACGGAACCTCCATGCGCACAATACTGATATCTCTGATATTGTTATTGCGGATAATTTCAGTAAGCTTTTCACTGTAATCCACATCATCCAGTTTGGGACATCCAATCAGGGTGATGTGGTTTTTTATGAATTTTTCATGGAAATTGCCATAGGCAAAAGCTGTACAGTCTGCAGCAATCAGCAGTCTTGCATTGTCAAAATACGGAGCATTTGTAGGTGCTAATTTAATCTGAACCGGCCACTGGGTAAGCTGGCTTTCCGGTGCGTTTCCTGCTGTGACTGCGTTGGATGCAGTACCGGATGCGGTATTAGAGCCTGCAGAAGTATTTTCCGTGTTTTTACGCTGCATGGAGCGCATCCGGCTGCCCGGACATCCGCTGAAAACCGGAGCTGCGTGATTGGCTGAAACTGCAGGTTTTACCGAAGCCGCTTCACGGTTCTTTAAGTGCTCTTTTACAGCGGCTTCGTCATAGGCAGCGGCTTCTCTCTGTACAAAGGTAATAGCACCGGTAGGACATGCCGGAAGACAGTCACCTAACCCATCGCAGTAATCCTCTCTTAAAAGCTGGGCTTTTCCATCGACCATGCCGATGGCACCTTCGTGGCAGGCGGATGCACATAAACCGCATCCATTACATTTTTCTTTATCAATATGAATTATTTTACGAATCATTTTAGATTCCTCCTCGTTGATTTTGTATAGTCAGTATACTATAATAGCAATAAATAATCGGTTGGAAAAACAACGGAGGTTATAAAATGAAAAAATTTCCTGTAGAAATGAAAAATTCACCTTTTTTTGAAGGAATTGAGGAAACAGAAGAGGAGAAAGTCTTAAAGGGATTAGATGCCCATGAGATGACTTATGATAAAGAAAATTATATTCTGCACTGCGGAGAGCAGGTAAAAGAAATGGGACTGCTGGTTTCTGGCGGACTTTTGATTGTGCAGGAGGATTTCTGGGGAAACCGGAATCTGGTTGCAAAGATAGGTCCAGGGGATGTTTTTGCAGAGACCTTTGCCTGTATGCAGAGGCGGAATATTAATGTAAATGTGATTGCAGAAGAGGCGGCAGATGTGCTGTGGCTGAACGTTCAGAATATATTGAATGCAGATGGTGAAACGGAAGGCTGGAAGCTGGTTCTGCTTCGGAATTTATTAGAGAATATGGCAGAAAAGAATCTTCGCTTTAATGAAAAATTAACCCATATGGGAAAACGCAATACCAGGGAAAAGTTATTGTCCTATCTGTCAGCAGAGGCACAGAAGCATGGAACATCAGAGTTTGATATTCCATTTTCCAGACAGCAGTTAGCAGATTATCTTTCTGTGGAACGAAGTGCGATGTCAACGGAACTTGGAAAATTAAGAGATGAGGGACGGCTTTCTTTCCGGAAGAATCATTTTTGCCTGAACAGAGATGCGTATTTATAATAGAAGAAAATGCACTCTTGAGAAATTGTACTGAATTCAAAACTTGATTTTTATTTAAAAGAGGGTACAATAATATGCAGTTAAAATAATATATAGAGAGCAGAGGAGAGAAAGATATGTTTGGTTTTGGTCAACTGATTGATATTTTGAAGAAAAGCCCAAAGAAAATTGTGTTTACAGAGGGAAATGACCCAAGAATTTTAGAGGCAGCATCCCGTCTGCTGGCAAGTAATTTCTTAAGCCCGATTCTGGTTGGAAATGAGGCTGAGATTCAGAAAGCAGCAGAGGAGAGCGGATTTAATATTCGCGGAGCCAAGATTATCGATCCATTACATTTTGAAAAATTTGATGAGATGGTTACCATGTTCTGTGAATTAAGAAAGAGCAAAGGTGTAACACCGGAGCAGGCAAAAGGAGTTCTTTCACAGGCTAATTATTTCGGAACCATGTTAGTAAAAATGGGATATGCTGATGCACTGTTAGGTGGAGCAACCTATTCTACAGCAGATACTGTTCGTCCTGCGTTACAGTTAATTAAGACAAAACCGGGTAACAGCATTGTATCATCCTGCTTTATTCTGGTACGTCCTTCTGCAACCGGCGAGAATGAAGTACTGGCAATGGCTGACTGTGCAATCAACATTCATCCGACAGAAGATGAACTTGTTGAAATTGCCGGAGAAGCAGCAGAGTGTGCAAAGATATTCGGTGTAGATCCAAGGGTAGCGTTCTTAAGCTATTCTACATTAGGCTCCGGAAAGGGCGAGGATGTAGATAAGATGCGTAATGCTGCAAACAAGACAAGAGAAAAATATCCGGAGCTTCCAATCGAGGGAGAGCTTCAGTTTGATGCAGCTGTATCTCCAAGAGTTGCACGTACCAAATGTCCGGAATCCAAAGTGGCAGGACATGCAAATACCTTTATTTTCCCAGATATCAATGCCGGAAATATCGGATATAAGATTGCACAGCGTCTTGGTAACTTCGATGCATATGGTCCGATTCTTCTTGGATTGAATGCACCAATCAATGACTTATCCCGCGGATGTAATGCGTCAGAAGTATATTCCATGGCAATTATTACAGCTGCATTAGCTTAAACTGTTAGAATGAAAAGGTGACGGTATGCATAACGAATTAACACAAAGTGATATCAAGAAGATGGAAGAAGAAATTGAATATCGGAAATTAGTGGTACGAAAGAATGCAATCCGTGCTGTACAGGAAGCAAGAGAACAGGGTGACTTAAGTGAAAACTTCGAGTATTATGCCGCCAAGAAAGATAAGAATAAAAACGAAAGCAGAATTCGTTATTTAGAGCGCATGATTCGTACTGCAGTCGTGGTATCAGATGATTCTAAGGAAGACGAGGCAGGTATCAATAATACGGTGACGGTTTATATTGAAGAAGATGATATGGAAGAATCCTTCAAATTGGTGACTACCATGCGTGGAAATTCGCTGAAAGGATTAATCAGTATTGAATCTCCTATGGGGAAAGCAGTGCTTGGTCATAAGGTAGGAGACCGTGTCAGTGTGAAGGTAAATGACGATTACAGTTATGATGTTATAATCCGTAAAATTGAAAATACCGGAGAAGAGAACGAGAAAATCCGAAGCTTCTAAAAGATAATAAGAATAAGAATAAGAACCGGAAAACGGTTTAAAAAGGCGAGAAGAGGTCTGTAAAAGGTGATGCTTTTGCAGGCTTCTTTTTTTACTTTACAGGAAATTGCTTTCCTGTAAAGTAAAAAACGCTCCGCGAGGATGTACCAAGGTGTATCCTATTTTGTATATTTTGCACAAATTGTGAAATGGATTTTTGTGAATGAAAATGACGGAATATGATTGACTATGACGGTTTTTGAACGTATAATAAAACCATAGAAAGCAGAAAATAGAAAATAGGAATGGGAGGGATGATATGCTGACAGAGGAAAGATATGGAAAAATCCTTTCCCTGCTGGAAGAACAGGGCAGTGTTAAAGTAACTGAGCTGATGCAGCTTTTCGATGCTTCCGAGTCAACGGTACGAAGAGATTTGAATACTTTAGACGAAAATGGAAAGCTTTTGAAGGTTCATGGCGGTGCAATTTTAAGAGGAACAGTTTTTCATACACAGGATGATGATGTGCCACTTCGAAGAAACATGCATCGTGATGAGAAGGCAGCTATAGCGAAGTATGCAGCATCCTTAATTACAGCAGATGATTTTATTTATCTGGATGCAGGAACTACAACAGACTGCATGATTGATTTTATGGATGTGAAGCCATCCTGTGTGGTAACCAACGCAGTAGCCCATGCAAAACGGCTCTCTGAACTGGGATGTGAGGTTTATATCATCGGCGGAGAGTTCAAGGCATCCACAGAAGCTGTGGTAGGTGCTGAGGCAGTGGAGTCCTTGGATAAATATAACTTTACAAAAGGCTTCTTCGGAACCAATGGAATTAATGTAGAAAAAGGATATACCACACCGGATGTGAAAGAGGCTATGGTAAAGAAGAAAGCAATGGCAAATTGCAGACAGTGTTATATCCTGGGAGACAAGAGTAAATTTGCACAGATATCCAGTGTGACATTTGCACCATTTGCTTCAGCAGATGTGATTACAACAGGTCTTACCTTAGAATCTTATCGGAAGTATAAAAATATAAAGGAGGTGGAAGAATGATTTATACCGTAACGTTTAATCCGTCACTGGATTATGTTGTGGATGTAAAAACCTTCAAAACCGGTCAGGTAAATCGGACGGAACAGGAGAAAATGTTTCCGGGAGGAAAGGGAATCAACGTATCCATTGTATTGAATCATCTGGGATTAAAGAGTACCGCATGGGGCTTCTTAGCAGGCTTTACCGGAGAAGAAATCAGCAAACGCCTGGATGAAGAGGGGGTAAATACCGATTTCATTCAGGTAGAGAAAGGAATATCCAGAATTAATGTGAAGCTTCGTTCCACAGAAGAGACAGAAATCAATGGCCAGGGGCCGATGATCCGCAGCACAGATATCGAGAAGCTTTATGCCAAATTAGATACCTTAAAAACCGGAGATGTGCTGGTACTGGCAGGAAGCATACCGGATGTTATGCCACAGTCCATATATATGGATATCATGAAATACCTGGAAGGAAAGGATGTCATGATTGCCGTAGATGCAACCAGAGAACTTCTGGCAAATGTACTTCCGCTTCATCCATTCCTGATTAAACCGAATAATCATGAATTAGGACAGTTATTTGGTGTGACAATCAGCAGCAAAGAGGATGTAAAGAAATACGCAGCAAAGCTGCAGGAGCAGGGTGCAAGAAATGTACTTGTTTCCATGGCAGGTGACGGGGCTGTGCTTTTGACAGAAGAGGGAAAAGCTTTTGAGAGCGAAGCACCGGAAGGTAAAGTAAAGAATTCCGTAGGAGCAGGAGACTCCATGGTGGCAGGTTTCCTTGCAGGATATTTAAAGAATAAGGATTATGCGCAGGCGTTTAAGATGGGAGTCTGTACCGGAAGTGCCAGTGCATTTTCAGAAGAACTTGCAACGAAAGAAGAAGTAGAACAATTATTAAAGAATCATGCATTTCCATTTTAAGAAAAAGGAGGAAGGTATATGAGAATCAGAGATTTGCTGGCACCGGAAAGCATTCAGTTGAATGGCTCAGCAACCGGAAAGGAAGATGTATTAAACCAGATGGTTTCCCTGATGGTAAAGAGTGGAAAAATAGCAGATGAAGAGACTTACCGGAAAGGAGTCTTTGCAAGAGAGGAAGAGAGTACCACAGGAATTGGAGAGGGCATTGCAATTCCTCATTGCAAATCAGCAGCCGTAAAGAAACCGGGATTAAGTGCAATGGTATTAAAGAATGGGGTAGATTTTGATGCCTTAGATGGAGAGAAGGTTCATTTAATCTTCTTAATTGCAGCACCGGATACAGAAGATAATGTACATCTTGACGTATTAAGCCGTCTGTCTGTTCTTCTGATGGATGAGAATTTCACCAACGGATTAAAACAGGCTGCTTCGGTTGAAGAATTCTTAAAAGTCATTGATGAAGCAGAGTCTGAGAAGGAAGAAAAGGAAGAACAGAAGGAAACAGAAATAAAGGAACCGGAAGAAAATCAGAAAAAGATTCTTGCAGTAACCGGATGTCCGACTGGAATTGCCCATACATACATGGCAGCAGAAAGTCTGGAAAAGAAGGCAGCAGAATTAGGTTGCTTTATTAAGGTGGAAACAAGAGGCTCCGGCGGAGCAAAAAATGTGCTTACTGCAAAAGAAATTGAAGAGGCAGACTGTATTATTGTAGCAGCTGATACCAAAGTCCCGATGGATCGTTTTGCCGGAAAACCGGTTATCATCTGTCAGGTTTCCGATGGAATCAGTAAAGCAGATAAATTAATACAGCGCGCTATGGCAAAGGATGCACCAATTTATAAAGGCAGCGGCGAAGCATCAGAAAGTGAAAGCATGGGCGGAGAAAGCTTTGGACACAAAGTTTACAAGCATCTGATGAATGGTGTTTCCCATATGCTTCCGTTTGTTGTCGGTGGTGGTATTATGATTGCCATTGCATTCTTAATCGACAGCTTTGGTGTAGACCTTGCATCACTTCCTACGGATGAGCGTGCTAATTTTGGTACAATTCTTCCGGCAGCAGCATTCTTTAAGTCCATTGGAGGACTGGCATTTGGCTTTATGCTTCCTGTACTGGCTGGCTATATTGCCATGAGTATTGCAGACCGTCCTGGACTGGTAGTAGGTTTCGTTGGAGGAGCAATTGCAGCAAATGGAAAATCAGGTTTCCTTGGAGCCTTAGTAGCCGGATTTGCCGCAGGTCTTATCATCCAGTTATTAAAGAAAATCTTTGACAAACTGCCAAAAGGCCTGGATGGATTGAAACCGGTTCTACTGTATCCGCTGCTTGGTGTATTGTTAATAGGTGCATTGATGACCTTTATCATCGAACCACCGGTCGGAGCTTTGAATATTGCAATTAATACAGGACTGGCACATATGAATGGTGTAAGCTCGGTATTACTGGGAGCATTGGTAGCTGGAATGATGGCTGTGGATATGGGTGGTCCTTTAAATAAGGCAGCATATGTATTTGGAACTGCATCCATTGCCGCTGGAAACTATAATATTATGGCAGCCGTTATGATTGGCGGTATGGTACCACCAATTGCCATTGCACTTGGAACCTTATTCTTCAAAAATAAATTTACAGCAGAAGAAAGAAAAGCCGGACCGACAAACTTTATTATGGGATTATCCTTTATTACAGAAGGTGCAATACCATTTGCAGCAGCGGATCCGCTGCGCGTGATTCCAGCCTGTGTGGTAGGTTCTGCAATTGCAGGAGCAATGTCTATGGCATTTAACTGTACACTGATGGCACCACATGGTGGAATCTTCGTATTCTTAGTAATGGGTAATGCAATCTGGTATCTTTTATCATTGATTGTAGGTTCAGCAGTATCTTGTCTACTTTTGGGATTGTTAAAAAAGAAGATTGTATGATATAATAAGTGATGTACTCACAAATAGTGAGCATAAGCGAGTCAACATACTTGCAAATTAAAACTATGGTATAAAAAACGGGAAAAAATATAACTTTTTAGGAGGAAGAACATGAAGGAATTTACTTACACAATCACAGATGAGCAGGGAATCCATGCAAGACCGGCAGGATTACTGGTAAAGGAAGCTGCAGGATTTGCAAGTGCAATTACCATTGAAAAGGATGGTAAGAAAGTAGATGCAAAGAGAATCCTTGGCGTTATGGGGCTGGGTGCTAAGAAAGGTGCAGAAATCACACTTCGTGCTGAAGGTGAAGATGAAGATGCAGCAATTGAAAAATTAAGTGCATTCTTACAGGAGAATCTGTAAAGCCAGGAAGAATATTTAAGCTGAAGTGCATTTCGGAAAAGGTGTTCACAGCGATGAAAAGGGACCTGTCACTTATGATAAGTGGCAGGTCCTTTTATGATGATTTGTATTATTTTAAAATTCCTTAGTTATTTGAGATAAATGTCAATTCATCAGAGGAATAGAATGTCTCATAAGAATCATAATCACGTACTTCAAATTTAATAGAAGCATTGGTTACATCATCAATAGATGTAATATCATCATTTGCTTCAATTGACATAAAGGTACCGGTTCCAGGAAGAAGATATCCATATCCGTAATCATCCTGCATAAAGTCATTGATTGAGAAATCATCGGATTCAGCAACACAGGTTTTATCTGTAGTGTTCTCAATATAGAATACAAATACAAGTGTATCATCCCAACCGGTTGTTGTGCCGACATAATATGCATTGATGCCATTAGAGGAATCTAATGCAACTGCACCCGGAACAGAGGAAATAGAGAATGGGGTATAGGAATCGGAAAGATTGATATCCTGTACAACACCATCATCAATCAAAGTATCATAAGTATCAGAATCATAGAAGCTTACCTGAAGTTTAATATTATCAATGCTGTCAAAACCGGTTAAAGTGAAATCATCAGTAGAAATGCTAAGTTCTTCGTTGCTTTTTTTGCCGGCAGCGACGTCACCTGAAATATAACCATACATGGTTACACCATTGATTGCACAATAATCAACATTGATTCCAAGGTCGTTAGAAGTATTGTTTTCAACAGTAACTTTAATTTCCGGAATTACAGAATCATCATAGTAGCTGTATACAATACTGGTAGCTGTAATGGTAACATCATTAGCTGAGTATAATACAACATTATCTAAAGGAACTTCTTTGTCATCGCCATAGCTGTAATCACTGTCATCATAGTCATCACTATCATCTGAATCGGAATCAAAATCAAAGTCATCAAGATCAGATGTGATACCACTGTTGTCAAAAAGTTCTTTTCCGGCATTGCTTAAGGTTTTAGAAACATTGATAACTGCATATACAATAACACCGATAGAAAAGATGGTTGCCAGAATGGAAATAATTAATCCGGCAATTGCTGCACCACGAAGGTCACGGTTCTTACCCATTCCAAGAATGGAAAGAATGATAGCAGCGATACCAAGAATGATTCCGATAATTGGAACAAACCATCCGAAAGGTAAAGCAGCGATACCAAGAATCAGACCAAGGACACCAAAAACACAGGATTTTTTCGGTGCATCACCATTGAGATTGTAGGAAGGTGCTGCATTGTAGCTGTTTCCATTATAGGTGTTTCCATTGTTAAATGCCTGCTGTCCGTAATCTGGCTGATTGTAAGCCGACTGATTATAAGCGTTCTGATTAAAGCTGTTTGGATTATAATCGGTCTGGTTGAATGCCTGCTGCTGATTTGCATTTGGTGCATCATAGGTCTGAGGACCATTTTCCGGCTGGTTGTAAGTCTGCTGCTCAGAAGCCGGCTGACCATAGTTCATCTGAGCATTGTTGTCTGGGTTTGGATTTCCGGCAGGTTCATTCCCGGAAAAACCATTTGGATTGTCGTTTACATTTTCACCATTTAAATTATACATAACTTTCTCCTTTTCATATATTACGTGAATGGTTACACTCTATTAAGGTATCATATTAAAGTCAGCTTGACAATGTTTTTCTTTTTTTTGCATGATTTTGCAAAAAAAACAGAAAAAATTTTATAAAAATACATTGACATCATCACTTTACAGTGATAAACTGAGAACAATTAATGAACTGAATAAATAAAATCAGTGAGCAAAAGTAGTACGGTAAATGATTTCTTTACAGAGAGCCGGCGTTGGTGGAAGCCGGTAAGATAGTTTATTCGGAATGGATTTGTCAGATGCAAAGTGAACAATAGTAGCGGATGCCGTTTTCCCACGTTACAGGGACGAGGATATCGAAGGAGACTTCTGTATCCAAGAGGTTATGTTTGAATTAGTGGCGGATATTTTCTGATTGAAAATATCCGCTTTTTTAGTTACTTACAGGTAAAAAGCAGACATAGCGAAGATGGGTGGCACCACGCGATAAGCGTCCCTGACTGGAAAAGAACATTTTCCGGTCAGGGACTTTTTCTTTGCACGAGCAGCATTTATAAAGCCGGTTTATAGGAGGATGATTATGGTAAGAAACAGAAAAGTATTCAAAAAAACAGTGAGCATTGTCAATGAAAAATCAACAGACATGTACGAAAGTCTGGTAGGAGATAAAAAAGGCTTCCTGTTAGAAAGTTACGATAAGAATTATGACCGCTATACTTTCTTTGGCATGGAGCCGGAAGAAATTGTAACATCAAGAGGAAATGCACTGGTGATTACAAAAGCAGATGGCACAGAGGAAGTAAGAGAAGGAAATCCGCTGGAGCGTCTGAAAGAATATTACAGTGAATTTCATATCGAAAAAGAAGATGAAGAGCTGTCCTTCTCCGGTGGACTGGTTGGAAATCTTGGATATGATTTCGTAAGATATTCTGAAGTGCTTCCGGACAATAACCCGGATGAAATCGGAATCGAAACCATACAGATGATGTTGATGACTTCTTTCCTTATGGTAGACCATGTAGCAGAAACACTGACTGCTGTAGTATTAGAAGAGCCTTCGGAAGAAGGAAGAGAGCAGGCAATGGAAAAGGCAGGACAGATGATAAAGAAAGCCATGGAGAAGAAGGAATGCAAACGGAACTTCTACCACGATGGAAAAATTATTAAGAAGTCAGACAGTATCGAAGAATATGGCGAAAAGGTAGAGAAAATCAAACATTATATCAGAGAAGGCCATGTGTTCCAGACCGTATTGTCACAGCGCTGGACGATTGAAACCAGACAGACCGGTTTTGAATTATATAAGGAATTAAGAGAATTAAATCCTTCTCCATATCTTTATTATTTTAATTACGGAACCTTTGAAGTAATCGGAAGTTCACCGGAAATGATTGTAAAGAAGCAGGGAAATAAAGTGTTCACCTGTCCGATTGCAGGAACCCGGAAGAGAGGAAAAGATGAAGCAGAAGACAAACGGCTGCGGGATGAACTACTTTCCGATGAAAAAGAGCGGGCAGAACATGTTATGTTAGTAGACCTTGCAAGAAATGATATGGGAAGAATCAGTGAATTTGGAACCGTCAAGGTAACACAGTTTATGGAAGTACAGAATTATTCCCATGTAATGCATATTGTTTCCCAGGTAGAGGGACGCAAGAAAGGAGAATCCCATCCATTAGATTTGGTGGCATCCTTCCTTCCGGCAGGAACCTTAAGCGGAGCACCAAAGATTCGGGCCATGGAAATCATTGATGAATTAGAAAGTGTACGAAGAGGCTTATATGGTGGAGCAACCGGATATATTGATTTCGGTGGAGACATGGATTTCTGTATTACAATCCGGACCATGGTAAAGAAAGGAAATGAGGTATACCTTCAGGCAGGAGCCGGAATCGTAGCAGATTCCGTACCGGAAAATGAATATTATGAATGCTGCAATAAAGTAATGGCATTGGCAAAGACTTTGGTTGAGGAGGAGAACTTATGATACTGCTGATTGATAACTACGATTCATTTACCTATAACCTGTATCAGTATATAGGAACTTTTACGAAGGACATTATCGTAAAACGGAATGACAAGATTACAATAGAAGAAATCCGCACCATGAACCCAGAACGCATCATTCTTTCTCCGGGACCAAAAGCACCGAAGGATGCCGGCATCTGTATGGATGTGGTGAAGGAATTTTATAAGACAATTCCAATCCTTGGCATCTGCTTAGGACATCAGTGTATCGGGGAAGCCTTTGGCGGCGTAGTGAGCTATGCAAAGGAATTATATCATGGAAAACAGTCCCTGATTGCCCATGACGGCACAGGAATCTTTCAGGGAATTGAAAGTCCGATTCAGGTGGCAAGATATCATTCCCTGGCTGTTCAGAAAGATAGTCTTCCGGAGTGCCTTGTGGTAACGGCGGAGACAGAGGATGGCGAAATCATGGCAATGCGCCATAAAGATTATCCGGTAGCTGGATTACAGTTCCATCCGGAATCCATTTATACACAGCATGGGAAGCGTATGATAGAGAATTTCTTAAACGGGAGGATATAGAACATGATATTAGATGAAATTGTTGCAGATAAAAGAGAGCAGCTTTTTCGGGATAAGCAGAAAACAGATCTGACCGTGATGCGGACATTAGCGGAAGAGAAGTTAAGAGAAGAGGCGGCAAAGAAAGAAAAGATAAGAAGCTTTTATCAGAATCTTGCCAAAGATGGACTTTCCATTATCGGAGAATTTAAAAATGCATCCCCAAGCCTTGGAAAGATAGAAAGCAGGATTACATTGGAAGAGCGGATGGAAGATTATACCGCTTCTGTGGATGCGGTATCCTGCCTGACAGAAGAGAAGCATTTCCTTGGAAATACTGATTATTTCCGGAAAGTAAGAAATCTGACTCCGCTTCCAATGTTACGGAAGGATTTCATGATTGAAGAATATCAGTTTTATGAAGCAAAAGCCATTGATGCAGATGCAGTATTACTGATAGCAGCAATCTTAGATGACAAGGAAATGTATGACTTTTATCAGCTGGCAAAGGAATTAAAGTTAGATGTACTGGTGGAAACCCATGATGAATGGGAAATGGAGCGGGCATTGAAGCTGGATGCAGACATCATTGGAATCAACAACCGAAATCTTAAGGATTTTACGATTTCACTGGAACGAACCAAAACACTTTCTAAGATGGTGCCAAAGGATAAACTTTTAATTGCAGAAAGCGGAATTGTAAGAGATGATGATGTGGCATATCTTGCAGATTGCGGTGTCAGTGGATTTTTAATTGGAAGAGCATTTATGGAACATGAAAATCCAAAGGCACTGGCAGCCCACTGGAAACAGGTTTATAAGGAAGCCGCAAAGTAAGGAGAAATGGCATGGCAAAGATTAAGATTTGTGGCATCACAAGAGAATCTGAGACAGAAGTGCTGAACCGGATGCAGGTAGATTATGCAGGCTTTGTGTTCTTTGAAAAAAGCAAACGAAACGTTTCAATAGAGCAGGCAAAAGAAATTAAGAAACATTTGAAGCCTTCTATTAAAACTGTAGCAGTTACCGTAAATCCGGCACTGGATTTGATAGATGAAATCATAGAAGCAGGTTTTGATATTCTGCAGATTCATAAGATGCAGGAATTTCCTGAAAATCTTAAAATTCCGGTCTGGGTAGCATGTCAGGTGCGAAGCAGGGAAGAAGCGGAAGAAATAAATGTTCCGGATGGTATTTCCGGCATTTTATTAGACGCACCGGAATTTGGCAGTGGAAAGACTTTTTCCTGGCAGGATTTTCCAATGAAAAAAAGAAGGGAATGGCAGGAAAGAAGGATACCATTTATTTTAGCCGGCGGCTTAAGCAGTGAAAATGTAGAAGAAGGTATCCGGTTATTTGAACCTGATGTAGTAGATGTCAGTTCTTCGGTAGAAGGAGAACATGGAAAAGATCATAAAAAAGTAGAAGCATTTGTAAGAAAGGTGAGAGAACATGAATAAGAAGAGTTATTATGGAGCATTTGGTGGACAGTATGTAGCAGAATCATTGATGAATACTTTAAAAGAGTTGGATGATGCTTTTGAAAAGTATACAAAGGATGAAGAATTTTTAAAGGAAGTGGACTATTATCTTAAACAATATGTAGGAAGAGAGACACCACTTTATTTTGCCAGCCGTCTGAGTGAGGCATATGGAACAAAGATTTATTTAAAAAGAGAGGATTTAAACCATACCGGAGCCCATAAGATTAACAACGTAATCGGTCAGATTCTTCTGGCAAAGAGAATGGGAAAAACCAAGGTAATCGCAGAAACCGGAGCCGGTCAGCATGGTGTGGCAACTGCAACCGGAGCAGCTCTTTTTAATATGGAGTGTACCGTATATATGGGAGCAGAAGATATGAAACGTCAGTCGCTGAATGTAATGCGTATGGAAATGCTGGGAGCTAAAGTAGTGCCGGTTACATCCGGAAGTAATACCTTAAAGGATGCTACGAATGAGGCAATTCGTACCTGGGCAAAAACCGCAGAGGATACCTTTTATGTAATCGGTTCCGCTGTTGGACCGTATCCTTATCCGAAGATGGTAAAATATTTCCAGAGCGTCATCAGCAAAGAAGCAAAGAAACAGATTTTAGAGCAGGAAGGAAGACTGCCGGATGTGGTTATGGCATGTGTTGGCGGAGGTTCTAATTCTATCGGAATGTTTGCAGATTTTATTGAAGAAAAGGATGTAAAACTGATTGGTGTAGAAGCTGCCGGAAAGGGAATTGAGACAGGGGAGCATGCCAGTGCCATGGCATTGGGCGAGCCTGGCGTATTACATGGTATGCGTTCCTATTTATTACAGGATGAGGATGGAAATGTGCAGCTTGCCCATTCCATTTCCGCAGGACTGGATTATCCGGGTGTTGGACCGGAGCATGCCTATCTTAAGGACAGCGGCAGAGCAGAATATGTTGCAATTAAGGATGATGAAGCCATGGATGCATTAATGGAGCTTTGTAAATTAGAGGGTATCATACCGGCAATCGAAAGTGCCCATGCAGTGGCATATGCAAAGAAGCAGGCGAAGAAAATGAAACCGGATGATATTATGGTGGTTTGTCTTTCCGGAAGAGGCGACAAGGATGTAAATACAATTGCAGATTATCTTGCAGGAAAGGGTTATTTAAACTAGGAGGTGCAGCATGAACAGAATCGAAGAAAAATTAGCACAGTTAAAAGAACAGAACAAAAAAGCATTTATTACATATATGACAGCAGGAATGCCGGACTTTGATAAAATGCAGGAGATTATCCGCACACAGGAGCAGGCGGGAACAGACATCATCGAGCTTGGAATTCCATTTTCAGACCCGGTAGCAGACGGCCCGGTTATTCAGGATGCTTCCTATCATGCCATCTTAAAAGGTGTGAATTTAAAGAAAGTATTAGAAGCCATGAAAAAGCTTCGCAGTGCAAAAATTGAGATTCCAATCGTATTTATGATGTATTACAATACCATATTTCACTATGGTGTGGAAGCCTTTGTGGATGCTTGCATCGAAAGTGGAGTAGACGGACTGATTATTCCGGATCTGCCATTAGAGGAACAGGATGAGATAAAGGAATTTTTACAGAAGGAAAATGCACCGATTCTTATCCAGCTGGTATCTCCGGTTTCGAAAGACAGAATCCCTGAGATTTTAAAGGATGCAAGAGGATTTGTTTACTGCGTATCTTCCATGGGTGTAACCGGACAGGAAGCAACCTTCCATAAGAGTGTAATTGATTATCTTGGCAGTGTAAAAGAAGTATCAAAGATTCCTGTTATGATGGGCTTTGGTATCCGTACTGCAGAGGATGTTGCACCGATGAAAAATATTATCGACGGAGCAATTGTAGGCTCACATTTCATCAGACTGATGGAAGAAAATGATTATGATTTACAGGCAATTGGAACTTATTGTGGCACATTTAAAAAAGAACTGAATCAGTAAAGGAGAAATTTACGATGAAAGAATATATTGAACTGGTTGCAGAAGGAAAAGATTTAACAGAAGAACAGGCAAAAGCAGCAATGGAAATCTTATTAAGCGGGGAAGCATCCCAGGCACAGATTGGTGCTTTTTTAATGGGACTTCGTATGAAAGGTGAGACTTTAGATGAATTAACCGGGTTTGCAGGAGTACTCCGGGATAAGGCAGATACTATTTCACCGAAGGTTTCTGATTATGTGGATCTGGTAGGCACCGGTGGAGACTGTACTTATACTTTTAATGTGTCTACCACTTCTGCATTTGTCGTTGCAGCAGCCGGACTCCCGGTAGCAAAGCATGGCAATCGTTCCATTTCTTCAAAGAGCGGAGCCGGTGATGTATTAGAGGCACTGGGCGTAAATATTATGGCAGAGCCTGCAAAAGTAGAAGCCTGCGTGGAGAAAGCCGGAATCGGATTTATGTTTGCACAGCTCTTTAACAAATCCATGAAATATGTAGGTCAGGCAAGAAAGGAAATGGGTGTGCGTACTGTGTTCAATATTTTAGGACCTCTTGCCAATCCTTCCAGAGCAAAAAATATGGTGGTAGGTGTTTATGATGCAGCCCTGACAGAAAAAATTGCCCTTGCCATGAGCAGACTTGGCGTTGAACGTGCCTTTGTTGTAAGCGGCAAAGACAATATGGATGAAATCACAACAACAACCGAGACCGTAATATCTGAAATCAAGGATGGAAAAGTAAATACATTTACCATAACACCGGAGCAGTTTGGTTTAAAACGTGCTTCCTTAGAAGAACTGCGTGGTGGCGATGGAACAGAAAACGCCGTTATCACAAAGAAAATTCTCTCCGGAGAAGAAAAAGGCGCAAAACGCGACATCGTATTACTGAATGCCGGTGCAACCCTGTATGTTGGTGGAGCAGCATCCACCATTGAAGATGGAATCACCCTTGCAAAAGAAGCAATCGACAGCGGGAAAGCAGCAGGGAAGTTAGCGGAGCTGGTGAAGGTATCAAACGAAGCGTAGAAGAAACAAAACACTGAAAAAACAAAACACTAAAAAAACAGAATGAGTAACAGAAGCGAAAACTTCGAAATTGAAGTGATGTAAAGTACATAGCATCAGTAATTGTCAACCATATGCAAAATAAAGGTTGACAATTAAACGGCACATACCCTATAATACCCTATGGATAAAAATCTATAGGGTATTTTTGATGGGTGATTGAAAAATAAATATAGTATTCTTTTTAAATTTTGCATATTCAAAGGATATTGGCTTTTGATTGATATGAAATGCCGGAAGTTCTTAGGTGCATGTTTTTCTTGCATAGAAACTGTCTTTCCGTTGCTTTAACCGGATATCGGAACTGTCCGTTGGGTACGGATGCTGTATGATACCTGCAAGGGGCACTAAGAATTTCGGATAAAATATCACAATATCCGGCAACCGGTGCAAATTCGCATCCGTGCTCATATGCACCTCGCTGGCACGTCCATGTGCCAGCGTTGCCTGAAACAGACGAAATTCTAAGTGCCCCTAACAGTTACATAAATGCATCCGCACTTCAACGAACAGTTCTGATATCCTGTTAAACATTGGAAAGACGGTTTTAATAAAAAAAGAAAAACATGCATCTTAGAACTTCGGTATTTCAGAGCAGAAAAGCCAATATCCTTTGAATAGTTAAATTTACTGAAAATATATTTATTTTTCAATCACCCAATAACAACAAACGTTAGGAGAAAATTATGCAGAACACAACAACAGAAAAAAGAAAAATCACAACCCAGCAGATGGCACTGGTAGCAATCATGACAGCACTGACCTGTATCCTGGCACCATTTTCATTGCCGATTGGTCCGGTACCAATTTCCCTTACCAATCTGGTTATTTACTTCTCATTGTATTTACTGGGTTGGAAGCTTGGAACGTTAAGCTACGTCATTTACCTTCTGATTGGACTGGTTGGTGTACCGGTATTTTCAGGATTTACCGCAGGACCGGCGAAACTTTTTGGCCCAACCGGTGGATATTTAATCGGATTTATTCCAATGGCAATCATTGCCGGTATTGTAATTGATAAATATACTGAGAAATGGCTCTTATGTCTGCTGGCAATGATTGTTGGAACGATTGTCTGCTATGCATTAGGAACAGCATGGCTTGCTTATGAAGCAAAGATGGACATGATGGCAGCATTATGGGCTGGTGTAATTCCTTTTATTCCTGGTGACCTGGTGAAAATGGCACTGGCAATTTTAATTGCACCAAAAATCAGAGCTCAGGTATGCAGGGCAAGATAATTTTTCATAGTCTTTAGAGCAGTTTTTTCCAGACGGCTGACCTGAGCCTGGGAAATATGAATCTCATCAGCAATCTCCATCTGGGTTTTACCTTCAAAGAACCGCAGCTTAACGATATGATTTTCTCTGTCGTTGAGCCGGTTCATTGCATCGGAGAGGGCAAGCCCTTCCACCCAGTTATCTTCTTTATTCTTTTTATCACTAATCTGATCCATCACATAGAGTGTATCACCACCATCCGTATAGACCGGGTCATAAAGACTGACCGGACTTTGAATGGCATCTAGGGCATAGACGATTTCTTCTTTGGTAAGTCCGGCTTCTTTTGCAATTTCCTGTAAAGTAGGCTCCTGCATGGAATTTTTCATCAGGATTTCTTTGGCATGAATGGCTTTATAGGCAGTATCCCGCAGGGAACGGCTGACACGGATGCTGTTGTTATCCCGTAGATAGCGGCGGATTTCGCCAATAATCATAGGGACGGCATAGGTGGAAAATTTTACCCCAAGTGTATCATCAAAATTGTCAATGGACTTAATCAGTCCGATGCATCCAATCTGAAAGAGGTCATCAATATTTTCCTGATTTCCGGAAAAACGTTTAATCACACTTAAGACCAGACGAAGATTCCCTTTGATATATGTTTCCCTTGCAGTCATATCCCCCTGTTTGATTCTGGCAAATAGAGCAGCCTTTTCTTCTTCCTTTAGGATTGGAAGCTTTGCGGTATTTACGCCGCAGATTTCAACTTTGTAGACGGACATGATGCGTACCTCCGGGTTAAAATGTTTTTGCAGCCATTGGCTGATACAGAAAGGATGTCCTTATTTACATAAAAATATGCCGGAAACAATAAAAATTTAATAATTTTTCATCTTGAAAAACGAATGAGTGAAAGCTATGATATACATAAAGAGAAAAAATGGAAGTGGAATAATATGCAGGATGCAATAGATAAGAGAAATGAAAGAGATCGAATTGCTCATAGTATTGTGAAACGCTGGAATGTTCATTACATGTCGGAAGAAGAGATTTTAGCTGCACGCAAGAAACAGCAGGATGAACAGCAGGCACAGGAGATTCTTGATCGTCTTGCAAGAGTGGCTGCAGAGGAAGAAGAAAAAAAGCAGCGTGAGATTGATGCGGCAGTAAGGCAGAAGATTGAGGAAGAAAGAGCACGTTTACAGAAAGAAGAAGCAGATGAAACGATTTCAGATGATAAGTTATCTGCTATTTTAGGAGAAAAGAGTCCTGAACGAAAAGAAACACCGCAGGCAGCGGAAGTGTCACAGGAGGTGGAAACACCGCAGGTGGTGGAGAAACAGACAGACAGTGGAGAACAAGTGTCTGAGGTCATAGAAGCGACCGCTGAAACAGAACAGGAATAAGTCGGGTTCTAACGGACAATATCTCATTCATATATTGTAATAAGAAGTGAAACTGGAGCATAAGTATGGATGATACCTTGCTGTTACAGAAGTATCATGGATTAGGAAATGATTATCTTGTACTTGACCCGAATAAGAATAAGATACATTTATTGGAACGTCATATTGTAAAGCTGTGCAGAAGAAATATTGGTGCAGGAGCTGATGGCATTTTATATGGACCGATATGGCAGGATGAGAAACTTTATGTAAAGATATTTAACCCGGATGGAAGTGAAGCAGAGCGCAGCGGAAATGGTGTTCGGATTTTTGCAAAATATTTATTAGATGCCGGATATATCAGACACAGACCGTTTAGCCTTTATACCAAGGCAGGCGAAGTAAGGATTGATTTTTTAAATGAAGACGGAAGTCTTATGAAAGTAAATATGGGAATACCACAATTTACCGGAGGGGTACTTGCTTATGTAGGTACGCCTCCGGAAATTATAAACAGGCCTCTGGTTTTTCATGGCCATCCTTACCGGGCAACCTGTGTTTCCATGGGAAATCCGAACTGCGTGATTCATTTAGATGAAATCAGTAAAGAAAAGGCAATGGAATTAGGACCTTATGTGGAAAATGCATCTTATTTTCCAAACCGGATTAATATGCAGCTTTGTAAAGTAATGGATAGAGGTCATATCCGGGTGGAAATCTATGAGCGGGGAGCCGGATATACCTTAGCTTCCGGAACCGGAGCCTGTGCAGCAGCGGCAGCATCCCATAAGCTGGGACTGGTAGATGACAGAATTGAAGTCACGATGCCGGGTGGGCAGTTACTGATAGAAATCGGAGAGGATGGCAGTGTGTTCCTTACCGGAGAGGTGCAGAAAATCGGAACAATTCTGATGGCAGAACACTTTCTGGCGTAGTTGACAACTGCTTGCCTTTGAGTATAAAATGGAAAAATAGAATGCTCAGAAAGGAACATGAGAAAGAATGAGAAAGATACTGGATTTAATAACAGATGAGATGGTGAAAGCATTTGAAGCAGCCGGACTTGATGCAAAATATGCAAAAGTAACTGTTTCAAACAGACCGGACTTATGTGAATATCAGTGCAACGGCGCTATGGCTGCTGCAAAAGAATATAAGAAAGCACCGATTATGATTGCGGAGGAAGTAGTAGCACAGCTTAAGGATAACGCAATGTTTGAATCCGTAGAAGCTGTAAAACCTGGCTTCCTTAACTTAAAGCTGAATAATGAATTTGTGGCTTCCTATATCAGTAAGATGCAGGAGGATACAGAGCGTTTAGGCTGTGATAAGGTGGAAAATCCAAAGACCATCATGATTGACTATGGCGGACCAAACGTTGCAAAACCACTTCATGTAGGACATTTACGTTCTGCTATTATCGGTGAAAGCATCAAACGTATTGGTAAATTCATGGGACACAATATGATTGGTGATGTGCATCTGGGTGACTGGGGTCTTCAGATGGGACTGATTATTACTGAATTAAAGCTCCGTAAACCGGAACTTTGCTATTTTGATGAAAATTATGAAGGAGAATATCCGGTTGAGCCTCCATTTACCATTTCCGAGCTGGAAGAAATTTATCCGACAGCCAGCGGAAAATCCAAAGAGGATGCAGCTTATAAAGAAGCTGCCATGCAGGCAACCTATGAACTGCAGCATGGAAGAAGAGGCTATCAGGCATTACTTTCCCATATTTTAAATGTATCTGTAACGGATTTAAAGAAGAATTATGCTAATTTAAATGTATCTTTTGAATTATGGAAGGGTGAGTCTGACGCACAGCCATATATCCCGGACATGGTACAGAAGATGAAGGATGACGGTTATGCATATATCAGTGATGGTGCACTGATAGTAGATGTCAAAGAAGAGACTGATACGAAAGAGATCCCGCCATGTATGATTTTAAAATCCGATGGGGCTTCTCTTTATAACACAACAGACCTTGCGACGATTGTATGGCGTATGAAAGACTATCATCCGGATAAAATTATCTATGTAGTGGATAAACGTCAGGAGCTATATTTTACACAGGTGTTCCGTTGTGCCAGAAAGACACATCTTGTGGATGATGATACAGAGCTTCAGTTTTTAGGTTTTGGTACCATGAATGGAAAAGACGGAAAACCATTTAAGACCAGAGAGGGTGGTGTCATGCGGTTAGAGACACTGCTTTCCAGCATCAATGATGAGATGTACCGCAAGATTACAGAGAACCGTACGGTAGAAGAAGCGGAAGCAAAGGCAACTGCAAAAGTAGTTGCACTTTCCGCAGTAAAATACGGAGACCTTTCCAATCAGGCTTCCAAGGATTATATTTTTGATATCGACCGTTTTACTTCATTTGAAGGAAATACAGGCCCATATATTCTTTATACGATTGTCCGGATCAAATCCATTCTGAACAAATATAAAGAAGCAGGAAAAGAAGCAGGAACAGCAGCAATTCTTCCGGCACATTCCGAAAGCGAGAAGGCATTGATGTTAGAGCTGACCCGTTTCAATGCCATGATGGAAAATGCCTACGAAGAGACAGCACCGCATAAGGTATGTTCTTATATCTATGACCTGGCAAATGCATTGAATCATTTTTATCATGAGACAAAGATTATGGCAGAAGAAGACGAGGCAGTGCAGGCTTCCTATGTTCGTTTATTAACACTGACCAGGCGGACATTAGAGGTTTGTATCGATGTATTAGGTTTCTCTGCACCAGACAGAATGTAAAGGAAAATATATGATTGACAATAGAATGGGTGCCATCTTTGATTTAGATGGCACTCTTTTAGACTCCATGGGAGTATGGCGGAAAATTGATGAGGATTTTCTTGGCAAAAGAGGATTTGTTGTGCCGAATGATTATCTGGTAGCAATTACTTCAAAGAACTTTGATGCGGCAGCAGAATATACCAAAGAGCGTTTTAATCTGCCGGAGTCCGAAGAAGAGATTATCAAAGAATGGTTTGATATGGCGATTGAAGCTTATACCAATGAAGTAAAGTTGAAAGCCGGTGTTATAGATTACCTGAAGCAATTAAAGGCAGAAGGAATTAAGATTGCAGCAGCAACTTCTTCCGATGAGAGGCTGTTTCGTCCCTGTCTTACCCATTGCGGCATCATGAAATATTTTGATGCATTTACAGTGACGCAGGAAGTGAAGCGGGGAAAAGGATTCCCGGATGTGTACCAGCTTGCAGCAGAAAAGCTTTCTTTGAAACCGGAGCAGTGTGTGGTATATGAAGATATTTTAAAAGGTGTGGAAGGTGCAAAGATGGATGATTTCTATGTGGTAGGTGTGGAAGATATCCATTCCTCCTATGAGAAAAATGAAATCATGCAGCTATCTGACCGCTATATCCTAAGCTTTGAAGAATTATTAGATTAATTCCGTCACACAAAAAACACAGTTTGACCGCATTTTTATCACAAAAACATCGTCTTTTTAACACAACTTTCTCATAAACTTTCTGAGGTGAGATGTTATAAGGAGGACGAGACGTGATAGAGATTAGTCATTTGACGAAAAAATACGGGACGCATGTAGCGGTAGATGATTTGAATCTTACCATTGAGCCGGGAAGAATTTATGGCTTCTTAGGACCGAATGGTGCAGGCAAATCAACTACAATGAACATGATTACCGGATATCTGGGGGCAACAGAGGGAACCATTAAAATCAATGGATTTGATATTTTGGCACAGCCGGAGGATGCAAAGAAATGTATAGGCTATTTGCCGGAGCTGCCACCTTTATACATGGATATGACGGTGGAAGAATATCTTTTGTTTGCAGCAGAACTTAAGAAGATTCCAAAGGAGAAACGGAAACCCTATGTAGAAGATGCCATGGCAACCACAAAGATTACTGATATGAGAGGCAGACTGATTAAAAATCTGTCCAAAGGATACCGGCAGAGAGTCGGACTGGCGCAGGCAGTCTTAGGTTATCCGGAAGTTATTATATTAGATGAGCCTACAGTAGGCTTAGACCCGAAACAGATTATTGAAATCCGTGATCTGATTCAGAGTCTTGGAAAGAAGCATACTGTAATTTTAAGTTCCCATATTCTTTCGGAAGTCCGGGCAGTATGTGATTACATATTTATTATTTCCCATGGAAAATTAGTTGCATCGGAAGAAACAGAAGAACTGGTAGAGCGGATGTCCGGTGGACAGGTAATAGAGCTTAAGTTAAAAGCTGAAGAAGAAAAAATAAAAGAAGTTTTTGCAGATGCAGAACATATTACTGCAGTAGAAACGAAAGAACTGCCGGAGGATGGAGTTACTGAGGTGACTGTAACGGCAGAAAAAAATAAAGATGTCAGAGAAGAGATTTTTCATATTTGTGCAGAAAGTGATATGCCGATTTTGGAAATGATAAACGGTGGTAAATCGCTGGAAGATATCTTTCTTGAACTTACATCAAAGGAGGAAGAATAATGCGTGCAATATGGAAAAGAGAATTAAAATCTTATTTTCAGACGGTGACCGGATGGCTTTTTATTGCAGCAACACTGGCACTGTTTGGCCTTTATTTTTATGTATACAATATGTATTATGGTTCGACAGATATCAGCAGTACTTTATCAGCAGTAACGTTTCTGTTTCTGGTTACTGTGCCGATTCTTACGATGCGTACCCTGGCAGAGGAGCGGAAGAATAAGACAGACCAGCTGATTTTAACTTCGCCGGTATCAGTAGAAAAAGTGGTTCTGGCAAAATATCTCGCCACCGGAACCGTATTTACCATCAGTGTAGCGGTTATGTGTCTGGCACCGTTAATTATGTCAGCATATGGAAACGTTGCTTTTGCAAAGAGCTATGTGGGAGTACTGGGTTTCTGGTTATATGGTATGACCTGTATTGCCATTGGAACCTTTGTATCTTCACTGACAGAAAGTATTGTAATTTCTGCAGTATTAACCTTTGTATTTCTCTTTGTGGGATATCTGATGACCGGAATTACCAATCTGATTTCACAGAATGGAAATATTATTACAAAGATTTTAGGCTGTTATGATTTGACAAAACACATGGATATGCTGATGCAGGGAATTCTTGATGTATCCGGCATTGTATATTATATTTCCATGATTATCCTGTTTTTGTTCCTGACGGTACAGTCCATACAGAAGCGTCGCTGGAGTATGAGCAGTAAGAAATTAAAGCTTGGCGTATTCAGTTCTGCCATGGTTGTGATCGGAATCGTGGTTACAGTTGCAGTAAATCTTGTAGTAAATGCATTGCCATCTTCCATTACGTCTATTGATTTGACAGCACAGAAGATGTATTCCATTTCTGATGATACAAAAGAGATTCTTCATAATCTGGATGAGGATGTCACAATTTATGTTCTGGAAGCGGAAGGAAATATGGATGATACTCTTGCAACGACATTAAAGCGTTATGAAGGCGAATCTTCCCATATTTCGGTAGAATATAAAGACCCTTCCGTTTATCCGAATTTTTACCGGGATTATACGGATGATACATCTATCACCAGAAAGAGTCTGATTGTAGAAAGCAGTAAACGTTCCAAAGTAATTAATTACAGCAATATTTATGAGACCAGTATAGATTACAGTACTTATAGCAGCCAGACTACAGGTTATGATGGAGAGGGACAGCTTACCAGTGCCATTTCCTATGTCACATCGGATGAAATGCCGGTTATGTACGAACTGCAGGGACATGGTGAGACAGCATTGAACGGTAATTTTAAAGATGCTATTGAGAAAGCAAATGTCACATTAAACAGCCTCAACCTGATGCAGGCAGACAGCATTCCGGAAGATGCACAGGCACTTATTATCAATGGACCGACCTCTGATTTTTCATCCGATGATGCGTCAAAAGTAATTGATTATATCAATAAAGGTGGCAAACTTTTTGTAACGCTATCTTATACAGATGCTGATATGAGTAATTTTTATTCGGTTTTAAATGAGTTTGGCATCACTGCAGTAGAAGGAATGGTGATGGAGAGCAATACCGGTTCTTATTATCAGGCACCATATTATCTTTTACCAAATGTAGAAAGCAGTGCGCTGACTTCCGGTGTGGATGGTTATGTATTTACACCGTATGCAGTAGGTCTTACCTATAATACCGATACCGAAAATGTAACCTATACACCTTTACTTACCACTTCGGATGCAGCGTACAGTAAGACAGATGCTACAAGCTCCTTAGAGCAGACGGAGGATGATATTGCAGGACCGTTTACGGTAGGATTAAAGGCGGAAAAAACCATGGATGATACAAGCGCAGATATTCTTGTATATTCTTCCATGAGCATGTTTATGGATGATGCAGACAGTATGGTATCCGGAAATAATTTATCCGTATTTTCAAAATCCATTGCAAGCTATATTCCGGAAGACAGCGGTTCAGCAGTTGTGATTCCGGTCAAAGAATATGACAGCAGTACCCTGACCGTACCGGCTTCGGTTGTCATTGCATCAGCTGTAATCGGCATTGCAGTAATTCCGTTATTGCTTCTTGCAATCGGTATCGTAATCTGGATGAGAAGGAGAAAGAAGTAATGAAGAAACAGAAAAAACAGTTGATTGCTTTATGCATCCTGCTTCTTATCTGTATTGTTGCATGGGTTAGCCTGACGAAGTGGAATAAAAGCCAGGAACAGAAAAAACAGGAAGAGGAAGAAGCATCCAAAGTTATGGTGACAGACATTTCAACAGAAGATGTAAAAGCATTTTCTTATCAGTATAATAATGAGACACTGTCTTTTGTAAAAGAAGATGACACCTGGTATTATGAGGCAGATAAAAGCATTGCATTAGACCAGGATGCCGTGGAAACATTGGTTACCACCGCAGCACAGTTTACAGCAGACCAGGAAATCAGGGATTATGAGGACTTGTCAGAGTATGGACTTGAAACGCCGTCAAATACCATTACACTGACGACAGGGGATGGAACAACAACACTTCTGATTGGAAATAAAAATGACATGCTGAGCCAGTATTATGTAAAGACGGATCAGTCTGACAGTATTTATCTGGCAGGAAGTGCAGTATATACCACTTATCAGAAAGGAATCGCGGATTTGACTGCAGCAGAAAGCACAACCGAAATTGCGGAATAAAAGGATTGACAAGTAAAATATCCATTGGTAAAATATATGAGAAAGTGTGGAAGAGAAATAGTAATCATTGGAAGCCTTCAGAGAGAAAACGGCAGGTGAGAGTTTTTGACGGAAGATGATGAACCAGTCTTGGAGCTGCATATCCAAGCAGAAGTGAAGGTATGTCGGGTTCTCCCGTTACAGAGAGAAGGCATAAGAAGATGTGCCGGAGTGCAGGAGCAGTCCTGAATTTAGGTGGTACCACGGATGAAACATTCGCCCTAAGCTAAATCATAGCTTAGGGCTTTTATATTGCTTTAAGCAGATGAGTCGCAAGAATAGAAAAAGGAGATAAGAAAATGAAACTGGAAAAATTAGTTGGTGACCGGTTTAAAGAGAGACCGGCAGATTGTGTGATTGACAGTCATGCACTTATGGTAAAAGGTGGATACATCAAATATGTGGCAAATGGTATCTATTCTTCATTCCTGCCATTAAAGAGAATTACACGTAAGATTGAGCAGATTCTTCGTGAAGAGATGGACAAGGTAGATGGACAGGAAGTACAGTTCCCGGTTGTTATGCCTGCATCTATCTGGGAAGAATCCGGAAGATATGAAAGCATCGGAGACGAGCTGCTTCGTTTTACAGACAGAAACGGTGCCAAGATGGTACTTGGTATGACCCACGAAGAAGCAGCCGTGCAGCTGGTTCGTGAGTATGCACAGAGCTATACCAAATATCCTTTTATGATTTATCAGATTCAGACCAAATTCCGTGATGAAGCAAGACCTCGTGCTGGATTAATCCGTGTGAGAGAATTTACCATGAAGGATGCATATTCCTTCCATACCAGCCAGGAAGATTTGGAGCAGTATTATCAGAGAGTACACAAGGCATATGAGCGTATTTTTGAAAGAGCCGGTATTCCGGAAGTAGTATCCGTTGCATCTGATTCCGGCATGATGGGTGGAAGTCTTTCCCATGAGTTCATGCTTCTTACTCCGATTGGAGAAGATTCCATTGTACTTTGTGATGATTGTGGATACAAAGCAAATATGGAAGCTGCAGAAAATATTTCTGACATTCCAAGAGCCGCAGAATCAGCAGAACTGGAAAAGGTTCATACACCAAATATCCATACCATTGAAGATATCTGTGAATTCTTTGGTGATAAGACAAACAACTCCTGTAAAGCAGTTGTTTATCAGAAAAATTCAGATGACAGCTATGTGGTTGTATTTATCCGTGGCGATCTGGAAATCAATGAGACCAAGCTTGTTAATTATCTTGGTGATCAGATTCATGCTGCTGTTATTACAGAAGAGTGCGGATTAAATGCAGGCTATATCGGACCGGTTGGCTTACATATCAATGCACCTCATGTGGTTTTATATGATAAGTCTCTGGAAGGAAGAAATAACTTATCCTGCGGAGCAAATGAAGAGGAATACCACTTCAAAGGACTTGATATGGAGCGTGATGTAAAAGACGCAGAATATCATGATTTTGCTAAGGTATACGAAGGTGGAATCTGCCCGAAATGTGGTAAGAAGACCGTCCGTATTTCTAAAGGTATTGAAGTGGGAAATATCTTCCAGCTCGGAACCAAATATACCAAGTCCATGAAGATGACTTATGTAGATAAAGATGGTGAGAGACAGACTCCAATCATGGGCTGCTATGGAATCGGTGTCGGAAGACTTGCTGCTGCTGTATGTGAAGCCCATCATGATGAGTATGGTCCAATCTGGCCAAAAGAAATTGCTCCATGGCAGGTCCACCTTTGCGCAGTAAGACCGGACAATGAAGAAGTAAAGGCTTTTGCTGATGATTTATATGAGAAAATGCAGAATGCCGGTATTGAAGTTATCTATGATGACCGTACCGTAAGTGCCGGCATTATGTTTGCAGATGCAGACCTTCTTGGAATTCCACTTCGTGTTATCGTAAGTCCTAGAAATATGAAGCAGGGAATCGTAGAAGTGACATCCCGTGATAAGACCTTAAAGGAACAGGTTCCGGTAGAAAACGTATTTGAAGAGATTCAGAAGTACTTATAAGAAGAGATTAAAAATAGCATATTGTGAATGATATGAGAAGAACTCCTGCCGGTTGGAAAACAATCAGCAGAAGTTCTTTTTATGCGAATAGCGAGAAAAATCGCATGCTTGCATGCAGATTTGGCGAGCACTGTGATAACTCGAGAAACTCGCAAAGCGTGTTTCTTGTAGTTAGTGCGTCTGTTTATTAATATAGCTTGTCTTAAATTTTGAATACATAATCTTCTGGCTGCGGTACAGTCCGTAATAGCCGGAGAGCATATAACTGAATGCAATCGCAAGAAGCAGGAATGGCATTGCAGCAAAGCCGAACATTTCAAAGCTGATCAGCAAAGAAGTAATCGGGCTGTTAGTGACACCACAGAAAATGGCGGCCATACCGATGGCGGCACATAAGGTTGGGGAGAAACCGGTCAACGTTCCAAAGAGACAGCCGAAGCTTGCACCGATAAAGAAAGTAGGAACAATTTCGCCACCTTTAAAACCGGCACCAAGGGTCAGGGCGGTAAAAATGATTTTTAAAAGAAAAGCTTCCGGAGCCACTGTGCCGTCAAAACATTTGGAAATAATATTAACGCCGGTTCCATTGTAATCCTGATTACCTACCAGAAGGGTGAGGAGAATAATGATGCAGCCGCCTGCCGCAGCACGAAGGTAAGGATTTTTGATAAATTTACGGTAAATGGCTTCACTGTAATGTAAGGAAATACAGAACAGGATACTGACCAATGCACATAAAACGGCAAGAATCGTTACGGTAACTGCAGAAGAAATTCCAAATTCCGGAATGTCTAAAATAGCAAAGGACGGCGGCGCAATCTGAAAGTGTAATGCCAGACCATGTGCTACTAAAGCAGAGATAACGCATGGCACTAATGCAGAATAGTGCATGATGCCGACACTGACTACTTCCAGAGGAAAAATAGCGGCAGCCATCGGTGTTCCGAATAAGGCGGAAAAAGCAGCACTCATGCCGCACATAATCATAATATGTTTATCTTTTTCATCAAAACGGAAAAGTCTTCCCAGAGAATTTCCGATGCTTCCGCCAAGCTGAAGTGCTGCACCTTCCCGGCCGGCAGAACCACCAAAGAGGTGTGTGATTAAGGTGGAGATAAAAATAAGCGGAGCCATACGCAGTGGAATTTCATCCCCGGAATGGATGGCGGAAAGCACCAGGTTGGTTCCAGTATCCTTTTCATCATGGAGAAGATGATAGAGCAGTATAATCATGATTCCACCCAGCGGAAGAAAGAAGATGAGCCATGGATAAGCAGTTCTTGTATCGGTGACCCATGTCATGCCAAAGTAAAAGGCAATTCCCACCATACCGATGAGAAGACCGGACAGAATAGAAAAAATAATCCATTTTATGGCGGTACGCAGACGGCGTAGATTGTGTTTGATTTTATGTATCACAAGTTCTTTGGTAACTGGTTCATTCATGATGTAGTAACTCCTTTTTATATAAAGTAAATATTATAAGCAGAAATTGTTTGTATTTTTTGAAAAATATATATTCTATAAGAAATAGTAGCATTCTGGAAATAAATTTACAAGATGAATGAAGAGATAAATGAAGAGAATTTTATTTGCAAAAAATAACCGGGGTGACTATAATAAGTGAAGGCTTTCTATAAAATCTGGAAATCACAGGCAATGGAGGAAGAAAGATGGAATCAGAAATCAGGATACGCCGGCAGATGATAGAGATTGGAAAAAGAATTTATCAGAGCGGAATGGTAGCTGCCAATGATGGTAATCTTTCTGTGCGTATATCAGAGAATGAAATTTTGTGTACGCCAACCGGAATATCCAAAGGATATATGACGGAAGAATGTTTATGTAAGATAAATCTGCAGGGAGAAGTCTTATCCTGTCAGGATGGGTTCCGCCCGTCTTCTGAAATGAAGATGCATTTGAAAGTATATGAAAAACGTCCGGATGTAAGAGCAGTTGTACATGCGCATCCGCCATATGCCACAACCTTTGCGATTGGCGGTCAGGCATTAAATCGTGCAATCATATCAGAATCCATTGTAAGTCTTGGCTGTGTGCCGGTAGCAGAATATGGTCTGCCGTCTACGCAGGAAATACCGGATGCCATTGCACCATATCTTGACTATTTTGATGCGTTGCTCTTAGCACATCATGGGGCACTGACTTATGGAAAGGACCTGACGGAAGCTTATTACCGGATGGAGTCGGTAGAATTATATGCAAGACTTCTTTACCAGAGTAAAATGATGGAAATGGACCGGGAGCTGGATGCAGATACGGTACACAAATTATGTCTGATGCGGGAAAAGGCAGGAATGAAGAATCCGGAAACAGTCTGTAGCAGTAAGAAATTATTATTTGAAAGCTGCCATGAGTGTATCCGCAGGAAAAATCTTTTGCCAGATGGATAGAAAAGAAAACGTTTGGCAGAAGGCAGCATTTTATAAGCAAGAAAAAGTTATTACAGAGAATAGCAGGAAACAGAAAAAGGAGATTAGAAGATGACAATAGAAGAAAGAGTAAAATTAGCAGAAGAAAAACACCACAGCGGATATAACTGTGCACAGGCAGTATTATGCAGTTACAGTGATAAGCTGGGTATTGATGAAGAAACTTTATTCCGTCTGTCGGAAGGATTTGGCGCAGGGATGGCAGATATGCAGGGAACCTGTGGTGCAGCAACCGGAATGTATATGATTGCAGGAGCACTGGGAAGCTCGGGAGCAATTGAAAAGGGCATGACCAAAGGCAGAACATATCAGACGGTAAAGGGACTGACAGCAGCATTTGATGAAAAAAACGGCTCTCATATCTGTAAAGAATTGAAAGGAATTGAAACCGGAAAGGTTTTGCGGAGCTGCGATGGCTGTATTGAAGATGCAGTCCGTATTGCAGAGCGCTTGTTTTCATAGAAAAAACACAATTTCATGGTAAAAGTGCACAAAAATGGAATGCCAAAATTATATAAGTGTACAAAATGTTAAAAACCCCATTGCTATTTTTGAGTAATGGGGTTATATTATATATATCCACTGAAAACGTTACCGAGAACGTAACCAACTAGGTTTCAGACAAGTCGGTATACAGATTGGGAAAGAGGTTTTCAGGAAGGATAGCATATTATATTTTAGGAGGATGTACTATGAAAAGAAAATTAGTATCTCTTATGTTAGTTGTATCTATGACAGCAGCTATGGTTGCTGGATGTGGAAGCGACGACAAGAAAACAGCTGACAATAATGCAGCAGGAACAGAGAAGACAGATGACAGCAAAGAAGCAGCAAGTGGTTCTGTTTACTACTTGAACTTCAAACCAGAACAGGATCAGCAGTGGCAGGATCTTGCAAAAGCTTATACAGATGAGACTGGTGTTCCAGTTGAAGTTGTTACAGCAGCATCTGGTACATATGAAGAGACTTTAAAGTCTGAGATAGCTAAATCTGATGCACCTACACTTTTCCAGGTAAACGGACCGGTTGGTCTTGCAGCATGGAAAGATTACTGCGCAGACTTATCAGGAACAGATGTTTATTCACATGTTAAGAGTGATGACTTTGTACTGAAAGATGGAGACGAAGTAAAAGGTATCGCATATGTACTTGAGACTTATGGTCTTATTTACAACAAAACCGTATTAAACGCATATTGCGGAATGGACGGAGCTAAAGTTACTTCTATTGATGAAATCAACAGCTTCGCAAAATTAAAAGAAGTAGCAGATGATATTCAGTCAAGACTTGCAGAAGTAAGTGAAGCAGCTGGTCCTGAATATGACCTTAAGGGTGCATTTACTTCAGCTGGTATGGATTCATCCTCTGACTGGAGATTCAAAACCCATTTAGCAAACCTTCCAATCTACTATGAATACAAAGCAGATGGAATCGGATCTACAGATGCTATCAAAGGAACTTACCTTGATAACTACAAACAGATCTGGGATTTATACACAACAGATTCTACTTGCGAAGGCTCTATGTTAGCAAGCAAGACTGGTGATGATGCAACAGCTGAATTTGGCTTAGGCGAAGCTGTATTCTATCAGAATGGTACATGGGCATACAATGATATTATCAATGCTGGTGTATTAACAGATGATGACCTTGGAATGATGCCTATCTACATCGGAGTTGATGGAGAAGAGAATCAGGGACTTTGTACAGGATCTGAGAACTACTGGTGTATTAATGCTAATGCTTCTGAAGAAAACATCAAAGCAACAGAAGATTTCTTGAACTGGGTTATTACAAGTGACACAGGACGTGACGTTGTTGCTAACCAGATGGGCTTCACAACACCATTTGATACATTTGATGATGGATATCAGGCAAGCAATGCATTCATGGATGCAGTTAACCAGTCCATTGCAGATGGTAAGAATTCTGTAGCTTGGTGCTTTACAACAATGCCTTCTGAGGCTTGGAAAGATGGCGTAGGTTCTGCATTAACAGCTTATGCTGCTGGAACAGGTTCCTGGGATGATGTTGTAACTGCATTCGTTGATGGCTGGGCTTCTGAGTACGCAGCAGCAAACGAGTAAGACTTATCACATATAATCAGAACAATATGTGAAAAAAAGGGCGGGCGGATATCGCCTGCCCTTTATAAAAGGGAAAGGAAAAATATTATGAACAAATCAATTAAAAAATATTTTCCTCTTTTTGCACTTCCAACGTTAGTTGCATTTACAATTGGTTTTATAATTCCTTTTGCTATGGGTATCTATCTTTCTTTTTGTAAATTCACAACTGTTACGGATGCAAAGTTTGTAGGACTATCTAATTATACCAAAATCTTTGGAGATGAGACATTTGTTCACTCGTTATGGTATACAGCACTCTTTACAATTGTTTCCGTGCTTGCCATTAACTTTTTTGCATTCGTAATTGCGATGCTTTTAACAAAGGGTATTAGAGGAACAAATGCGTTCCGTACCATTTTCTTCATGCCGAACCTGATTGGTGGTATTGTATTAGGATATATCTGGCAGTTGATTTTCAATGGTATTCTCGCAAATTACAGCAGAACATTGGCATATAATGAAAAATATGGTTTCTGGGGTATGATTATCCTGATGTGCTGGCAGCAGATAGGTTATATGATGATTATCTATATCGCGGGTATCCAGAATATTCCTGGAGATTTGATTGAAGCTGCAGAAATCGATGGGGCAACTTCCTGGCAGGTACTTAAAAATGTAACCTTACCGATGGTAATGCCATCCATTACCGTATGTACATTTTTAACACTGACCAACGGATTTAAATTATTCGACCAGAACTTAGCATTGACAGCAGGTGAACCTGCAAAGAAATCACAGCTTTTAGCATTGAACATCTATGATACTTTCTATGGTAGAAACGGATGGGAAGGCGTTGGTCAGGCAAAAGCAGTTGTATTCTTTATCCTGGTAGCAATAATTGCACTTGGACAGAACTATCTGACCAGACGTAAGGAGGTGCAGCAGTAATGAGTAATGTAAGAAAAGCAAAACATGGCTGGATTTTTACCATTATATTTACTATTTTAAGTGTACTGTGGGTACTTCCGATTGTAATCGTATTTATGAACTCCTTTAAATTAAAGGCATATATTAACCGCTTCCCGTTCCAGTTAGGACCGTTTAAAATGACTGACGGATGGGACAGATTTGTTGCCGGAGTGCAGAAGGCATTTGTTGGATTAACCAACTATGCAGAAGGTATCCGCAAGATTAACTTCTTTAATGCGTTTGGAACATCATTATTTATCACAATATGTTCTGTTGCGGTAATTATTCTCTGCACATCTATGTGTGCATGGTATATCATCCGCGTGAATGATAAGTTTTCAAAAGGTTTATATTGCCTTTGCCTGTTTTCCATGATTGTACCTTTCCAGATGGTAATGTTTACATTATCCAAGCTGTCAAATATGTTACATCTTGGAAATCCGGTTGGAATCATTTTAGTATATCTTGGATTTGGAGCAGGACTTGCGGTATTCATGTTTACCGGCTTCGTAAAGAGCATTCCGCTTGAAATCGAAGAAGCGGCAATGATTGATGGATGCAGCCCGATTCAGACATATTTCCAGGTTGTATTCCCGATTTTAAAGCCTACTGCAATTACAGTTGCAATTCTTCAGGTAATGTGGATCTGGAATGACTACCTTCTTCCATATCTGGTACTCGATATCAGAAAATGGAAAACGATTCCGATTGCAATTCAGTATTTGAAAGGTGGATATGGCTCTATTGACTGGGGCGCAATGATGGCTATGCTGGTACTGGCAATTCTTCCAATTATCATTTTCTATGGAATCTGTCAGAAATATATTATCGAAGGCGTTGTTGCAGGAGCTGTAAAAGGTTAAGCATTTATATAATAAGTATTTCGCTATAGATATAGTGTAAAGGCAGGACAAAACATGACAATAAAAGATATTGCAAAAGAATCCGGGTATTCAGTAAGTACTGTGTCAAGGGTTCTGAATAATAGGGATGATGTGAGTCCGGAAGCAGAAAAGAAGATTCGGCGGATTGTTGCAGAACACAATTTTGTTCCAAATGGAAATGCGAAGCATTTGAAACAGATTGCGTCTAAAACCATCTGCGTACTGATAAAAGGTACGTCGAATATGGTTTTTTCAGGGATAGCAGAAGAAATCCAGACGATTGTAAATAAGACCAGTTATACATTGAATATGATATATCTGGATGAAGAAGAAAATGAAGTAGAACAGGCAATTATTCAGTGTCGTGAAAGAAAACCTCTGGGGATTTTATTCCTCGGAGGTAATCCTGCATTTTTTAGGGAAAAGTTTCATGAAGTAAAAGTTCCATCGGTATTAGTGTCTACTGCAGGAAAAGATCTTGGCTTTCCGAACCTGTCCAGTGTAGCAACAGATGATGTGGAAGCGGCAAAATGTGCCATGAATTATCTGGTGAATCAGGGACATGTTCATATTGGAGTAATTGGAGGAAATTTAAGTTCTTCTTATGTCAGTGAACAGCGTTATATCGGGTGCGAGAAATGTTTTGGTGAAAAGGGAAGAATATTTGATTACGATAAATATTTTGTGAAAGCAAGATTTGACTTTGGAAGTGCGTATCGGGCTACGGAAAAACTTTTGGAGAAGGCAAAGGATATGACTGCTATATTTGCGATGAGTGATGTCATGGCAATTGGAGCGATTCGTGCGATACGTGACAGAGGTCTTCTGGTACCGGATGATATTTCCGTTGTGGGGTTTGACGGAATACCAATGGCGGATTACTATAATCCAAAGCTGACCACTGTAAGACAGCGGTACCAGACGATGGCACAACGCAGTCTTGAAATACTATTTCGTACAATTGACTTGAAAACCAAGGCAGTACATGAAATAATACCTTTTGAACTTGCACTGGGGGAAAGTGTTCGTGAGATAGGAAAATAATCTAGTTTGCAGGAGGAATTTAATTATGAGAACAAGTGGGATATTAATGCATATATCTTCACTTCCGTCACCATACGGAATTGGTACAATGGGAAAGGAAGCCAGAAAATTTGTAGACTTTTTGGATAAATCAGGACAGACTTACTGGCAGATATTACCGATATGCCCAACCAGTTATGGAGATTCTCCATATCAGTCATTTTCAAGCTTTGCGGGGAACCCATATTTTATTGACTTAGATTATCTTTGTAAGGATAAGTTACTGACAAAAAAGGAATGTTTAAGCTATGAATGGGGAGAAAATCCGGAATTTGTAGAGTATGGAACACTTTATGAAAACCGTTTTCCTTTATTGAAAAAAGCATATCAGCGCTTTAAAAAAGCATTACCGGATGATTTTGCGGACTTTTGTGAGAAAAACAGTGACTGGTTAGAGGACTATGCACTGTTTATGGCATTGAAGGATGCAAATGGCGGGGTTGCATGGTTTGAATGGAAGAAAGATTTAAAACTCCGTAAACCATCAGCAATTGAAAATGCGAAAGAAGAATTTGCAGATGCTGTTGAATTCTGGAAAATGTTGCAGTATCTGTTCTTCAAACAGTGGACAGAGCTGAAAGCATATGCCAATGAAAAAGGTATTCAGATTATCGGTGATGTACCTATTTATGTTGCTGGTGACAGTGCAGATGTATGGGCAAATCCGGGACAGTTCTATTTAGATGAGAACCTGGATCCGATTGATGTATCCGGATGTCCTCCAGATGCATTCTCTGCTGATGGACAGTTATGGGGAAACCCGTTATTCCGTTGGGATGCTATGAAGAAGGATGGTTATACCTGGTGGACAAAACGTATCAAAGCAATGTCTGAATTGTATGATGTTGTTCGTATTGACCACTTCAGAGGTTTTGATTCATATTACGCAATTCCTGCAAAGGATAAGACAGCAAGAAATGGAGAGTGGAGAGAAGGTCCTGGTATGGACCTGTTCAATGCTCTGGAAAAGAAACTTGGCAGATTAAATATTATTGTAGAAGATTTGGGTTATTTAACACCGTCCGTAAAACAGTTGTTAAAGGATACCGGTTTCCCTGGAATGAAGTTAATCCAGTTTGCTTTCGACAGCAGAGAAGAGAGTGATTACCTTCCACATACATATCAAAAGAATTGTGTTGTTTATACTGGAACTCATGATAATGATACCATTATGGGATGGTTCAAGACGGCTCCAAAGGAAAGCGTTAAATATGCCAAAGAATATTTAAGATTAAACAAAGAAGAAGGATATAACTGGGGCACCATGAAAGCTGTATGGGGCTGTGTTGGTGATATGGCTATTGTTCCGATGCAGGATATTCTTGGAATTGGCAGTGAAGGACGTATGAATACACCATCTACACTTGGCATGAACTGGAAATGGCGTGCAGTAGATGGACAGATTACTTCGGCACTTGCAAAGAAAGTCTGCAAAAATATGGAAATCTACTGTAGAAAGAGAAAAACAAAAGAAGAGCTGGAAGCTTTAGAAACAGCAGAATAAAATGTATCATTTTATAGTAAACAATACCTCGGGAGGCGGCAGGTCCAAACGGGTCTGGGAGGAACTGCAGAATTACCTTCTGGAGCATGAAATAAGGTATAAAGCACATTTTACAGAGTATGAGGGTCATGCGAAGAAGCTTGCAGACCGTGTATGTGATATTGATAGAGAAAAAGTGTATCTTATTGTGGTCGGTGGTGATGGTACGTTAAATGAAGTACTGAACGGGATGCATGATTTTGAAAAAATCCGGTTTGGATACATACCGACCGGCTCCGGGAATGATTTCGCAAGAGGTATGAAAATCAATGGAACACCTACAGAAAATTTAGAGCGGATACTTCAGGCGGAAGAGACAACGCCGATTGACTTAGGCTGTGTCAGCTGGGTGGAAGAAGGACAGAAGGAACAGAAGATTTTTGCAATTAGTTCCGGTCTTGGACTGGATGCGGATGTATGTAAACAGGCACTGCATTCCGGATTAAAGAAAGCATTAAATAGACTGGGACTTGGTTCATTAACCTACGTCTGTCTTACGATAAAATCCCTGTTTACCATGCCGACAGCAGAGGCGAAGATAGTATTTGATGATGAAGTGGAAGAGCCGATTTCCCGGATGATTTTTATTGCTGGAATGAATCAGTATTGTGAAGGCGGTGGAGTGCCGATGGCTCCGGAGGCCGTGGCTACGGACGGAGAATTTTCAGTCTGCTGTGGCTATGGAGTGGCAAGGTGGCGCACCTTTTTCCTGCTGCCATTTCTGGTAAAGGGAAAACATACAGGATTTAAGTGCTTTGATATCCATAACTGCAGAAAATTCAGCGTGGATTTGGAAAAACCAATGGTATTGCATGCTGACGGAGAATATTGCGGGGATGTGACACACGCAGAGTTTAGATGTCTTTCAGGAAAACTGAATATTTTGTTATAATGGTGACTTCCTCCTGCATATACATATAACAGTATAGGCAGGAGGAATTTATATGGAAAATTTTAATACAGGCACTTATGATATGTATAAAGATATCAGTGCAAGGACAAATGGGGAAATTTACATAGGTGTGATTGGAGCTGTGCGGACCGGAAAGTCATCTTTTATCAAACGTTTCATGGAGCTGATGGTACTTCCGTTTATGGAGGATGAAAACAGCCGCCAGCGTGCGGTGGATGAAATGCCACAGGCGGCCCAGGGAAAAACCATTATGACAACAGAGCCGAAGTTTATTCCAAAAGATGCTGCAAAAATCCGGCTGGGCGAAGATACCGAAGTAAAAGTGAGGCTGATTGACTGTGTGGGTTATATGGTAGAGGGTGCCACCGGACATCTGGAAAATGGCGTGGAGCGAATGGTAAAGACGCCTTGGTTTGAAGAGGAAATTCCTTTTACAAAGGCGGCGGAGGTCGGGACCAGAAAGGTTATTAATGACCATGCAACCATTGGAATTGTAGTAACTGCAGATGGCAGTTTCACAGATATCCCGCGGGAGAATTATGTGAAAGGTGAGGAAGAAACCATAAAAGAGCTGCAGAGAATCGGAAAACCCTTTGTTATGGTACTGAATTCCGTAAAACCATACAGCGAGGAAACGGCACAACTGGCAAAAGAATTAGAAGAAAAATATGAAGTCAGTGTATTTCCACTGAATTGTGAGCAGCTTCGAAAAGAAGATGTCTATGCAGTGCTGAAGGGTATCCTCTATGAATTCCCGGTTGTGAAGATGAATTTCTTTCTTCCGAAATGGGTAGAAATGTTGGAAATGAGTCATCCAATCAAAGAAAATGTGGTTGCAAATGCTGGGGAAATGCTGTCGGAAGTAACACTGATAAAAGATTTGATGGATTACAAGATGGCTCCGGAGGGAGATTACATTTCCAATATGATGATGCAGGCAGTGAATCTGGAAAATGGCACAGCAGATATCCGGCTGGATATTGCAGATCAGTATTATTATGAAAATATCAGTGAACTGACCGGAACAGAAGTGACCGGGGAATACCAGCTTATTTCCATGATAAAGGAGCTTTCTGAGAAACGTAAGGAATATGAGAAAGTAGCGGATGCGGTACAATCGGTAGAAATGAAAGGATATGGAGTGGTGAGTCCGAAGCTTTCAGATATTAAAATGGATGATCCGGTGCTGATTAAACATGGTAATAAATTCGGCGTAAAAATTAAGGCAGTAGCACCGTCTGTTCATATGATCCGGGCAAATATTGAAACGGAGATTGCACCGATTGTAGGAAGTGAAGAGCAGGCAAACGACCTGATTCATTATATCAAAGAGGGACAGAGCACAGAAGATGGAGTCTGGGGAACCAGCATTTTTGGAAAATCCATTGGAGAACTGATGGAAGACGGTATCCGCAGCAAAATCAGCATGATGGATGATGAAAGCCAGATGAAGCTGCAGGATACCATGCAGAAAGTTGTAAATGATAATAATGGCGGATTAGTCTGTATTATTATTTAAGGATGTAAGCCGGTAATCCCGGGGCGATATTCCTTTCAGCTTGTGGAACGTCTTGGAAAAATGCAGCCCATTGTCAAAGCCTACGGAATTAGCTACAGCAGTAATGGATAGGCTGGAGTGTTCTAAGAGATAGCATGCCTGTTTTAAACGAAACTGGGTCAGATAATTTTTCGGCGACTGACCCAGTATGGTTTCAAAGGAGCGGTACAGATGGCTCCGGCTTACGCCTACATAATCAGCAATATCTTCTACGCGGATCGGGTAGGAATAGTTGGCGGAAATATAGGCAATTCCTTTCTGGACATAGTTGCTGGAACTGTTATACTGTTCATTATTGCTGGCATGTTTCATAAAAAGAGCCAGCGTCTGATAGAGTCGTCCGGTCATTTCTACAGAATCCATGAAATCATTCCCGCGGGCTTCATAGATACCGAGAAGGTGTTCCCGGATAGATTCGGAAAGCGGCGTCTGGTGAATCAGTGGAAAGTCTCTGGAAAAATCTGTGGCATTCAAAATAATGGCAGCGTCACTGCCATTAAAGCCTACCCAGGCATATTCCCACGGGTCTTTTTCGTCTGCATAATAGGTGATTTCGGTCTGAGGGTAGACAAGGAAGGTATCTCCGGTGGAAAGGGCATAAACTTTACCACCAACAGAATAATATCCTTTGCCGGATAGAATGTGATGAATCAGATAATGGTCACGGATTCCCGGTCCCCACTGGTAAAGAGGTTCACATTTCTGGAAACCGACATTATAGACGGAGAGGGAAACCAGTTCTTTTTTATTTACTTTATAAGAATTCTTATATTTTGGGTCCATCGTATGCCTCCCTTCTGGAATTTGCAGATAGATTATAGATATATTATAGAGGCTGACCTTTGCAGATGCAACAAAAATACATATTGTTTATACAATAGATACTGTTCAAATACAGGAATATAAGGTATACTCTTATTTGTAAGGAACACGAAAATACATATTTTAGTACAAAGGAGTGGAGAATATGTCTATTTTAGTTACAGGTGGAGCAGGTTATATCGGAAGTCATACCTGCGTGGAATTACAGCAGGCAGGCTATGACGTAGTAGTGCTGGATAATTTATCCAATGCCAGCGAAAAATCATTGGAGCGTGTAAAAGCGCTTACTGGAAAAGAAGTTACATTTTACCGTGGAGATATATTAGACCGTGATATCTTAAATGAAATCATGGAAAAAGAGAAGATTGACTGCTGCATTCATTTTGCAGGATTAAAAGCAGTTGGAGAATCTGTGGTAAAGCCATGGGAATATTATAATAACAACATTGCAGGAACATTGACATTAGTAGATGTGATGCGCCAGCACGGCTGCAAGAATATTATCTTTTCTTCCTCCGCGACCGTATATGGTGATCCGGCACAGATTCCAATCACAGAGGAATGCCCGAAAGGACAGTGTACCAATCCATATGGCTGGACGAAATCCATGTTAGAGCAGATTCTTATGGATATGCAGAAAGCTGATCCGGAATGGAATGTTATCTTATTAAGATATTTTAACCCAATCGGAGCACATCAGAGCGGAACTATGGGAGAAAATCCGAATGGAATTCCGAACAATCTGATGCCATATATTACCCAGGTGGCAGTTGGAAAGTTAAAAGAACTTGGCGTATTTGGAAATGATTATGACACACCGGACGGAACCGGAGTAAGAGACTACATTCATGTAGTAGACCTGGCAAAGGGACATGTAAAGGCATTAAAGAAGATTGAGGAAAATGCCGGCTTAAGTATTTACAATCTTGGTACCGGACATGGTTATAGTGTACTTGATATTGTAAAGAATTTTGAAGAAGCAACAGGCGTAAAGATTCCTTATTCCATTAAGCCACGTCGTGCCGGCGACATTGCGACCTGTTATTGTGACCCTTCAAAGGCAGAGCGGGAGCTTGGCTGGAAAGCAGAGTTTGGCATTCGCGAAATGTGTGCCGATTCCTGGAGATGGCAGAAGAATAATCCGAATGGATATGAGGACTAGAAAGAAGCTGAAGAAAAAAATTGCAAAAAAATTAAAAAAAGTGCTTGCAATTTAGAGGGCGTCGTGTTATAGTATCACTTGTCCGGTTCATTGGTCAAGCGGTTAAGACGCCGCCCTCTCACGGCGGAAACAGGGGTTCGATTCCCCTATGAACTGCTCACTATTAATAATTTAATAGCCCAACCCATAGAAGATGCTGAAAGCCAGATAATGGTTTTACAGCATTTTTTATTTATGCGAGTAGCGAGAAAAATCGCATGCTTGCATGTATATTTGGCAAGCACTGCGATAACTCGAGAAACTCGCAAAGTTTGTATCTCGTAGTTGTTCTAAAAAGCCTTAAAAATACATTACTAAAAGTGCGAGGTATACACATTTACATTTACTTCCGTTTTATGATTATGGTTCCGTAGATGAAACAAAGCTGGATACACCGCAGTTTAACTGGGGATATGATCCGGTCAACTACAACGTACCGGAAGGCTCTTATTCCACGGATCCATATCATGGAGAAGTCCGGGTGAAAGAAGCTAAAGAAATGGTAAAGACATTACATGATAACGATATCAGTGTCGTTATGGACGTGGTTTACAATCATGTATACAATGCAGGAGAATTCTGTTTTAACGTAATTGTGCCGGAGTATTTCTCAAGAGTAAATGATAATGGGACTTATTCTAATGGTTCCGGCTGTGGAAATGACACAGCATCCGAGCGTTCCATGGTGAAGAAATATATTGTGGACTCTGTGAAATACTGGGCAGATGAATATCATATTGATGGCTTCCGTTTTGACCTGGTAGGACTTTTGGATACGGAAACCATGAACGAGGTAATCGAGAAAGTGCACAAAGACCACCCGGATGTTATCTTCTACGGAGAAGGATGGTCGATGCAGACAAGCCTTACCAAAGAAGGATATTCCATGACAACACAGACCAATTCCACAGAAGTACCGGAAATGGCTTTTTTCAGTGATACTTTAAGAGATTTGTTAAAAGGAAATACATTTTCAACTACAGAAAAGGGTTTTGTATCCGGAGCAAATGGCAAAGAGAAGACCTTGCAGAAATGCTTTATGGGATTATCACCGGAATGGTGTACTACACCTTCCCAGTCCGTTAACTACGCATCCTGTCACGATAATCTTTCCCTGATGGATCGTATTATCCGTTCTACTCCGGAAGCTTCCGTGGAGGAGCGAATCCGCATGAACAATCTTGCAGCAGCCATTTATATGATTGCAGAGGGTGTTCCGTTTATGCAGGCAGGAGAAGAATTCTTAAGAAGCAAAGTGAAAGCAGATGGTGGTCTAGATGAAAACAGCTACGCCTCACCAGATTCAGTAAACAGCTTAAAATGGAGCAATCTGGAAGATGAACAGTATCAGAATGTTTTCCAGTATTATAAAGGACTGATTGCATTCCGTAAGGCACATCCGGTGCTTCGCCTTGACAATGCAGAGGATGTAAAAGCACATGTGACTCCGGTAGAAGATTTAGATGATAATGTAGTAGCGTTTGCAATTACCGGTGATGTTGACGGAGAGACAGCAGATGGAATGTATGTGATCTTCAATGCCAATAATGAGAAAAAAGAAGTAACTCTTCCGGAAGGAAACTGGAATGTATGCATTAATGATACCTTAGCAGGAACAGATACGATTGAAACAATTTCTGGAACAGCAGAAGTAGCACCGGTTTCTGCATTGATTTTAGTAAAAGGTGATGGAAACGGCAGCACAGCAGTAGCATCTGCAGGAACATTACCAGCATGGATGGCATATGTATTTACAATTCTGGTTGCCGTAGTGATTGGAGCATGTTCTGTCTGGTCACAGAAAAAGGCAGGAAAAGCCGGCAGAAAGTAGATAATTTGGAAATAAAATCTTGCAATTTAAGAAAATAGTGCTATAATAATACAGTACATGATGATTTAGGCTTTGAGAGTGGGCGTTGCGTCCACTCTCAATTCATGTTTAGAACAAAATTTAGACAGATGGAAAGGTGGTTACATGTCCAGAAAAGAAATTTATGAACAGAAGACAGAAAGCTTCATTCAGCCAATCGTTGATAAGTATCATTTTGAACTGGTAGATGTGGAATATGTCAAGGAAGGTTCCGACTGGTATTTACGGGCTTACATTGATAAGGAAGGCGGAATTACCGTCAATGACTGTGAGATGGTAGCACGGGAAATGAATGAGATTCTGGATCGGGAAGATTATGTGGAAGACTCTTACATTTTTGAAGTGAGTTCGCCGGGACTTGGCAGACCGTTGAAGAAAGAAAAGGACTATGTTCGTTCTATGGGAAAAGAAGTGGAGATACGTCTGTATCGTGCCATAGACCATGAAAAGGAATTTTGTGGAGTCTTAAGTGCATATGATGAGAATACCGTAACAATTGAAGACGAATCTTATGGACAGAAGGTATTTGATAAGAAGGATATTGCATTAATCCGTCTTGCCATCGATTTTTAATCATTAACATAGCATACAACTTAGAAAATAAGTATATAGGAGGATAAAGAAATGAATAACGAGTTGTTGGAAGCATTGACAATACTGGAACAGGAAAAAAATATCAGCAAAGAGACTTTACTTGAGGCAATTGAGAATTCTCTGCTGACTGCATGCAAAAACCATTTTGGAAAGGCAGATAATATTAAAGTAAATATTGACCCGGAAACATGCGAGTTCCATGTGCTTGCTGAGAAGACCGTAGTGGAAAAAGTAGAAGATGATGTAACAGAAATCAGTCTTGCAAATGCGCGCATGATTGATTCTGAGTACAATCTTGGTGATGTGGTAAATGTAGAAGTTAAATCCAAAGAATTTGGACGTATTGCAACACAGAATGCAAAGAATGTAATTTTACAGAAGATTCGTGAGGAAGAAAGAAAAGCAATTTACAGCGAATATTACAGCATGGAAAAAGACGTTGTAACCGGAATTGTACAGAGATATGTTGGAAAAAATATTTCCATTAATCTTGGTAAAGCAGATGCCATTCTTACTGAAAATGAGCAGGTAAAGGGAGAGGTATTCAAACCGACCGAACGTATCAAGGTATATATCCTGGAAGTAAAATCTACACCAAAGGGACCAAAGATTATGGTTTCAAGAACCCATCCGGAATTAGTAAAACGTCTGTTTGAATCAGAAGTTACTGAAGTAAAAGATGGTATTGTAGAAATTAAGAGTATTGCCCGTGAAGCAGGAAGCAGAACCAAGATTGCTGTTTACTCCAATGACCCTGATGTGGATCCGGTAGGAGCTTGTGTAGGTATGAACGGAGCCAGGGTAAATGCTATCGTAAGTGAATTACGCGGTGAGAAAATTGATATCATTAACTGGAATGAGAATCCTGCTATGTTAATCGAGAACGCATTAAGCCCAGCAAAAGTTATTTCCGTAATCGCAGATGGCGAAGAGAAGAGCGCAAAGGTTGTTGTTCCGGATTATCAGTTGTCACTTGCTATCGGTAAAGAAGGACAGAATGCAAGACTTGCTGCAAGACTGACCGGATTCAAGATTGATATCAAGAGTGAGACACAGGCAAGAGAGTCCGGTGAATTTATGGATTATGAAAATGATTACGAGGACTATGATGAGGAGTATGAAGAAGGTTATGAAGAAGAAAACACAGGAGATGGTGAGTTCATAGATGGCAACGAATAAGAAGATTCCTATGCGGAAATGTGTAGGATGCCAGGAAATGAAAAGCAAGAAAGAATTGATTCGGATTATTCATACGCCGGAAGATGAACTTGTAGTGGACTCCACTGGAAGGAAGAATGGAAGAGGCGCATATATCTGTCCGAATATGGATTGCTTTTTGGCAGCAAAAAAGACAAAGGGCTTGGAAAGATCTTTGAAAATGGCGATTCCGGAAGAAATATATGAGGAGTTGCAAAAGGAGATGCAGAATATTGAAACAAGATAAGGTGTTATCCATGCTTGGACTTTCTGCCAAGGCAGGAAATGTTGCAAGCGGAGAATTTTCAACAGAGAAAGCGGTAAAAGAAGGAAAGGCTCATCTGGTCATTGTCGCAGGAGATGCTTCAGATAATACGAAGAAACATTTCCGTGATATGTGCAGCTTTTATGAAGTGCCATTTTATGCTTATGCTGATAAAGAGAGTCTCGGACATCATATTGGAAAAGAATTTCGGGCATCATTGGCAGTTACCAACGAAGGTCTTGCCAAAGCCGTCATAAAGCAATTGAAACTGTTAACAACTGAATAACGGAGGTAGTTATATATGTCAAAACTCAGAGTATATGAACTCGCAAAAGAATTAAATATAAAGCCGCAGGATGTTTTGGATTCCTTACAAGGAACCCAGTATGAAGTAAAGACATCCAGCAATAGTATAGATGAAGATGCACAGAAGCTGGTGCGTTCTAAAGTAAACGGAGCAGCAAAACCAGCAGCAGAGACAAAAACGGCAGCAGAGAAAAAGCCGGCAGCAGAGACAAAGCCGGCAGGTGAAGCAAAAGCTGCAACAGAAGCACCGGCTCGTCCGAAGAAAAAAGCAAGTATTTCTGCTGTATTTAACCCACAGAACAGCAAGACCAATCCGGGAAGCAGACGTCAGGCTTATCACACCAATGCCAAGACCGGAGAAGCAAGAAGACCGGCACCGGCTGCAAGACCAGCTCAGCCTGCAAAACCGGCAGCACCAAAGCCTGCTGAGGTAAAAGCTGCAGAAGTTAAGCCGGCAGAGGTAAAAGCAACAGAAGTTAAGGCTGCAGAAGTAAAACCAGCAGAAATGAAAACTGCAGAAGTAAAGACTACGGAAACAAAAACTGTTCAGGAGAAACCGGTAGTGAAAACAGAAGAGAAGAAGACGGAGACAAGAAACTTTAACAATAACCGTCAACAGGGAGACAGACCGTATAATAACAACCGCCCGCAGGGAGACAGACCGTATAATAACAACCGCCCACAGGGAGACAGACCGTATAATAACCGTCAGCAGGGAGACAGACCGTACAATAACAACCGCCCGCAGGGGGACAGACCATATAATAACCGTCAGCAGGGAGACAGACCGTATAATAACAACCGCCCGCAGGGAGACAGACCGTACAATAACAACCGCCCGCAGGGAGACAGACCGTACAACAATAACCGCCCACAGGGAGACAGACCATACAATAATAACCGTCCACAAGGCGACAGAAATGGAAGAGGCGGAAGAAATGGTGGAAGATTCGATCAGGAATTAAACCGTTTCAATAAAGAAGCTATCCAGGCAGGACCGGATGATTTAAGAAAAGAAAGCCGTGAAAACCGTGACCGTGACAATACCCGTAAGAAACAGGTGCAGGAGCACGATAAGTTAGGAAGCAAGAAACAGGAAAGATATGTAAATCTTGAGAAAAACGGCGGTAAGAAGAAACGTCCTGCACAGCCGAAACCAAAGGAAGAAGATACCATCCGCAGCGTATCCCTGCCGGAGCGTATGACGATTAAGGAACTGGCAGATAAGATGAAGGTTCAGGCTTCTGAAATCATCAAGAAGCTCTTTATGAAGGGACAGATGGTTACCGTAAACCAGGAAATCGACTATGACAGTGCAGAAGAAATTGCACTGGAATTTAACTGTATTGCAGAGCCGGAAGAAAAGGTAGACGTAATTGCAGAGCTCTTAAAAGAGGATGAAGAAAGAGAAGAAGATTTAGTTCCAAGACCACCTGTTGTCTGTGTAATGGGTCACGTTGACCATGGTAAAACATCCCTTCTGGATGCAATCCGTAATACACATGTAACAGACCGTGAGGCTGGTGGTATCACACAGCATATCGGAGCCTATGTGGTAAGTATCAATGGACAGAAGATTACCTTCTTAGATACACCGGGACATGAAGCATTTACCGCAATGCGTCTGCGTGGAGCAAAATCTACCGACATCGCAATTCTTGTAGTTGCAGCAGATGATGGTGTCATGCCGCAGACTGTAGAAGCAATTAACCATGCTAAAGCAGCCGGAATTGAAATCGTAGTAGCAATCAATAAGATTGATAAGCCAAATGCCAATATCGACCGAGTAAAACAGGAGTTATCCGAATACGAACTGATTCCGGAAGACTGGGGTGGAAGCACCATTTTTGTACCGGTATCTGCTCATACCCACGAAGGTATTGACCAGTTATTGGAAATGTTATTATTAACAGCAGAAGTCAGCGAGTTAAAGGCAAATCCAAAACGTAAAGCCCGTGGTGTTATCATTGAGGCACAGCTGGATAAAGGAAGAGGAGCTGTAGCAACTGTTTTAGTACAGAAGGGAACCCTTACAGTTGGTGAGCCGATTGCCTGTGGTAGTGCATATGGTAAAGTACGTGCCATGATTGATGATAAGGGAAGAAGAGTAAAAGAAGCCGGACCATCCATGCCGGTAGAGATTTTAGGACTTTCCAGTGTACCGGATGCAGGAGAAACATTCGTAGCATGTGACAGTGAAAAAGATGCAAGAAACTTTGCAGAGACATATATTTCCGAAGGAAAGGCAAAACTGTTAGAGGAGACCCGTTCCAGAATGTCTTTAGATGACCTGTTCTCACAGATTCAGTCCGGAGATGTAAAAGAGCTGGATATCATCGTTAAAGCAGACGTCCAGGGTTCTGTAGAAGCCGTAAAACAGAGCCTTGTAAAACTTTCCAACGACGAAGTTGTGGTTAAGATTATCCATGGTGGTGTTGGTGCAATCAACGAATCTGATGTTACTTTAGCATCTGCATCTAACGCAATCATCATTGGATTTAACGTAAGACCGGACCCTACAGCAAAGGTTACTGCTGAAAATGAAGGTGTAGATATCCGTCTTTATAAAGTTATCTATAACGCAATTGAAGACGTAGAAGCTGCTATGAAGGGAATGTTAGATCCTGTATACGAAGAAAAAGTAATCGGCCATGCAGAAGTCCGTCAGATTTTCAAAGCATCCGGTGTTGGTAACATTGCAGGTTCTTATGTATTGGATGGTAACTTCGAGCGTGGATGTAAAGTCCGTATTACCCGTGAGGGAACACAGATATTTGAAGGAAATCTTGCTTCCCTGAAACGTTTCAAGGACGATGTGAAGGAAGTAAAAGCCGGATATGAGTGTGGTCTTGTATTCGAAGGATTTAATGATATTGCAGAACTGGATCAGGTAGAGGCATATAAGATGGTAGAGGTTGCCAGATAATCTGATAGAAGGACAGGAAAATTATGCAAAAAAATAGTATGAAAAATATGCGGATAAATGGAGAAGTTCAAAGAGAACTCTCCAACATTATCCGGAGTGAAGTAAAAGACCCGCGTATTGCACCGATGACCAGTGTGGTCGCCGTAGAAGTGGCACCGGATTTAAAAACCTGTAAGGCGTATATCAGTGTATTCGGAGACGAAGAAGCTCAGAATAATACAATCAAAGGTCTTAATAGTGCAGAAGGGTATATTCGTCATGCCCTCGCAAAAAGTATCAATTTAAGAAATACTCCGGAGATTCGGTTTATTCTGGATCAGTCCATTGAGTATGGTGTAAACATGTCAAAGAAAATTGATGAGGTGATTGGACAGGAAGAGTCCTAAGCCTCATCCGAAGAGAAAGAGAGCAGGTGTTGCCAATGAAATTAGAGGAACAGCTTTATGATGTGAAGCGTGTAGCAATAGCCGGTCATGTAAAACCTGACGGAGACTGTGTAGGTTCCACGTTAGCAGTATATAACTATATCAGAAAATATCATCCGGAAATGGAAGTGGAACTCCATCTGGAACCGATTCCAAACATTTTCAAATTCCTTGCAAATGCAGATAAAATTGACAGCTCTTATATAGAAAAAGAGCCATACGATTTATTTATTGCATTGGACTGCGGCGATGAGAAACGACTGGGAAATGCAGTGAAATATTTTCATGCAGCAAAACGCACCTTCTGTGTTGACCATCATATCAGCAATCAGAACTTTGCAGATGCAAACTACATTTTCCCGGAGGCAAGTTCAACCTGTGAGCTTGTATATGAACTCATAGATAAAGAGAAGATTACAAAGGAAATTGCAGAATGTATTTATGTGGGAATTGTGCATGATACGGGTGTGTTCCAGTATTCCTGTACTTCCGCAAAGACCATGAACATTGCCGGCAGGCTGATGGAAATGGGAATTGATTTCAGCCGTATCGTGGATAAGACTTATTATGAGAAAACTTACGAGCAGAACCGGATTTTGGGTCAGGCATTGGTGGACAGCCAGCTCTTTTTAGATGGAAAATGCATTGCATCTATCGTAACCAAAGAAGAAATGGAAAAATACCAGGTTCTTCCGAAACATTTAGAAGGAATCGTACAGCAGCTTCGTGCTACCAAAGATGTGGAAGCTGCAATCTTTCTTTACGAAAATGAGGATGGAAGCTTTAAAGCAAGCATGCGTTCCAGTGGTAAGGTAGATGTGGCAGTTATTATGATGTCCTATGGTGGAGGCGGTCATATACGGGCAGCCGGAGCAACCATAGAAGGCAATGCCAAAGAGATTCTTGAGGGAATCGTAAAGGACGTTGAAAAACAGCTTTTGAAATAGACAGGATAACGTATGGACGGAATTATTAATGTGAGAAAAGAAAAAGGATTTACGTCCTTTGACGTAGTTGCAAAGCTGCGTGGAATTTTAAAAATGAAAAAGATTGGACATACAGGTACGCTTGATCCGGATGCGGAGGGCGTACTTCCTGTATGTATAGGAAAAGCAACCAGAGTCTGTGACCTTTTAACTGATAAGGACAAGGTATACGAGGCAGTCATGCTTTTGGGAAAAGAAACGGATACCCAGGATATGACAGGAACCATATTAAAGGAATCCGAGGTAAATTTTTCCATAGAAGAAGTAAAGCAGTGTATTGAAAGCTTTGTGGGAGAATATGCACAGATTCCGCCGATGTATTCTGCACTGAAGGTCAATGGAAAGAAATTATGTGACTTAGCAAGAGAAGGTGTGGAAGTAGAACGCAAGGCAAGGAAGGTTCAGATATTAGATATTGCAATTTTATCAATCGACTTGCCGCGAGTGACCATGCGGGTGCACTGTTCCAAAGGAACTTATATCCGGACATTGTGCCATGACATCGGAGAAAAATTAGGTTGTGGAGCCTGTATGGAGTACCTGGTACGGACAAGAGTTTCAGATTTTCAAATAGAAGATGCAAAAACACTGCAGGAAATTGAGACAATAATGAAAAGTGGTAAGATAGAAGAGATTTTATATCCCATTGATACCGTATTTAAAAATCTGCCACAGATTCACAGCCGCAAAGATAGTACTGCACTTTTATATAATGGAAATAAGCTGCCGCTGCCCGTGATAGAAGAGGCAGAGACGATAGAGCATACGCTTGCTTCTTTTTATAAAGAAGATGACTGCAAAAAAGTCAGAGTGTATGACAATGCAAATCATTTTGTTGGAATATATGAATACCGTACAGCGGACAGGCTGTTTAAGCCGGTAAAACTTTTCTTTACACAGCAATGAGAAGGAAAAAGACATTTAAGCAGGTATAAAAAATGAAGTATATACATGGAACAACAGAATTTCATATTGAAGAAGAATGCGTGCTTTCCCTTGGCAAATTTGACGGTCTGCACAGAGGACATGAGACTTTATTAGAACATATGATGGAGCAGAAGAATAAAGGCTGTGCAACGGTACTATTTACCTTTGCCATTCCGCCGAGACCGGGCAGGATAAATGAAGTCCAGAAGGTGCTTACGACGAATGAAGAGAAGGTTGCAATCTGTGAAGAGCAGGGCATTGATTATCTGATTGAATATCCTTTTACCAAAGAAGTCATGACCATGGAACCGGAAGCATTTATTGAAATGCTGGCTTCTTCCATGAAAATCCGTGGCATTGTGGTTGGAACAGATTTTCATTTTGGACATAACCGCCGCGGAGATTACCATCTGCTGGAAATATATGCGAAGAAGCTGCATTATGAACTTAAGGTAATAGATAAGGTTCAGTATGAGAATCGGGATATCAGCAGTACCTTTATCCGGGAAGAAGTAGAAAAGGGCAATATGGAAAAAGTAAAATACCTTCTTGGCTATGATTATTTTGTGGAAGGTGTTGTAATACATGGCAGAGAAATGGGCGCGAAGGTACTTGGAATCCCGACCATAAATATCATACCGCCGGAAAACAAACTGCTTCCGCCGTTTGGCGTCTATGTTTGTGATGTTGTAGTAGGGGATAAGACGTATCATGGAATCGCAGATGTTGGATGTAAGCCGACTATCGAAGGGGTTAATCCGGTGGCAGTGGAAACCAATATTTTTGATTTTAATGAGAATCTCTATGGAAAGAAAGTGCGTGTCTGCTTCCGGAGCAGAGAGCGCAGCGAGATGAAGTTTGAATCCTTAGAGGCTTTAAAGCAACAGCTCGAACAGGATATTGCCTATGGCAGATTTTATGTACAGCAGCATTAAATATATGAATTTCGTAAAATTTCGAACAATTGTTACATAATTGTTACATATTTATGTTGACATTATGAAATCACGTTGCTATAATCTTAAAATATGGAGAAGCATATTGATTCGAACAGATGCGGAAATGCAGGGTGCATTTTGCATCGTTACAATGTCAGGAGGCATATTTTTATGAAGAACAATAGAAAGTGGAAGACAACAGCATTTATTCTTACCTGTGGACTTACAGTGGCGCTTGAGGGTGGCGCAGCTGCACAGACATCAGCAGGTTCCGGCTTAAATGCAGGAATATTTGCTACAATGGATTCCTATTATAATACAGATATTGTTGTTTCAGCAACCAATACTGTTACAACGATGGAAGGACAGTCTGAGGATGCTGCAGCAACCGATACAACGGTACCTGCAGATACAGCAGCAACCGATACAGCGGTACCTGCAGATACAACAATCTGTGGATATACCAATCTTGGTATTGCACAGGTTGACAGCAGTTTAAATGTAAGGGAACAGCCGGATACCAATTCTGATATCGTAGGAAAGATGCAGAACGATGCCGGATGTGAAATATTAGAGGACGATGGCGAGTGGCTTAAAATTGAATCTGGTCAGGTAACCGGATATGTAAAAGCAGAATATATCATTACCGGAGAGGCAGCTGTAGCAAAAGCCCAGGAAGTAATGAAGACCATTGCAACCGTTACAACACAGACTTTAAATGTACGTGCTGAGATGAATACCGATTGTACCAAACTTGCATTGATGCCGGAAGGAGAAGAATTAGAGGTTTTAAATCAGTATGATGGCTGGGTGGAAGTAGACTTAGATGGTGATGTAGGATATGCAAGCACCGACTATGTAGAGATTTCACAGCAGCTGCCAAAGGCACAGACCATGACAGAATTAAAATATGGTCAGGGTGTTTCAGATACAAGAGTATCACTGGTGGCTTATGCAACACAGTTTGTCGGTAATCCATATGTATGGGGCGGAACCAGCCTTACCAGAGGAGCGGACTGTTCCGGATTCGTATTATCCGTATATGCAAATTATGGCGTATATCTGCCACACTCATCCAGAGCACAGGCAGGATGCGGAACCAGAATCAGTGCATCCGAAGCACAGCCGGGAGATTTGTTCTTCTATGGTAGCGGTAAGGGCATCAACCATGTGGCAATCTATATCGGAAATGGTCAGATTGTTCATGCAAGTTCACCTTCTACCGGAATCAAGATTTCCAATGCATATTATCGTTCACCAGTATGTGTTGTCCGTGTATTAGGAAACTAGATAAGGAAACTAACAGAATTTTGTTTACAAATAATAAGTAGTATGTTATATTTGTTAGGTATGATTTAGCCGATATTCGGTAGATGGACACTCCGACCTTTTACTGATTATCAGGCGATAAGAAAATATAAGGAGGAAACGTAAATGTTATCAAAAGAAAGAAAAGAAGCAATCATCGCGGAATATGGTAAAACTGCTACAGACACAGGTTCACCAGAGGTACAGGTTGCACTTTTAACAGCCAGAATCAATGAGCTGAATGAGCACTTAAAAGTAAATCAGAAGGATCATCATTCCAGAAGAGGACTTTTAAAGATGGTTGGTCAGAGACGTCGTTTACTGGCTTACTTAAAGAAAGTTGATATTGAAAGATATCGTTCTTTAATCGAACGTTTAGGTTTAAGAAAGTAATTTCTTGTAAAAGGAAACCGTATAGAATAGAGCGGAGTTGTCCGCTCTATTTTTCGGTTGCCAGGCTTCCACAGGTTGCCGGATATCCGTAAGGAACTGCAAGTACAGAGTCTTATGGATGACAATGTAAGAACGGCAGAAGGACGATTCCGAGACCACTGATTAGTGCAATTACAGATTGTGTTAATCAGTAGTTTCGGTCGATACACCTCCGGATGACTGCAAACAGCACCATTTCGGAACTTCTGCCATAATAAGCAGGAATATCCTGTATACAAAAAAGGAGAAATGATATGTACCAGAGTTATTCAATGGAACTTGCCGGAAGAACTCTTACGGTTGATATTAACCGTGTGGGTAAACAGGCAAATGGATGTGCATTCATGCACTACGGTGATACCACTGTATTATCTACTGCAACAGCATCTGAAAAGCCAAGAGACGGAATCGACTTTTTCCCTCTTAGCGTAGAGTTCGAAGAGAAATCTTATGCAGTAGGAAAAATCCCTGGCGGATTTAATAAGAGAGAAGGAAAAGCATCTGAGAATGCAATCCTTACTTCCCGTGTAATTGACAGACCTATGCGTCCGTTATTCCCAAAGGATTATCGTAATGATGTAACATTAAACAACCTCGTTATGAGCGTTGACCCGGAATGCCGTCCGGAAATCGTAGCAATGCTTGGTTCTGCGATTGCAACCTGCATTTCGGACATCCCATTTGACGGACCATGTGCTATGACACAGGTCGGAATGAAAGATGGTGAATTTGTAATCAACCCATCCCAGGAAGTTTGGGACAATGGTGATTTACAGTTGACGGTTGCTTCTACAAGAGAGAAAGTAATCATGATTGAAGCCGGAGCAAATGAGATTCCGGAAGATAAAATGATTGAAGCAATTTACATGGCACACGACATCAACCAGACCATTAATGATTTCATTATGAAACTGGTAAACGAAGTTGGTAAACCAAAACATGAATATACAAGCTGTGCAGTTCCAGAGGAAATGTTTGCAGCTATGCGTGAGATTGTTACACCGGATGAGATGGAAGTAGCAGTATTCTCTGACGACAAACAGACCAGAGAAGAAAATATCCGTAAAGTAACAGAGAAAATGGAAGAGGCATTTGCAGATAACGAAGAGTGGCTTCCATTAGTTGGTGAGGCTGTATATCAGTATCAGAAGAAGACCGTTCGTAAGATGATTTTAAAAGACCACAAACGTCCGGATGGAAGAGCAATCAACCAGATTCGTCCGCTTGCATCTGAGGTTGATATTATTCCTAGAGTACATGGTTCTGCTATGTTTACCCGTGGACAGACTCAGATCTGTGATGTTGTAACATTAGCTCCATTATCTGAAGTTCAGAAAATCGATGGATTAGATGAGAATATTACAACTAAGAGATATATGCACCATTACAATTTCCCATCCTACTCTGTTGGAGAAACAAAACCTTCCAGAGGACCGGGACGTCGTGAAATCGGACATGGAGCACTGGCTGAGAAAGCATTGGTTCCGGTTCTTCCTTCTGAAGAAGAATTCCCATATGCAATCCGTGCCGTATCCGAGACCTTTGAATCTAATGGCTCTACCTCTATGGCATCTACCTGTGCATCCTGTATGGCACTTATGGCTGCAGGTGTTCCGATTAAGAAAATGGTTGCAGGTATTTCCTGTGGTCTGGTAACTGGTGAGACAGATGATGATTACATCGTATTAACCGATATTCAGGGACTTGAGGACTTCTTCGGAGATATGGACTTCAAGGTAACCGGTACACATGACGGTATTACTGCAATCCAGATGGATATTAAGATTCACGGATTAACAAGACCTATCGTAGAAGAAGCAATCAGAAGAACCAGGGAAGCAAGACTTTATATCATGGACGAAGTTATGTCCAAAGCAATTGCTGAGCCAAGAAAAGAAGTTGGACAGTATGCTCCAAAGATTCTTCAGGTTCAGATTGACCCGGCTAAGATTGGTGATGTAGTAGGTCAGAAGGGTAAGACAATCAACGAGATTATCGACCGCACTGGTGTTAAGATTGACATCAATGATGAAGGTGCAGTAAGCATCTGTGGTACCGATAAAGCAATGCTTGAGAAAGCTGCTGACATGATCCGTATCATTACAACTGATTTTGAAGAAGGTCAGATTTTCACTGGTAAAGTAGTAGGCATCAAAGAATTTGGTGCATTCATCGAATTTGCACCGGGCAAAGAGGGAATGGTTCACATTTCCAAGATTGCAAAAGAGAGAATCGAACATGTAGAAGATGTTCTGACTCTTGGTGATACAGTAACCTGTATCTGCATGGGCAAAGACAGAATGGGAAGAATCAGCTTCTCCATCAAGGATGTTCCTGCTCAGAACTAATTGCAGATTCGTGGCATGTGATTTTTCAATACTCACATAAATAAAATAAGGCGTATGCTTTTGCGGATGAAAATCCACAAGGGTATACGCCTTTTTACGTAAGTAGCGAAGAAAAAGTCTGGCAGAAAAAAAGAGCCGGGTTTGCTGAGTAAACTTCTTTTTCGGGTATCCGGAAAGCTCTGCCGGTGGTCAAAAATGCTGCACTGCATATATTATAAGAAAACATAAAATGGTGCAGTATGGAACGGGTCAGACAGATTACAAGGGTGAATGAAGCTCATAAACTAGGATATATTGGAAATAATGTCACTGTAGCCGTGATGGATACAGGAATTGGAACTCATATTGATTTTGGACAAAGAATCAGAGGATTTCGTGATTATGTAGGTGATAAGAAGATACTTTATGATGATAATGGTCATGGAACCCATGTTTCAGGAATTATTGCAGGTTCCGGTTTTGCTTCTCATGGACGTTACCGGGGGATGGCACCGGGAGCAGCGATATATGCGATAAAAGTATTAGACCGTATGGGAAAGGGAAATACCAGACTGGTGGTATCAGCATTAAAATGGCTGATTTCTAATTATGAGAAAATGAATATCAGAATTTTAAATATTTCCGTAGGAATGCTTGCTTCGGCCAGAAGGGAAGAACAGGAGGAATTGTTAGCAGCAATTGAAGCAGTCTGGGATGCAGGAATCGTAGTGGTTGCTGCTGCAGGAAATAACGGACCAAAGGATAAGAGTATTACGATACCGGGGCTATGCCGGAAGATTATAACGGTAGGCAGCAGTGATGATGAGGAAGGAGAAGTAAAAAATCTTGGCCTGATGCGTGGGTATAGTGGGAGAGGTCCGACGGAAGCCTGCATTATGAAACCGGAAGTAGTGGCTCCTGGAACAGCGATTGTCAGCTGTAAGCGGATGGGAAATGGTTATGAGATGAAAAGTGGAACATCTATGGCAACACCGGTGGTGGCGGGGGCGGTCGCGGTGCTTTTAAGCCGTTATTCAAATCTAAAACCGGCAGAAGTAAAACTGCGGCTTTATGAGACGAGTGTAGATACCGGAAAATCCAAGCATGCACAGGGCTGGGGGAGGCTGGATGTCATGCAGCTGATTCGATAAAATAAAAGAATATGGAAGAGATAAAAAGCAGAGAGAAAGAGACAGAGGGAAAGGAATACGCCGGACATTTGATTTCTGGGAGAAAATGCGGTAGAATGAAGAATACGCATAAAATAAGGGGTAGAAAAAGAAAGAGGAGGGAATAAGGTGAAGAAAATAGTTAAAGTTTTAATCAGCAGACTTTTTATCACAGTTTTACTTATTTTACTTCAGTTTGGATATTTATTTTATCTGCTGCTGGAAGTTGGTAAAATGTCTACTTACATCAACCTGATTCTCAATATACTTGCATTTATCGTAGCTTTATTCGTTGTAAATCGAAGAATGAATCCGGCATACCGGCTGGCATGGGTATTTATTATTCTGATGTTTCCGTTGCTCGGATTGTTGCTGTACGTGGTATTTGGAAGACCGGAACTCACCAGAAAGGCAAGAGAGAAAATGAACCGTGTAAATGAGGAAGTAGAACCGCTTCTTACAGAAGATAGAGCGTGCAGAGAACGGCTGGCAGAAGAAGATCCGGTTGCCGCTGGACAGTCTGCATATATCAGTGACTGGGCGCATTTTCCGGTTTATGAACATACAGCAACAAATTATTATCCGTCCGGAGAAGAAATGTTTCCGGTTATGTTAGAAGAAATCCGGAAAGCGAAAAAGTTTGTTTTTCTGGAATATTTTATTTTAGATGATGGAAAGATGTTCCGGGAGCTGATTCAGCTTTTGAAGGAAAAAGTGGCAGAGGGCGTAGAAGTACGTCTGATTTATGATGATGTTGGCTGCATTACGACACTGCCGAATAATTTCTATAAGGAATTGCAGAAAATCGGAATTAAATGTGCGGCGTTTAATCCGTTGCGGGCGAGACTGGCTGTTATTATGAATAACCGTGACCACAGAAAAATCCTCGTTATTGATGGAAATGTTGCATTTACTGGCGGAATTAATATTGCAGATGAATATATCAATGAAATTGAGCGGTTTGGATACTGGAAGGATACCGGAATCCGTATGAAAGGTGCAGCGGTATGGAGCTTTACCGGTATGTTTCTTGAAATGTGGAATTATATAATAAATTCCACGGAGGATTATGAGAAGTTCCGGCCGGATGCAGATTATGTGGCAAAGATTCCATCCGTTGGATATGTGCAGCCGTATAGTGATACACCGTTAGATCACGAAAATACCGGCGAGAATGTATACATGAACATTATTAATTCAGCACAGAAGTATGTCTACATTTTCACCCCGTATCTGATTATTGACCATGAAATGCTGGTAAGCCTTCAGAATGCGGCAAAACGTGGTGTGGATGTGCGGATTGTAACACCTGGAATTCCGGATAAGAAATTTGTTTATCTTCTGACACAGGCAGATTATGGTGTTCTTATTGAAAGTGGTGTAAAGATTTATCAGTATACACCGGGATTTATTCATGCAAAGAGTTTTGTCTGTGATGATAAAATTGCTACCGTAGGCAGCATCAATCTGGATTACCGCAGTATGTATCTGCATTTTGAATGCGGAGTCTGGTGCTATAAGACCGAGGCAGTGCTGCAGTTAAAAGAAGATGCACTTGCGGTAATCGGACAGTCACAGCAGATTGATCTGGAATTCTGCAAACACAGATTTGTAGGAGTACGGATGATACAGACCTGTCTGCGTCTGCTGGCCCCGCTTTTGTAGAAAAGGTTTTACAGGGAGAAGAAATAAGTAAGCGTCTTACGAAAATAATCCTGATAGGTAGCTTTTGGAATTGTAGTATCATATAAGACCCGGATGGAGCCGATTTCTTTTTCATTTAATGTATAGTAAAGTGTGCCGGCTTCTTTTCCCTGTGTTACCGGAGCTTTTATTTCTTCTGGAAGAGAAAGCTTTTTTTCAATAAGATTTAAGTCATTTCCTGCAGTATCAAGATATGAAAAGGTTCCTTCATAGGAAAGACTGACCTTTTTATCAGTGCCACCCCGTACTGATAATTCCGGCAGAGCGGGAGGTGTGGTATCCTGATAGAGCCGGCATACGGAAAAACCATAGTCTAAAAGGGCGGACGCATCAGCAAAACGCACTTTATAATCCGGTGCAGCCATAATGACTGCGATGAGTTTAATGTTATCTTTTTCAGCAGTGGCTGAGACACAGTACTTGGCAAGACCGGTGGAACCGGTTTTTAATCCAGTGGCATAGGCGTATTGTTTGATGAGCTTATTGGTGTTGGTTAAACCAAATTCGGAAGACCCTTTTTTCGTGACATGGGTAATATTTTCCATCCAGATGGTGGAATAATTATGTATCTGTGGATATTTTGTGATTAATTCCCGGGACATTAGAGCAACATCATAGGCACTTGTCATATGATTGTCAACGTCAAGACCGCAGCAGTTAACAAAGTTGGTATCCTTCATACCAAGTCCGGCAGCCCGCTCATTCATCTGGGCAACGAAGGCATCTTCCGAACCTGCAATGAATTCTGCCATGGCAACGCAGGCGTCATTGGCACTGGCAACACTGATACACTTTATCATGGTATCAACGGTCTGGGTTTCACCCGGCTCTAAGAAGACCTGGAAACCGCCCATGCTTGCAGCATGTTCCGAAACTGTGACAATATCATCCAGGGAAATTTTTTGTGCGTCCAGAGCATCGAAAATCAGAATCAGCGTCATGATTTTCGTAATGCTGGCAGGATGCAGGATGGAATGAGCATCCTTTTCATAGATGACGGTTCCGGTAGATGCTTCCATTAAAAGAGCGCTGGGAGCGGACAATGCGACCGGAGCAGATGCATCGGAAGCAGCATCCGGATTGGAAGCATCTGGCATGGAAGCATCAGGGGATGGATTGTCGGATTCTGCAGGAGTTTCGTTTTCTGCAAGAACAGAAAATTGTGATGCCATTGGTAAAAAGGCCGGGCTGAGAAGAGACAGGCTTATGAAAATGGAAAGAATGGTATGCATAAGAATACCTCCGGTATGTTCTATTACATTTTAATAGAGAAGAGAAAGAAATATGCAGATAAAGCATGGTTTATTTTGTTGACGCAAAGAGGTGAAAGATGTTATTAAAAATCATTATTGTAATAGCATGTGTAATTTTGGTTTACATAATCTGGCAGTGGCAGGAATTAAAAAAATTTGCAAGAACGGATTATGAGATAAAAAGTGGTAAAGTGCAAAGAGAATATAAGGCAGCAGTACTGGCAGATTTGCATGGTTTTCAGTATGGAAAAGACAACATCCGGCTTTTAGATGCAATTAGAAGTGGACAGCCGGATCTGATTCTGATTCCAGGAGATATGGTGGTCAGCAGGAAAAGTGACACCTATGAGACAGCGTTAAAGATATTGGAAGAGCTGTGCAGGATTGCACCGGTTTATTATTCTTACGGAAATCATGAATCCCGTGCCCATGTAAGAAAAAGTGAGTATCAGGAGAAATTTTTCGCTTTTGAAAAGAAATTAAAAGAACTAGGGATTCATGTACTGCATAATGAAACAGAAGCTTTTGGAGAACTGGCGGTTACCGGGCTTGAAATTCCATTGTCCTGTTATAAAAAAGGAGTGGATGTGCCACTTCCACAGGATTATCTTGAGAAAACGCTTCCGGAGCAGACGGAAGATACATTTCAGGTGCTGTTAGCACACAATCCAAGATATGCGAAGGAATATGCAGACTGGGGAGCGGATTTGACTTTTTGCGGACATAATCATGGAGGACTGATACGGATTCCGGGGGTTGGAAGCCTGATTTCTCCGCAGTTTCAGTGGTTCCCGAAATATGATGCAGGAGCCTTTGATTTTGAGGGAAAGAAAGTAATCGTAAGCCGGGGGCTTGGAACCCATACCTTTCATATCAGAATCTTTAACCGGGCGGAACTTGTGTTTATGGTTATAAAACCACAAGATATTGCTTGATTTGTGGTATAAAGTTGTGAAAAACACTAAATCTTGTGAAAACACTTGCGTTTTTTCTTAGATACCGTTAAAATAGATGTGCTAGGAAAGAATGGAGAGGTTTTGAAATGGAATTAACAGTAAAGCTGCAGGTGTTCGAAGGACCGTTAGATTTGCTCCTTCATCTGCTGGATAAAAATAAAGTAAATATCTATGATATCCCAATTGTGGAGATTACCAATCAGTATATGGAATATATCCGGGAAATGAAGCGGCAGGATTTAAATGTTATGAGTGAGTTCTTAGTCATGGCAGCCACACTGATTGATATTAAATCAAAGATGCTTCTTCCGGCAAAAGAGACAGAAGAAGAGGAAGCAGAAGACCCGAGAGCAGAACTGGTAGAACAGCTTTTGGAATATAAGATGTATAAATGCATTTCCTATGAATTAAAAGACCGTCAGATGGATGCGGAAAAGGTGATGTTTAAGGAGCCGACGATTCCGGACGAGGTAGCTGCCTATGAAGAGCCGGTGGATTTAGAGGAACTGATGGCAGATGTCACATTGAAGAAATTGAATGATATTTTCAAATCCATCATGCGTAAGCAGGAAGATAAGATTGACCCGGTTCGTTCCAAATTTGGCAAGATTGAGAAAGAAGAAGTATCACTGTCCGATAAAATGGTATATTTAGAGCAGTATGCAATGACACATCCGCATTTCAGCTTTCGCAGTCTTTTAGAAGCACAGTGTGGCAAGATGGAGATTATCGTGACCTTCCTTGCAGTGCTTGAGTTAATGAAGATGGGCAAGATAACCATTTATCAGGATAAAATATTTGATGATATCAGAATAGAGTCCAAGGTTGCAGCCTAGGCTCTTATTATATGAGGGTAGTAATGGAAGAAAAGAATTATGAAGCAATTATAGAAGCAATTTTATTTACCATGGGGGAATCGGTAGAATTGGATAAAATTGCTAATGCAATTGAATTAGACAAACAGGAAACCAAAAAGAAAATAGAAGCACTCCGGCAGAAATATGAGCAGGAAGAAAGAGGTATCCAGATTATCGAACTGGACGGCGCTTATCAGATGTGTACGAAGAATGAAATGTATGAATATCTGATTCGGATTGCAAAACAGCCGAAGAAGCGTGTCCTTACAGACGTACTGTTAGAGACCTTATCCATCATTGCTTATAAGCAGCCAATCACCAAGGCGGAGATTGAAAAAATCCGTGGCGTATCCTGCGACCATGCAGTAAGCAAACTGGTGGAATATAATCTGGTCAATGAAGTGGGAAGATTGGATGCTCCGGGCAGACCGATGCTATTTGGCACAACAGAGGAATTCTTACGGAGCTTTGGTGTGCATTCCATCGATGAACTCCCGGTGCTGAATGAAGACCAGGTGGAAGAATTCAAACATCAGGCTGAACAGGAAGCAGAAATGAAGCTTGAAGTATAGCAACAGGGAATGTAGTAAGCGGGAGTATAATCATAGAAAGAAATGAATAGAATGCAGAGAAAATGTATTTCGGAGCGGTCATGAAAAAGAGACGGTGGAAGAAAATGACAGCATTATCTCTGCTTTTTATATTTTTTAGTTCCAATCATATTCCGGCAGAACCGCTGCCACAGGATAATCCGGATGAAACGCAGGAAGAAAATGAAATAGAAATCGAAGAACCAAAGAATTTGTACGCGCTGTCTGCATGCTTAATGGATGCGGATTCAGGGCGTATTTTGTTTGGAAAAGAAGAGGATGTGCGCCGGGCAAATGCCAGTACGACAAAGATTATGACATTGATTGTAACCTTAGAGCATGCAGATTTAAATAACGTGGTTACATTTTCTGATTATGCAGCCTCCCAGCCGGATGTGCAGCTGAATGGAGCAAGTGGGGAACAGTTTTTATTAAAAGACCTTTGTTTCTCTCTGATGTTAGAATCCCACAATGATTCGGCAGTGGCAATTGCGGAACATGTGGCAGGAAGTGTGGAGGCATTTGCTGGCTTGATGAATGAGAAGGCGGCGGAGCTTGGCTGCATGGATACCTATTTCATTACGCCAAACGGACTGGATAAGGAAGATGAAAACGGATTCCATGGAACGACAGCAGCCGACCTTGCCCGGATTATGAGCTATTGCATCAAGGAGTCTCCCATGAAAGAGACTTTTCTTGAAATTACGCAGACACCGTCCTATTCCTTTTCTAATATAGAAGGAACACGAAACTACAGCTGCAATAATCACAACCGTTTCCTTACGATGATGGACGGAGCAATCAGTGGTAAAACCGGTTTTACGGGCAATGCCGGATACTGTTATGTGGGAGCATTGCGGCGGGATGACCGTACCTATGTGGTGGCACTTTTAGGCTGCGGCTGGCCAAACAATAAGAATTATAAATGGTCAGACACAAAACAGTTGATGCAGTATGGAATTGATTCATTTGAAAAGGTAAATCTTCTGGAGTTGGAAATTCCCAAGGAAGCAGAATGTCCCCTTGAGATAAGTGGGGCAAAGACAGAAGGCTATAGCAGAATTAAGATGACAGAGGTTCAGAACAGGACAGAGGAAAAACAGATAGAAAATATACTGCTTCGTAAGGATGAATCCATTGAATTTAAATTGGAGAGAAAGCAGAGACTTGAGGCTCCGGTGGAAGCAGGAACTACTGTTGGAACCCTTAAGTATATACTGAACGGGCAGGTGGTGAGAGAGGAAGAACTTGTCTTAAAAGACAGTGTTCCGGCATGGGATTACCGCTACAGCTGCCTCAGAATGGTTGACCTTTTTTCTTTATAAAGTCAGAAAATCAGCCATAAAATGCGATATGTAAAATCTGTGAAAAAATTAACAATTTGCTATTGAAAAGTTTTGGTCAATGTACTACAATTACCCTAGCGAAAAATTTTATTTTTCTAAAATAGATGGAGGACTAAGAGATGAGCAACAGAAGTAATAACTTAGCAGAACAGAGAATTTGCCGTTTGCTGGATGAAAACAGCTTTATGGAAATCGGTTCTCTGGTAACCGCAAGAAATACGGATTTTAATCTGGCAGATGAAGCTACGCCATCAGATGGTGTCATTACCGGACATGGTCTGATTGATGGTAATCTGGTATTTGTCTACAGTCAGGATTCTTCCGTATTAAATGGAACAATTGGCGAGATGCATGCAAAGAAAATTGCAGCTGTTTATGACAGAGCAATGAAGATGGGTGCGCCGGTAATCGGACTTTTGGATTGTGCCGGAGTTCGTCTTCAGGAATCAGTAGATGCTTTGAATGCATTAGGAATGATTTATGAAAAACAGGTTATGGCATCCGGAGTAATTCCACAGATTTGTGCTGTATTTGGCAACTGTGGCGGCGGACTTACTGTAGTACCTGGATTATGTGATTTTGCATATATGGAAGCTGATAAAGCAAAAATGTTTGTAAATGCACCAAACGCAATCGAAGGAAATTACGTTGGAAAATGTGATACTTCTTCTGCAGATTTCCAGAGCACAGAGACCGGCGTCATTGATATGGCAGGTTCTGAAGAAGAAATCTTTGCACAGATTCGTGAACTGGTCTGCATGCTTCCGGCAGATAACACAGAGAATGGTTATATGGAAGACTGTGAAGATGATTTGAACCGTGCATGCGAAAATGTAGATACCATGAAAGGCGATCCTCGTTTCGTATTAAGCGAGATTTCTGATAATCATAATTTCTTAGAGACAAAGAAGGATTATGCAAAGAGCATGGTAACCGGATTCATCCAGTTAAACGGACTGACTATCGGTGCTGTTGCTAACTGCACAGAAGAATATGATGAAGAAGGAAAGAAAGTCGCAGAGCATGATGCAGCACTTTGTGCAAAAGGCTGTGAAAAAGCTTCTGAATTCATCCAGTTCTGTGATGCATTTGATATTCCTGTATTATCTCTTACCAATGTGGCTGGATTTACAGCAACAAAATGCAGCGAAAGAAGACTTGCAAAAGCTCTGGCTAAACTTACATATGCATTTGCAAATGCTACCGTTCCTAAGGTTAGCCTGCTTACCGGTAATGCTTACGGAAGTGCAGCAGTAATGATGAACTCCAAAGCAATCGGTGCTGACCTTGTATACGCATGGCCGGATGTTAAGACCGGTATGATGGATGCACGTCTTGCAGCAGAGATTATGTATACAGACGCTGATGCGGACAAGCTTGCTGAGAAAGCAAAAGAATATGAGGCATTACAGTCTAACGTTGTAACTGCAGCTAAGAGAGGATATGTAGACTTGATTATTGAGCCTGCTGATACCAGAAAATATCTTGTAGCAGCTTTTGAAATGCTGTTTACAAAACGTATGGATACTCCATATAAGAAACATGGAACAAAATAGAAAGGTGAATCTTATGAAGAAAAAATTGTGGATGCTTGTATGTGTTTGTCTGCTTGCATTTTCTGTTACGGCCTGTGGTAAGACAGATCAGACTTCAATAACATTCAATGGAGGCACCTATGACCAGTGGAAGGATACAGTACAGCAGACAGCACAGCAGATGACTACTGTGTCAGAAGCTGATATTGATAATGCTCTTTCTTCCATTTCAGAGAAGAGCGATGCAGTAAACTACAACTTCTATAGCAGTTGGAAAGAAGCTGTTGCTGACGAAGGAGACTTCCAGGGATTTGGTGACTTTACCATGACAGAGTCAAATAAGACAATGGTAATGGAACAGATATTGAATTATACCAACCGTGATTTGAGTTTTACTGTTGTATTTGATACAACTACAGACACACCGGAACTTACCAGTATGACATTTGACAAGGTATATTCACTTGGCGAGAAAATGGGCAAAGCCGGAATGAATACACTTATGGGCATGGGTACCGTATTTGTAATCTTAATTTTAATCAGTATTATTATTTATGCATTCCGCATTATTCCTTATTTACAGAATAAGAAAAAGAATGCGGCTGATGCAACTGCTGCAAAAGAAGATAAAGTAGTAGAACAGATTGCTCAGAAAGAAGAACTGGTTCAGGATGATTTGGAACTTGTTGCAGTTATCTCTGCTGCAATTGCGGCAGCAACAGGAAGTTCTACAGATGGATTTGTAGTACGTTCCATTAAGAGAAGATAGTTTGAAGAATAATTAGGAGGATATAAAGATGAAAAACTATACAATTACAGTAAATGGAAATGTTTATGATGTTACCGTAGAAGAGAACGGAGCATCTGCACCTGTAGCTGCACCAAGAAAGGCAGCAGCTCCTGCAGCAAAAGCAGCAGCACCTAAGGCAGCAGCCGGAGCAGGAAGCATTAAGATTGAAGCCGGAGCAGCCGGAAAAGTATTCAAGATTGAGGCTCAGCCTGGAACAGCAGTAAAGAAAGGTGATGCAGTTCTGATTCTTGAAATTATGAAAATGGAGACTCCTGTTGTTGCACCGGAAGACGGAACAGTTGCAAGCATCGAAGTTGCAGTTGGTGACAGCGTAGAAGCAGGAGCATTACTTGCTACAATGAACAACTAGGAGGAAAATTATGTTAAGTTATGTTGGAGACACAATGAGTAACCTCCTGCATCAGACTGCATTCTTTAACCTGACCTGGGGTAACTACCTTATGATTGTAATTGCCTGCGTATTCTTATATCTGGCAATCAAGAAAGGTTATGAACCTCTTCTTCTGGTTCCGATTGCATTTGGTATGCTTCTGGTTAACATTTATCCGGACATTATTGCAAGTCCGGAAGAGACCAGCAATGGTGTCGGTGGTTTACTTTATTATTTCTATACTCTGGATGAGTGGTCAATCTTACCTTCTCTGATTTTCCTTGGAGTTGGTGCGATGACAGACTTTGGCCCTTTGATTGCAAACCCAATCAGCTTCCTTTTAGGAGCAGCAGCACAGTTCGGTATTTTTGGAGCTTACCTGCTTGCAATTCTGATGGGATTCAATGACAAGGGAGCAGCAGCCGTATCTATTATCGGTGGAGCAGATGGTCCTACCTCTATCTTCCTTGCCGGTAAATTAGGACAGGCTGCATTGATGGGACCGATTGCGGTGGCAGCATATTCTTATATGTCTCTGGTTCCGATTATTCAGCCGCCAATTATGAAACTGTTTACAACAAAGAAAGAACGTGCAATCAAGATGGAGAACCTTCGTCCGGTATCCAAACTGGAGAAGATTTTGTTCCCAATCGTAGTTACTACAATTGTATGTCTGATTCTTCCGACAACCGCTCCGTTGGTTGGTATGCTTATGCTTGGTAACCTCTTCCGTGAGTCTGGTGTAGTCAGACAGCTTACAGATACAGCATCCAATGCTTTGATGTATATCGTAGTTATTCTTCTGGGTACTTCCGTTGGTGCATCTACCAGTGCAGAAGCATTCTTAAATTTCAGCACACTTAAGATTGTTGCTCTTGGACTGATTGCATTTATGTTTGGTACTGCAGCCGGAGTCCTCTTTGGAAAACTGCTTTGCTGGATTACCAAAGGAAAAATTAATCCGTTGATTGGTTCTGCCGGAGTTTCCGCCGTGCCTATGGCTGCGCGTGTATCGCAGAAGGTTGGTGCAGAAGAAGACCCGACAAACTTTTTACTTATGCATGCAATGGGACCAAACGTTGCCGGCGTTATCGGTACAGCAGTAGCTGCCGGTGTATTTATGGCAATCTTTGGTATATAGGAGGATAGAAATGTCAGAAGAAATGAAAAAACCTTTAAAAATTACAGAAACTGTTCTTCGTGATGCACATCAGTCTCTGATTGCAACCAGAATGACAACAGAACAGATGCTTCCAATTATCCCGAAAATGGATGAAGTTGGATATTATGCAGTAGAGTGCTGGGGTGGAGCAACATTTGATGCCTGCCTTCGTTTCTTAAAAGAAGATCCATGGGAGAGACTTCGTAAATTAAGAGATGGATTTAAGAAAACTAAACTTCAGATGCTGTTCCGTGGACAGAATATCTTGGGATATCGTCCATATGCAGATGATGTGGTTGAGTATTTCGTACAGAAATCTATTGCAAACGGAATTGATATTATCCGTATTTTTGACTGCTTAAATGATGTTCGTAACCTTCAGACAGCAGTAACAGCATGTAACAAAGAAAAAGGACATGCTCAGGTTGCATTATCCTATACATTAGGAGATGCTTATACCTTGGATTACTGGATGGAAATGGCAAAGAGAGTAGAAGGCATGGGTGCTGATTCCTTATGTATTAAGGATATGGCAGGACTTTTAGTTCCTCAGAAAGCAACCGAACTGATTCAGGCTCTGAAATCTTCGACCAGCCTTCCAATCGAACTGCATACACATTATACTTCCGGTGTAGCTTCCATGACATACATGAAAGCTGTAGAAGCTGGATGTGATATTATCGATACTGCAATGTCACCATTTGCACTTGGTACCAGCCAGCCTGCGACCGAAGTTATGGTAGAAGCATTCAAGGGAACACAGTATGATACCGGTCTTGACCAGAACAAACTGGCTGAAATCGCTGATTACTTCCGCCCAATGCGTGAGGAAGCATTAGACAGCGGTCTGATGAATCCAAAGGTACTTGGTGTTAATATTAAGACTTTATTATATCAGGTACCGGGTGGAATGTTATCCAACCTGATTTCCCAGTTAAAAGAGCAGGGACAGGAAGATAAATACGAAGAAGTACTGGCTGAAGTACCTCGTGTTCGTAAAGACCTTGGTGAGCCACCACTTGTTACACCTTCTTCCCAGATTGTTGGTACACAGGCTGTATTTAACGTATTAATGGGTGAGCGTTACAAAGTTGCTACCAAAGAGACCAAGGATATTCTTCTTGGAAAATATGGTCAGACTGTAAAACCTTTCAATCCGGAAGTTGTGGATAAGGTTCTCGGTGCTGACAAAGATAAGGCAATTACCTGCCGTCCGGCAGACTTACTTGAGCCTGAATTAGATAAGATTGAAGCTGAAATGAAACAGTACAAACAGCAGGATGAAGATGTATTATCCTATGCATTATTCCCGCAGGTTGCTACTGAGTTCTTCAAATATCGTCAGGCACAGCAGACGAAAGTTGATACAACAATTGCAGATACAAAGAACGGAGCATATCCGGTATAGGATACCTTGCTATCTATAGCAGTAAAGAGGCGGCTACAGACAAATATGTCTGTAGCTGTTTTCCTTTTTGATGGCTATAATGGAATATCAGAATTACATAAAAATTCTATGGACAAGAGGACAAAAGATTGCTATGATGAAGTCATGATTTGTCATGGGGTAGACAAATTTAATTGCAAAGCATTTGAAAATATTGTGGCAGTTCTTTCACGGTATTTGGAGAGGGAAAAGGTGAAGGACAATGAAACTGTATGAATTGGGGACAGGGGAGCCGGTGCAGGTGCTGGTGAAAGTGGAGAATGCTTCAGCAGAATATGATAGTACAGTTGCTTTTGGAAAAGAAGGTATTTTATTAATCGAGCCAATACGTTATGATGGAAAAATTATTAATTTTTCCGGAGATAAGGTACATATCAGTGTAATTTATATGGAAGATGGAATCAAACCGCTGATATGGGAGGGGTGCAGAATGCAGACCGTCCAGGCAGGAAAAGAAAAATATCATGCAATTGTATGCAAGCGTGATGGAATGAAATGGAACCGCAGACAGGCATACCGCCAGTATCTGGGACTGGATGGAACGTTATCCATTGACAGCACTAGAGCAAATCATTCTGTGATTGTGAAAGATATCAGTGCTACCGGAGTGTCATTTGTGGGGATGCCGGATATGAATTATCTTTCCATGGGACCGTTTCATTTGACGTTTGAAGATAAAGCAAGCAGGCTTAAGGTACAGTTAACCGGTACTGCTGTTCGTCAGGAGCCGGTAGATGAAACGAAAGTGATTGTAGGATGTAAGGTAAAGCAGGCAAATCTCGACTTGGGGACTTATGTCGCCTCCAAGCAGAAGCAGGAAATTGCCAGACGACATGGAAACTGACAAAAATCCTGCAAAAAAATGTTGAAATGACATAAAAAATGCAAATTTTTTGTAGAATCGAGAAGAAGGAACTATGAATGGGAATACCAATGATTTGACCAGTCGAATCAACGAATGTTATGGAAGTTTAAGCAAAGGACAGAAAATATTAGCAACCTATATTACGGATAATTATGATAAGGCTGTATTTCTTACGGCAGCAAAAATGGGACAGGTAGTAGGTGTGAGCGAATCGACTGTAGTACGATTTGCTACACATTTAGGCTATAAGGGTTATCCGGAATTTCAAAAGGCTTTAGAAGAGATGGTTCGGAATAAGCTCAACTCCATTCAGCGTATGGAAGTGACTTATGGAAGAATCAGCCAGTCGCATATATTAGAAACGGTATTGCAGTCGGATCAGGAGAAAATTAAGGATACCTTGGAACATATTGATGAACATGCTTTTGAACTGGCAGTAGATACCATTATCAAAGCAAAACATATTTATATTGTTGGAATACGAAGCTGCGCTCCACTGGCAGCTTTTATGGCGTTTTACTTTAATCTGATGTTTGAAAATGTGACATTGCTTCAGACCAATAATTCCAGTGAATTATTTGAACAGATGGTGCGAATCAGTAAGGATGATGTCATTATCGGAATCAGCTTTCCAAGATATTCCATGCGTACCTTAAAGGCAATGGAATTTGCCAATAACCGGAATGCAAAAGTAATTACATTAACAGATAGTGTGCATTCCCCAATGAATTTATATTCTTCCTGTAATCTGATTGCAAGAAGTGATATGGCATCTATTGTGGATTCTCTGGTGGCACCGCTTAGTGTTATCAATGCACTGATTGTTGCTCTGTGTATGAAGAAGCAGGGTGAGGTTGCCAAGACATTGGAGACCTTGGAGGATATCTGGAATGAATACCAGGTATATGAAAATGATGAAATTAATTATATTGATGATAAAATCAAAATGAGATATGCCAAATTAGGAGATGCAGATGAGTAAGGTACTTGTAATCGGCGGTGGACCGGCGGGCTGTTTTGCAGCAATCGCTGCGGCAGAGCAGGGACATCAAGTCGTATTGTTAGAACGCAATGAGAAAATCGGGAAAAAATTATTCATTACCGGAAAAGGAAGATGTAACCTTACCAATGCATGTGATACGGAAGAACTATTTTCAAACATTCCAAGGAATTCCAAGTTCTTATACAGCGCAATCTATTCTTATGACAATTTCCGGGTCATGGATTTCTTTGAACAGAATGGTACACCGGTAAAGGTGGAGCGGGGAAACCGCGTATTTCCGGTATCAGACCATTCATCGGATGTCATTGCAGCCTTAAAACGCTCCCTGGATGCACATAAAGTAAAGATTATGTATCATACAGCGGTAGAAAAGCTTATGGTATCGGAGAATTGTGTACATGGAGTAATTACTGCAGAGGGAAAGAAAATGCCGGCAGATGCAGTAGTTATTGCAACAGGCGGCTGTTCTTATGCATCTACCGGTTCTACCGGGGATGGTTATCGTTTCGCAGAAGCCTGCGGACATACCATAAAAACCTGCAGTCCATCCCTTGTGCCTTTTAATGCAGAAGAGGAATATGTCAAAGAATTGCAGGGGCTATCGTTGAAAAATGTAAAGGCAAGCATTTATCAGGGCAAAAAGCTTTTGTATGAAGCTTTTGGAGAAATGTTATTTACCCATTTTGGCGTAAGTGGACCTCTGATGTTAAGCGCCAGCAGTGTGGTAAATGATGCGGTAAGAAAACAGCCGTTGCAATTATACATTGACTGGAAACCCGCACTTTCAGAAGAACAGTTAGATCATAGAATTTTAAGGGACTTTGAAGAGGCAAAGAACCGGCAGGTGATTCATGGAATTGAAAAATTATATCCGTCCAAATTCCTGCCGATTATTTTAAGACTTGCTAAGATTCCAGCAGAAAAGCGTGTCAATGAAGTAACCAAAGAGGAACGGCAGCGACTGGTGGACTTGACAAAGAAGTTCCCGGTTACACTGACTGGTTTACGGGGCTTTTCGGAAGCCATTATTACAAAGGGCGGTGTTTCTGTAAAAGAAGTAAATCCATCGACCATGGAATCAAAATTAACAAAGCATCTTTATTTTGCCGGAGAGGTATTGGATTTGGATGCATTTACCGGCGGCTTTAATCTGCAGATTGCCTGGTCTACCGGATATCTGGCAGGAAGCAGCATTGGAAATGAATAAAGAGAATAAAAAAGCAGAAAAATCGGAGGATGAGAAATGAGCTTTAATATAGCAATCGACGGACCGGCAGGAGCCGGAAAAAGCACTATAGCAAAACAGCTTGCAAAGGAACTTTCTTTTATATATGTAGATACAGGAGCCATGTATCGGAGTATGGCATTGTATTTTATGAGAAATGACATTGCAAAGGAAGATGAGGCAGCAATTTCAGATGCCTGTAAAACCGTGGAAGTATCTATTGCCTATGAGAATGGAGAACAGCAGGTGCTTTTAAACGGTGAGAATGTCAGCAAAGAAATCCGGAAAGAAGAAGTTGGAAAAATGGCATCTGCCACCAGTGTTTATAAGGAAGTCCGCAAAAAACTGGTTGAATTACAGCAGAAGCTTGCAGCAGATAAAGATGTTATCATGGATGGAAGAGATATCGGAACCTGTGTGCTGCCGAATGCCCAGGTAAAGATTTATCTTACTGCAAGTGTTGAAACAAGAGCCGAGAGAAGATATCAGGAATTGCTGGAAAAAGGTGCTGCCTGTGACTTGGAAGTGATTAAAAAAGATATTGCGGACCGTGATTATCAGGATATGCATCGGGAGATTTCACCATTAAAGCAGGCAGAAGATGCCATTCTTGTAGATTCTTCGGATATGGGAATTGAAGAAGTGGTAGAAACCATCAAAAATATTTATAGGGAAAAATGTTAATATGAAAAATGTCAGAGTTGCAAAAAGTGCAGGTTTCTGCTTTGGCGTAAAGCGTGCAGTAGATATGGTTTATGCACAGCTTGAAACAAACGATGAAACAAAGGATGGAATAAAAGACCCGATTTATACTTACGGACCGATTATTCATAATGAAGAAGTGGTAAAGGATTTAGAGGCAAAGGGCGTAACCGTAATCCATGATATTTCAGAAATAGAAGAATCAGAAAAAGGAACCATCGTCATCCGTTCCCATGGTGTAGGCGAAAAAATATATCAGACATTAGAAAATGCCGGTTACCATATCGTGGATGCCACCTGTCCTTTTGTAAAGAAGATACATCGTCATGTACGGGAATATGGAGATGCCGGTTATCATGTTGTAATTATCGGAAATGCCAGCCATCCGGAGGTAGAAGGAATCCGTGGATGGGGAAATGAAGAGGAAATTACGGTAATTGGAACGAGGGAAGCAGCAGAAAATTTCCGGGTTTCAGCAGGAAAAAAGGTTTGTATCGTATCACAAACGACATTTAACTACAATAAATTTCAAGAATTAGTTGAAATTATAAATAAAAAAGGTTATGATATAATTGTTTTAAATACAATCTGTAATGCAACGGAAGAGCGGCAGACCCAGTCGAGGGCTTTGGCAAAAGAAGTTGAAGCGATGATTGTGGTTGGTGGGAAGAGCAGTTCCAACACACAGAAGTTATTTGAAATATGTAAAAACGAATGTGCAAATACTTACTATATACAAACCATAGATGATTTGGATCCGGCAGTACTTCGGACCATTGATAACGTAGGTATTACCGCAGGGGCATCTACCCCAAATAAAATTATTGAGGAGGTTCAAAATAATGTCAGAAATGAGTTTTGAACAAATGTTGGAAGAATCTTTTAAAACAATAAGAAATGGAGAGGTAGTCGAAGGCGTCGTTATCGGTGTTAAGCCAGATGAGATCATCCTTAATATTGGATATAAGTCAGACGGAATTATTACACGTAATGAATATACGAACGAAGCAAATGTAGACCTGACCACCGTTGTATCCGTAGGTGACACTATGGAAGCCAAAGTTTTAAAGGTAAATGATGGAGAGGGACAGGTACTTCTTACTTACAAACGTCTTGCTGCTGAAAAAGGAAGCAAGCGTTTGGAGGAAGCATTCAACAATCAGGAAGTGCTTACCGCAAAGGTTACACAGGTATTATCCGGTGGATTAAGTGTTGTAGTTGACGAAGCAAGAGTATTTATTCCTGCAAGCCTTGTATCAGATACTTACGAGAAAGATTTATCTAAGTATGAAGGACAGGAAATTTCATTTGTAATCACTGAGTTCAACCCAAGAAAGAGAAGAATTATCGGTGACAGAAAACAGCTTTTAGTAGCAGAGAAAGCTGAAAAACAGAAAGAACTCATGGAGAGAATCCATGTTGGTGATGTTGTAGAAGGTACAGTAAAGAACGTAACAGACTTTGGCGCATTCATCGACCTTGGTGGAGCAGACGGACTGTTACATATTTCTGAAATGTCCTGGGGACGTGTTGAAAGTCCTAAGAAAGTATTCAAAGTTGGCGATACTGTAAAAGTATTCATCAAAGATATCAATGAGAGTAAGATTGCACTGAGCATGAAATTTGAGGATGAGAATCCTTGGAATAATGCTGCAGAGAAATATGCAGTAGGTAATGTGGTAACAGGTGTTGTTGCAAGAATGACAGACTTTGGTGCGTTCGTAGAATTAGCTCCTGGAGTAGATGCATTACTTCATGTATCCCAGATTTCTAAAGAGCATGTTGAGAAACCTTCTGATGTATTAAAAGTAGGTCAGAAAGTAGAAGCTAAAGTAGTTGACTTTAATGAAGAAGACAAGAAAATCAGCTTAAGCATGAAAGCACTTCTGCCAGAAGAGGAAGCTGATACAGAAGAAGTTCCTACAGAAGAATAATAAGGTTGGAGGTAGCATATATGTTTGAAGGCTATGAAAAGTTTAAAAAAGATATATATGCAATGACCACGATTGACTTAAATGCTTACAAAGAGAAACAGATGCGTCGTAGGATTGACAGCCTTTTGGTAAAGAATAAGGCTCAGTCCTATGATGAGTATGTACATCTGCTTCATACAGATAAAGAGAAGTTTGACCAGTTTATTAATTTCCTGACTATTAATGTTTCGGAATTTTACCGGAACCCGGAACAGTGGAAGTTTTTGGACGAAGAGGTTTTCCCGGCACTTATAAAACAGTTTGGCAGCAATTTGAAAATCTGGAGTGCAGCGTGTTCTACCGGAGATGAGCCATACTCTCTTGTAATGGCTTTATCAAAGCATGTTCCGCTGAACCAGATACATATAATTGCTACTGATATTGATAAACAGGTACTTGAGAAAGCAAGAGTTGGACTTTATAACGAAAAGAGCATTGAATCTGTACCGGATGATTTGAAGCGTAAGTATTTTACACAGGTAGGAAAATCCTATAAGATTTCCGATGAAATCAAAAAGCATGTAGAATTTCGGGAACATAATCTTTTGCGGGATCCATATCCATCAGGTTGTCATTTGATTGTCTGCAGAAATGTAGTAATTTATTTTACAGAAGAAGCAAAAGACGAGATTTATCGCAAGTTCTATGATTCTTTGGCAAAAGATGGAATGTTATTTATCGGAAGTACAGAGCAGATTATGAATTATCGTGAGTTGAATTTAAAAAGACATCAGTCATTTTTCTTTCAGAAATAATGATGACATAGTAAAGACCTCATTCTCTAAATTGGGAAAGAGGTCTTTTTTTACAGGAAATTGCTTTCCTGTAAAGTAAAAAACGAGTTATAGGACAAAATGTGTTGATGAAAACCGCTTTCAAGCCTTGAAAATAAAGGGCTGAAGGCGGTTTA